>NZ_JCBDHE010000020.1:0-140158 GCF_059834225.1 Vibrio sp. R10-SG3-ISO3 | reverse complement strand
GCTTCAGCAACCGAATAGCCTTGATCCAGCACTAGGCACGCGGCCTCTAATTTAAACTCAGCAGTAAATGAGCGACGCTTTCTAGTCATTAAACACCTCTTGTTACGGTGGCAAGTTTACCACCTAAAGTGATGTCCGGAATCATTAAACCACTACATATCTTTCACAGTTACTCCTAGAAACATAACGCCGCATTAAGGTGTGAGCAACGCTACCACGAAACTTAACCAAGCCACCGTAAACACGAAACCCAACGATGAAATGAAAAATGCCAAGCGTTGGGAATCACTCTTAAATGCTTTGTTAGTTTTTTTCTAGTTTCATCGTGTCTGGATCTAGAACAAAGTACTCGTTGACTTCATAATCTAACATCGGTCGCCCTAAAAAGGTTTTTTGGTTGCTTTCTTTATTCGGCCAATAGACAGAATAAGGCATTGTATTCATATGTTTATAAACTTTCACCACTTGTGGAGAGCCACCGATATGAGGGTATTTTTCATCACGAATCATTTCAATTAGAACTTCTAAAGGCTCCATATCTAAGCCAGGATTGTCACCTAAGCCTTTTTCTATAAGTAACTCCGTAGTCTTTTTTCTAGCAATATCTAGGTTATCACCAATGAATGCATAGTACTTTGTTCCATCGAGTTTTTTTCGATGACTAGATGCTTTTTTGCAAGAAAACTTATCAGTTTTTGGGTCGTAATAATACGTCCAAATTTTAAAGCTTTGAGTTTTCCATGAGTAACCAGCAAATATAAACAGAGCATCGGGAGCTTCAAAAGCGTCACTACCTCGCGGTAGATCATGAATATGATCACGCATGCCCTCTATGACTTTTAGTATGTGACCTTTCACATCTGTAATATCTAACGCACGAGACGAAGACTTCCCATGCATGCTCAATGAGTTATTAATTTGCAACATCATTGGATAGGCGTACTGAGTGTTGCCAGCAAAACAAAGCACAGAATCCTGTCTAACTAGCGGGAATATTTTAGGACAGCAGTCCCATGCTCTTCCCCAACGAAGTCGGCTATCTGTCGCAACCATTAGCTCTTCAGTATTGTTAACCTTTCTTATCCAAGCCACTGACAATGTCATTGTATTCTCCTAAAAACTAACGCCTTGCTAAGGTGCGGCTAAGCCACTGAACCTTAGCAAAGCCACCGTAATCACTAAACTAAACCACACCAAAAATGCCAAAGGTTAGCCGTCACTCTTAAGCAATTTGTTATGTACGCTTTTACCGTTTGGAAAACTCACCAACAATAGCTTTTACGTATTCTTCGAAAGCACCAATCACATATTGCAAACTGCCTTTTTCGAACAACACATAGCGCCCTTTTCGGCGTGCACCGCCACTAACGTACCTGATAGTGTTCCCGTCAGCATCAACATCCTTTATGCCATCATGATGGAATAGATTCGAGTGCTTTTGAATTAAGCTTTCTATCTCTTTGACTGGTTTACCATTAGCCTTGAATGCTCGACCATCGTTATGAACACAGTTGTTTCTTAATATGCGTAATTGGTCAATAGCCTTCCATTCAACGGAATTTTTCAAGTTTGGGAAGTGGTACTTAATGAAATTGTGTACTTTTACGATACCAGAGCCTTCATACCGCTCGAACTTCTTGCCACCTAAATCTTTATGATAACGCCTACATAGAGCCTGTAATTCAACTTCGTATGTGCTGTAAATCGTCTGAAAGGCAGACCGACGATTCAAACTAGGAAAGTACTCAGTAAAGATCTCATCTAACATGACCTCTTGGCTGCTTAAGCCGCAATAATGTTCAATATACTCATAGATCCCCTCTTCAGCGCATATCTCAATTACTTGTTCTTCTGGTCCGTTTTCCTTAAATTTTTCAATTTCCGATTCAATTACATTTTCAGTCTGGATGACAAAAGAGTCCATCATGATGTCAGTAAATTGAATAGGCGAAACATATGGGAATTTAACCCCACCAAACAGTGAACCAATTGTTGTCATTATCAACTCCTACTACTTGTTTGATAACTGATAAGTACATAACGCCCAATTAAGTAGCCCGAAACGCACTGGCTCACTTTCCGCATTGCTCGGCAACGCCAAACCCGACGCAAACAAAAATCGCCGAGCGTTGAGGGTCTGCTTGAATTGTTTGTTAGGTGTTATTCGCCGACTCCCAGCACAAATTTATTGAACCACTCTTTCCGTCCCTCATTCTTTCGAGCAATAATAGCCTTGCCTTCTTCAATTGAACTACACATATCAGCGGCTTTTACGCTATTACAAGTATGACAGGCTACCACTAAGTTTGAATCATCATCGCTACCACCATGCTTTTTAGGCTTGATATGATCAATTGCAAACCATGCTTCATTCCAAGCGTTAAAATCCGAAGCTCCTGTTCGGCCACAATACTGGCAAGTCCAATTGTCTCTTACATATATGTGATGACGTGGGTCTTTTTTCATAGATTATTTCCTTATACACCTAACGCCGCGTTAAGTAGTGAGCAACGCTACCACTGAACGTAACCATACCACCTTAAACACAAATCCCAACGATGAAATGAAAAATGCCAAGCGTTGGGAATCTGTCTTAAACGCTTTGTTAGCTTTTCTTTTTGTAATGTTTATCGAACTCTTTCACGATATTTGGGTTGAAAAACAACTTACTACCACTTTTAGGGTTGGCTGGGTTGTACAGGCGTTCATGACAATACCTTTTATCAGTAGCAAAGGATTTACGTAGTTCATGATACTCGCGATTTATTTTGAAGTCTGAATATCTTTTTTGTAAACGAGTATTTAATACATCATAATCCCACGGGTATTTGTCCATTATTTCTTCCTCTTCAAGCCTTATTATTGGAGCCTGAAGATCATTTGTAATTTGAACAGGTATACCATCACCACTTCTGACTTTCTTGAAGTTAACATCTATTCGTAACGATAAATTATACTCAGATTCATTGTCATCATACTCGGTTTCAACATGATTAATGAACTGAAGAAGTTTCTTCTCTGACGCATTGAGCGCCTCTCCATTAACTGAGTCAAAACTTCTGAAAAATGCCATTGGCATTAAGTAAAAATTATACTTATCAAGAACTGAACCAAACCATTCTTGGACTAAGTGTAGATAATTCTGTAAAGATGCCGTACCTAACTCTTGGACTTTTACAGCAAGAGTCAGATCATCATTAATGAAATGAATCGAGTTATCTCGAATTTCAGCAAGTGTTGTGATGTTGGATTTCACCGCTTTATCGATTTTTACACCATAATCTTCTGTTATTATACGATGAGCCTCGTAAATGCTCACAGACATTGGGTTACCTGAGCGATTATATTTAATGTACCTTTTCTTAGACTTGCCACCACCTTTCAGCGAGCGATTTTCCCAAACATACAGACTTGTTACTTGGTTTCGAGAAAGCTGCAAAACCTTTGCTTTTAAAAGTAATTCCCAAGCATTAATACAAAGTACTGAAAATGTCTCTTCCCGATAATTAAAGTCTGGCTTATTATAAATTTCTATTGCAGATAACATCGCTGCAATAGACTTAT
The DNA here is from genome assembly GCF_059834225.1 of Vibrio sp. R10-SG3-ISO3. Lineage (NCBI taxonomy): Bacteria > Pseudomonadati > Pseudomonadota > Gammaproteobacteria > Vibrionales > Vibrionaceae > Vibrio > Vibrio sp. R10-SG3-ISO3. The sequence goes on along the minus strand of NZ_JCBDHE010000020.1, from coordinate 136,594 downwards.
CTAACATACTTCTAGATCTTGATTTCACTCATATCTCCAATTTCCGCTGAAAGCTAACGCCCTGTTAAGGTGTGAGCAACGCAATACCGAAGCTCCCGCATACCACCTTAAACACTAAAACCAACGCATAGTAAAAATGCCACGCGTTGCGAATCACTCTTAAACAGTTTGTTATATGCTAGCCGCAATTAGTCACAATATGGTCAATTTTCCTCACAACCTTGCTCCATTGAGGTGACGCGAATTCTTGTTCGTCTAGTTCAGTTAGAAAGTTTTCGAATTCCTTTTCTAACTGGTTTAGAAATTTTGTTGCGTGGATTACTTTCGTATCTGCACAAACAAGCGGCAATGAGCGATCTCTGCGAATACGCCAACCTCCCGTAGTTTCTGCTTGGTGCAGAATACCGCAGCGAATGTGTTGATAAAAATCAGCGCCAAGTCCAGTAAAATCAGTTAAATGTTGCGATGTGGAGAAGAACTCTTCAAAGATTACTTTCCCCGGTTTATTAGTTTTCTTCCATCCGCGTTTTAATGAAATTAACGATTCAATAACTAAACACGAAACTGCCATCATACTGAAGCCGTGTTTGGATTCATTTTTCTTGAATGGTTCAAAATATCTCTCGGAATAACGATGACGTAAAACCGTGATAATTTGAGCCTTATCTTGGCTATCTTTTAATTCTTGCCAATCCTCTGATGAAAAGGATGACGATAACTCAACTGACATAAAATCCTCATTACTACAATGGCATATAACGCCGCGTTAAGTGGTGAGCAACGCTACCACCAGACCTAACCTATTGTGCCGTAAACACTAAAGCCGATTCAAACCGAAAATGCCAAGCGTTGGGAATCCGTCTTAAACGCTTTGTTAGCTGTTGGTTGGGGTATATTCTGGACGTTCACGTAATATACTTTGCATTAGCAGAATACTACCGTTGTCTAACACACTGATGCCACCAAACTGATTTTCACCGTATATGTTACTTACCGATAAATTACAATAAGCTCTAAATTCGTTACTGACTTCTTGATTTATCAAATCCCTACGCTGGTGTAATTTGTATGAAACAATGATGGTCTGACTTGGTAAAAGAACCATTTTACTTTGAGGTAAATCAGTCAAATAAACGGACATGTTTATTCGTTCAATCTCATCATAACTCACGGGCCTTAAATTTGTTCCTATTGCTGGTTCTAATTCAACATCTCGGTAGTAGTCACTATCGATGTTAGCTACCGGAATTAAACACAATGAACCGTTAGGCAGAATGCCTTTTGACTTGCCGTTATTTGTATATATAACATTCAATTCCCGGTCACTAATACTTGCTATTGTGCTTATAATTTCTGGTTCCTGCCTACTAACGATATAACTTTCATAAATCGAAAAAATTTCTTTTGACGCAAGAATGATTAACGTAAAAAGAGCGACAAGAAGAGATAAAGATGTGTTACCCACATCGATGTAACGCCTAAAATCCTGATAGCTACCACAATGAACACACTTTTTCGCATTAAGCGCAATTTTGCTCTGACAAATAGTACATTTCGCAGTTTTGTGCCTAATCCTGTACATATATTCTCCTTAGACAGCTAACGCCCGCTTAACTTGCTGCCAACTAAACCGAGCTCAAACTGGCCACCGTAATCACTAAAGCCAAACCAAAAATACCAAAGGTTGGCAGTCAGGTTGAAGCGATTGTTAGAACTCATTGTACGAACACTCCCGGAATCGGAGAAAAGCCCTCAGTTTGCACTCTTAGTAATTCTTCCAGCCCTCTTAAAACGTCAGCATCATTTTCAAATTCAATTTTCCATGCCCTGACTCCTTGGCAAATTTCAAGACAAAACGATTGAATATTTAGTAGTAGGACATTGTTAAACATACACTTATGCGAACCTGTTGTTGAGAAAGCAAACTTTGAAACAACTTCTCTTGCTCTTTGCTGAGTAACATCATCTCTGCCTTCGTGTAAGAAAGCGCAGCGAAGTGCATAACAATCAGAAGCAGGTAAAAACGTGAAGTCCTCGCCATGAAAAGGGCTTTCATAATGATGCTTCATATATTTATCGAACCAATTTTCGAAACGTTTCTGAGAGCCCCACTTTGGATTATTAAGCCTTCCACATATATCTGGCAAAGTAATCGCTAAAGTTAAAGCCGCGTACCAGTTTTGTGTTTCAATACTTTTCTCTATAGATTGTATAAGGTGCTCCATACTTTCTCCTTGAGTTCTAACGCTTTATATACGGCAACAAGCCGCCTTTCCAACTCGCATCCTGCCGCCTATTACTTCTACCCACTTGTTACTTAGCACTAATAAACCACAGTAAATCAGAGCATTAGCGAATGATTCATTATGACACTTGTTGAGCTTCACGACAAATTCCCGTCTATCATTCATATGATGGCAAAGACGTGTTAGGAAAAAATTCTGCCGCTATCTCTGTGACAGGAGCGTGTTCGAAATTTTCGCCCTAACACGCTGTCATCAGATTGTAGGAATTAGCTTGAGGCCATAGCTGTTTACTCCAAAAGCGAGTTCGAGACCAGTATGCCAGCAAGTTTCATCTGCAACCTACTAACCATATACAGCTCATTCCAAGTTTTGGGGAATATTTGAATTGTTGCTGAACTTTCTCATTGAGAAACCTATCGACAATTTTTCAACAACCGAGCTACGAGTAATACTCCGCAGTCGATTGATAAGTATTATGCATGCTTTGCACAGTAACTAGTTTAACTGACGAACGATGCGCTTAGGGGGTGATTCAGACAAAAACTAGCTAACTTAAAATGGGAAGTGCTCCTCTTCATACGCTTCAACCCAAGTCACTAGCTTTTCAAGTTCGTCGCCTTCGCGTGTGCCTGGTTCAGCCACATCAGACAAGGATTCTATCCTCTTCAAAGCAGCTCTATAGTTAGCCTCTGAGGATTCGAGTCCCAGTTCATCCCATGAAACTGTTGCAAGCTCATCGGCGTGGGCTGTGTCAGCTGTAATACCCTTAAGCAGTTCTTTTTCTGATAGCCTTTTCTCGCTCAACGCCGTTTCTCTCGATTCAAGAATGATATTAGATAATATATAGCATAGCGGGTTATTAGCCGTAATATAGACCCTTTTACGAAGCGCATTAAGAGTATTTTGATTCTGACTGATTTGTGCAACATACTATTGCACAATAGAAGCCCGTGGGAGCTATGGCAAGTTCTGCAGCAACTCAACGGTTATTAGTACCCATATCTCACTTTAAAAAAGAACATACCCAAGAGCTAACCCCAAAATGGTGACAATGATGGTCGTCAATGTCGGGTTTCTATCCATCCATTCATTTAGTTTGTTCATTTATTGCTCCCTTTCCATTTACGAACCGATTAAAGCCACATTGGTTCCGTTACGATACGTTGTCTATACAATTCACACGAAATATCAACAATCACCAACATTGACTTCTTCAGAATTAGGTTTCAGAAATGACGTCCTAATACAGGTGATTATGCGCAAGACTCGATCAATTTTTTTATTGCGATTCTGCTCCAGCATTTTCCTTCAACCGAAGGGATCTTCAAGTCATTCAGCTTGTCCGCTATCTGTTGATAATAAAGGCCTTGCTGATGGAATGCGACGACTAGGTTTAGCAGTTCTGGACTGACAATAGTTGATGGTGTCAGGTCTGTGCCCGATCTCACTGTGCGCACAGAAACGTAATCTCTACTTTCCTCTTGTGCGCACATAGGAGTGTCGGCATCACTTTCACAACGAATCTTGTCCCAACAGGCTCCCTTTACCCATTGAGAAAACGGTTGATTGTTAGGCTTAACATTTTCAATTGCATAGAGAAGCTCATGCTCAAAGCGTATGTTCTTTTTTGCAGACTGGCGGTTGGTGTTGCAGTTAAGAGTTACGAAAACTTTTTTCATGGGTGTACACCTAAGCGAGACGTATTTCGACTAGCAGCGCACAAGCTAATCAGCAGTGTGCGCACATAGAACTAGTGACGAATAGTTTTAATCGACATGTCAATGCGTGACTCGATCGCTCTTAAAATCCACATAACATCGCGACTTAATCTAGACTCGAGACAACAATGCAAAACGCTAATTACAGCATTAGTCACCTCGCACAGAAACAGGTGCTCTTGTTCATATAGGCGCGGAGACAGTTTAGAACGCTCACAGACGAGTTGGTACACCTCATCATAGAACCCTTGGATGTCTTGATGACTAAATGTCTCAAAATCATCACGCTGGATTACATCAAAACATAAGCTAGCGCAATGGACTGCAAGTGGTGAGCAATTCATAGGGCACCTCCACTACTAAGAAACTGAGTAAACGCACTTCCGTCTTTTCGCGTAAGGTTAGGTACATATCGTGAATACACTCGAAACAACATTGTCGTCGTAGTGTGGCCCATTTGATTGGCAATCCACTCTGGTGACTCCCCCGCAGACAGTAGCAACGTTGCGTACGTGTGCCTTGTCTGGTATGGGTTGCGCCGCTTCAATCCTGCTTTTTCAATAGCGGGGTACCAAATAGAGCGCGCTACGACGGCGTAATTGAGATGGCGTTTTTGTGCATTCGTAAACACAAACTTTAGTGCCTCATCTGCGCTACGGCGATGCTTTTCTAGTGCCTCAATTACCCTATCCGTCAATTGAATCACGCGGTACGAGCCATCTGTTTTTAGCCCTTTCAAACGACCTCTAACGATACTCTGTCTGACGGTGATCGTTTTGTTCTCCAAATCAACATCTTTCCACATCAAGGCGTCGACTTCGCCAGTCCTCATTCCCGTAAAAAAGCGCGTGACGTAATAGGCATAGTAATCATCATCAACATGTTTAAGCAGCAACTCCACTTCATCTAATGAGAAAGGGTCTACTTCAGTGCGCCCTACTTTTAAGGCTTTGATATTCTTCCAGGCTGGGTTAAAGTCATAACGATCAGCGGCTTCATTAAGAATCATCCTAAGCGGTGTCATTATGTGATTTATCCGTGATGGACTTAAGAACTGCGAATTTCGTCCCGGTACTTTGGCGAGGATGGAACGAAACTGCATGATTTGAGCCTTATTGATGGCGCTGATCCTTTTATTTCCGAATGTCGGTAATAGGTATTTGTTCAATACGCCTTCAACATCCACCAAATGGCTATGACTCCATTCTACCTTCATTTCGGCTAGCCATGTTTCAGAAAAGTCCCTAAATGTTGGTGATTCTGGCGCTTCAAAATAACTTCTTGCTTTTTCTTCTCTTCGTTTAACCTCAGCAAAGCGCTTAGCCATAGAGCTTTTTGGAAAGTAAGCTGCATAGTCAAAGGTGTCGAGTACAATTTCCGCCTCTATCCTTTTGAGTAGACGCTCCAATCTGTTTCGATTAGACTTGTTGTCAGGCAGTTTCGTTTGTTCTCGGCAACGCTGACCACGATAGCGAAACTGAAGGACAAGTCTGCCATTTCGAACGTTCAATATCCCCATATTTCCCCCTTACAAACCAGTGATTAATGATTGCATTGAAATACCGCTAAGCATTTCCTCTTCTACTCTTTCCCAAATGAAAAGTATTTTTCTACCACCGAATGGACGGATGTAATGCACTCCCTCAAACAGAACGCTGTCTTTCAGCTGTTCTCTAATCACTCTTTCGTCATACTTGATTCGCTTTGAGAGCTCTGACGTTGTCAAATAGGTATTATCCATCGTACAATCTCCTGCTGAACTAAATATCTTTCAAAAGAGCTTAATGCTCTCCTGGAGAATAAAATGTATCATAAGAATACTCTTTTGCAAGCATTTTTAACCTTTAGGAGGTCATTTTTTACAGGAGAAGACCATGTTGAAGTGCCACTTGTCGAAAATCATGGGTGAAAAAAAACTTAAAATTTCCGATGTATCACGCGATACAGGGATCAATAGAGGCACGATTACGCGTTTGTATAACGAAACAGCGACCCGTGTAGAGTTAGAAGTGATTGATACACTATGTGGCTACTTTGATATCACTGTTGCAGAGTTATTCGAACGGATACCTAAAAACAATAATTAGAAAAAGTAATAATGAGCTGACGACTACTACACTTGAGCACATTTAACGTCACCTAGTACCCTTCACCAATGGTGGACACCAAATTGGCCACCATTTGGCCACCGACACAATAGGCAACGTCCCGATCTTGAATTTCAGACATGAAAAAACACGCAATAAAGCGCTTAATATTCAATAGGTTGGGACAAAAATATTAGTTGGGAATGATTGGAGCGTACTGCGGGAATCGAACCCGCATCATCAGCTTGGAAGGCTGAGGTAATAGCCATTATACGAAGTACGCATCTTCGGAAAGCGTGTTTACTATGCCATATCCGATGAAAAAGAAAAGCCTAATTTCCAGTTATTTAGCTCGTTCGGACGCTTTTTGTACGTAACGGGCAAACTTTCATCGACGCATCGTCTCTTTACCCTTTTTCTGGGCTGGGCGGCTCACCCAATTCGGTCGGTATCCTTTATTTGTCGTGTTTTGCTCGCTAGAATAAAGCCAATTTTAGATAGCTATCCGAGAACTGATTGCCATGGCAAAACTCACCCTTCAAGAGCAAATGCTCAAAGCTGGCTTAGTCAATGAGAAGAAACTCAAGAAAGCCAAGAAAGGCTCAAAAAAATCGCGTGTTCAAGCGCGTGAAGTGAAAGCCGCCGTCGAAGAGCAAAAAAAAGCGCAAGTTGAACGTGATAAAGCACTCAGCAAAGAACAAAACGAACAGCGCTTAAGCAAAGAGATTCGCGCCCAAGTGAAACAACTGATCCAGATGAACAAGCTAGACTTGGGCGATGGAGAGATCAAGTACAACTTTACCGATGGCACATTGGTCAAATCTCTCTATGTGACGGAACTGGTGCGAACCCAGCTTAGTAAAGGCATTCTTGCAATTGTACGCGAAGATGAGTCTTACGTTGTGATTCCAAGTAGCGTCGCGAATAAAATTGCTCAGCGTGATGAGAGTGTCATCGTCGATCAAAAAGAAGCGGATGAAGAGACCATCGCAGAGGACGACCCATATGCAGAATTTGTCGTCCCTGATGATTTAATGTGGTAATTAACGCCCACCTAAACAGCGAACTTGCCCATCGTGAGTTCGCTACTCTTGCTCAGTGGTCGACGCCTCTATCGTTCGACTGACGACACAGTCCTTACCCTTGGCTTTTGCCTCATACATTAAGTGGTCCGCATCGGATAACGTAATGCCCTTGTGGGTCTTCGGGTACATTGCGCAGCCCACGCTCACAGTCACGTGACGTGTGCCTTCGATACAGCAGTCAACAAGGCGGACATTGTCACAAATCTGATGGGCAATTAACCGAGCTGTATTCGACGTTTCACCAAACACCAACACAGCAAACTCTTCTCCGCCGATTCTGCCTAGCAAGCAATGTTTGCTAATGGCGTCTCGCGCCGCCCACGCCACATTTTGGATCACGCAGTCCCCTATTTGGTGACCAAAGGTGTCGTTGACCTGCTTAAAGTCATCAATATCAAAAATGATGATCGCCAGTGGGTGGCCTCGACTGATGGCGCGGTTGAACTCACGGATAAAATGACGGCGGTTGCTGACTCCAGTCAACTCATCTTGTTCACTCAACTTTTTCAACCGACGATTGGCTGCTTCCAGCTGCACCGTTTTCCGCTTCACCGTCACTTTAAGTAGCACAATGTAGCCAAGCGCCGTCAACGTACAGACAAAAACAATCAGCGGCACCAAATATTTAGGGTAGACGGTACTGACGTACATCCAGCGCTGTAATATTTGGTTTTTGTCGTCCTCACTAAAACGCTTGAGGTTGCTGATGATTGTGTCATAGAGGTCGCGCTCCCCTTCCGCCACGGCAGGGCGTAAGTCGCCGGAGTAAAGATGACGAACACCAATAAAGCGGTGAGGTTCATCGCTGCTGTAGAGATAAAAATTCGCGACCTGAAGATCAGAAACAAAGGCGGAAATTTTTCCATTAAACGCGGCATCAATCATAAGTTGGTTATTGGCAAAACTGATGACATCTAAGCCGGGAAATTCACGTCGGGTAAAAGACTCTTCGTAACCACCGGCAACCACACCCACGCGATAATTGTGGTCACCACGCATAAACTCATCAATGTCTTGAGTGATGAGCGATTGATGGACATAGAGCTGAGTATCGATCTTCATAATACTCGGGCCATACTCAAGATACTGCTCTCGACTTTCTGACCAGAGCAAACCGGCATGGATATCGGCGTCACCGCTTTTCATCGCATCCAAAGAGGCTTGCCAGTCCACGAGTAAAAATTCGACGTTGACCTTATTCAACTCACCATATTTGCGCCAGTAATCAACCAAGATCCCATCCGGTTCCCCTTTCTGATTGAGAAAGGAAAAAGGCTTCCAGGCTTTGGAATTGGTCACGACTATCGTTTCCGCGTGGTCGGCATACACCGAGTTAGCCACCAACACCAGAAGCAGTACAAATAACTGACGCACATCATCCCCTAAACGAAAAAGCTCAAGCATGCATTGCTTGAGCTTCAATACTTCACTCAACGGTTAATGTATAGACGACGTCAGCACGCTTTTCCTGCGCCCATCGTGATTCACCCACAAACTTAGTGCAACAATACACATAATTGAGAATTGGATCTCACTAAACAGGTGGGGGCATTACCCCATCACGTTTGCGCTACGCGTCTATTACTCAGTTTTAAAACGCTGCATCTCGCCATTAAGATCAGAAATGCCTTGCTTGACGGTATCCGTGACCTGTGAGGACGACACAGAAATCGTCGCCACGTCTTCTGCGGATGCGATCACCTGCGCCATGATCGACTGTATCTCTTGCGTTGCTGAAGATTGTCTTTGCGCGGCATCCAACAAGGCATTCATTTGTTGGCTCACCTGTTCGATTTGGTCGGTAGTCTGGCTCAGCGTCCCATAGGCTTGTTGGGTTTGCGCTGCGCCTTGCTGCGCTAGATGGCGGCTTTGTTCTATCTCACTGACCACTTGAGAGGTCGACGTCTGAATCGCATTGACGATAGCGTTGATTTCAGAAGTCGATTCCGTGGTACGTGAGGCAAGCAAACGCACCTCATCAGCCACCACAGCAAAACCGCGCCCGTACTCACCCGCTCGCGCCGCTTCTATCGCAGCATTCAACGCCAGTAGATTGGTTTGTTCCGCAAGTCCTTCAATCACCTCTGTTACGCGGCCAATCGCCTCACTCTCTTTACTCAACTCAGCAACTCGCTGATTGGCCGCTTCAATACGACTGTGCAGCTCATCCACTGTGGTGCGATTGTGTTCGAGTGCCTCACCACCGAGTCGAATCTGCTGGCGTGATTGCGCCAAACTCTCAGCCGATTGCTGCACTTGAACTGAAGTGGTTTGGGCACTTTCACTGACATCGGCAAGTTGATTGCCAACATCGCTCATTTTCTCTTTTTGTAGCGCCACTTGAGACGCGGTCTTTTGGTTGGCTTTGAGTAGGTCATTCATACTGTCGTTGACCGACTGAGCCTTGCTCGATACACCATGAACAATCTCATTCAGCGCCGTGTTCATGGTATTGATTGACAGCATCAAGCTCGCGAGTTCATCGCTCCCTTCGATGCGCAATGGGGATTGAGAGACATCCCCTGAAGCAATGGCCTGCGCGCGCTTGGAAACAATTTTTAAACGGCGACCGATGTTATTACCCATCGCTTGTGACAAGCTCACCGCCACAATCACCACAGCAATGATTGAACCAACCAAAACACTGATGACTGTCGTCACGGAGGTAAATATCCCCTCACCGCTTATGTCCGCTTTTTGCTGTTGTATCTCGATCAAGGCTTCAAGCTGACGGTCTAGATCATCCACCGCGGGAATCAGCTCGTTGGCCATCACTTGGTTTGCCTGATTCCAATCGGTGGAGAGTCGCAGTGCAACCACTTGATCCGCTAATGGATAGTATAGCTGCTGCATCTCTTTAAACAGATCCCACAAACCTTGATCACTGCTCGACAGTAAGGTTAATTTAGATTCAATTTCATTGACTGGTTTGGCATGCAGGTCAAGCCACTCATGGTACTTGTCTAAGTGCTCTTGTTTGCCGTATTGGAGAAAATCTCGCATCGCCGACAGCGCATTTGCAAATGAGGTATAACTGTCTGCGTACAAGCGGAACAAGCGCTTGCGCTCTCCACCCTCTTTATTGCCCGCTTCATCGTTAATCAGGCCCTGCAACTGATCTAACGCCACTTCGGCAATCGGCGCCGCTTCATAGATAAACAATGAGTGAGCAGGTAAATTTTCGTCACTGTGACTGAGTTGGGCGATACGTGAAAACAGTGCGCTGGTATTCTGCCAAGCCGCATTGATCTGCTGGTATTGCGCCTCACTTACTAACGGCTCAAGTGTAGGCAAGGCGTTATTCAGGCCCTCCATCGCTTGCTGTAACTGCTGGAACTGTTGCTCTCCGACACGCTCGTCGCCGCCCAATAGCATATAGGCACGTAACGTGGATACGGTGGCTTGAAGTGATTGCTGAATGGAACGCGCAGCATCGACCGTCGGAAGATCGGTCGATAGCAGCGAATCGGTATGCTGCTCTACAGTGTTAACACTGCGAAAAATAAACAAAGCGGATACGATAAAAAGTACTGCAAGTGACACAAAACTAAGACGTAACTTCCCTGATATCGTGAGTTTCATCCTTAAACTCCTAAAGTTAGTTTCGCTGCAACTATATCCTGTTCAACCGGATTGTTAAACAATAGTGAACAAAAACTTACTACTTTCGTTTAGCTGGGATTAGTGATGCGCGATCGAAAAGGGCGTTAAATCTGAGGACCAGTGTGGCAGGCGTTGACTCGGATAATAGACTTATAGATGTGATAGAACCCAAAAATCGCCCCAGAAGGCTCCAGGGCGAGACTCGATTAGATGTGCGAGCTCACCACGTACTGTTCTAATTCTTGGTTTGATACAGTTGTGATCAACTCATCATTCAAGTAAAACGCTACACTCTCATCACCTTTGACGCCCGTAAGCGTTTTGCTTGTTCCATCTAGGTAAGCGATGTCCATTTGTACGGTATTGGCGTCAATGGATTGAATCGTTGTGTTTTCAATCTCGTTCGCACTGGAAAGCGGGACATCCGTTAGAGACTTGTCCAACTTATCGTTTACCTTGATGTAGTTGTCGGTTGGCGTATCCACTACCGCAGGAGACTTCCCAGTGATTGGGTTAGTGCCCGTCCAAAACTCCACCGCGTTGACGATAAACAGGTCAGCGACACTGGCAATACCGTAAACCGGTGACAGCAAAACAAACAAACCTTCACGGCCGTAGCGGTTATCTACCGCTTCTAGGTTGAATTTAGTGACAAGCCCAGTTGTCGCCATTTGTCCCATACAACCCGTCAGTGTGCTAACGCCTAACGCGGCAATCACCGCGACTTTTACTTTGCTTGATTTCATTATTGTCGTTCCATTGTTGATGATGGCGCGCATGCTAACGACAGAGTCATCGGTTTGAAAGAGATCGCCTCTATTTTTTACCGAATACTGACATGTTAAGTGTCTAATTACTCAGCACTTCTATCATTCCGACAAGATGATTCGTCCCTATCCTACATGCCAAACCAATAGCCCACTGACAACTTAGGTCATAAACCGCGCAAATTGTAACCAGAACAGTCATCAATTGTTGCGCCATTTTTAACAACAAAACAAACGCTTAACATCTCAGTATTTATTTTCTATTTTGTCCCAAAAAGAGATTCCAATCACATATAGATTGGTTATAATTCGCGCCCGTTGCGTCTTATGTTGATAAACGCAAACAAAATTTGAGTATTCCGCCATTAACCCGCCTCTTCCCCCGAAGAGACTCACAGAGAAGAATAATGAGCAAGATTGATAAAGCATCACGCATCCTGCTAGCAGGTTTCTGTATCAACCTCTGCCTTGGCATCTTGTATGCTTGGAGCGTATTTAACAAGGCACTCGTCACAGAAGCAGGCTGGAGCGCCGCTGAAGCTTCTGCCCCTTATGCCACTGCAACCATCACTTTCTCTATCTGTCTTTTAGTTGCGGGCATTCTTCAAGATCGCATGGGTCCACGTCTGATCCTAATTCTAGGTACAGTACTGACTGGTCTAGGTATGATTGCCTCTGGTTTTGCGACCACCCCGCTGATGCTTAACATCACCTTTGGTGTCATTACCGGTGCCGGTATCGGTTTTGGTTATGCATGTTTGTCTCCATCGGCGATGAAGTGGTTCCACTCGTCGAAGAAAGGTATGGTTAATGGTTTGATCGCAGCAGGCTTTGGCTTGGCGGCAATTTATCTTGCTCCTGTGACGTCTGCGCTGATTGACAGCATGGGCATTCAGACCAGCTTTATGGTGCTTGGTGCCGGTGTACTCGCGATTGCGGTTCCTCTTGCAGCCACCATCAACAACCCACCAGCAGGCTACACGCCAGCAGAACCAAAAGTAAAAGCGGGCGCGGCGCCAAAAGCAGTAAAAACTTCTGAGAACTTGTCTTGGAAAGCAATGCTGAAAACGCCTCAGTTCTACTCGCTTTGGGTTATGTACGCGTTTGCCGCATCTGTAGGTTTGATGATCATTGGTAACATCACCACCATCGCAAGTGTTCAAGCAAACCTGCCAAATGCGGTTTACCTAGCGTCTATCCTTGCGGTCTTTAACTCTGGCGGTCGTGTTGCTGCGGGTATCTTGGCTGACAAAATTGGTGGTGTGCGCACTCTGCTTCTCGCATTCGTGTTGCAAGGCATCAACATGGTGCTTTTCGCCACCTTCAAATCAGAGTTCACACTGATCATCGGTACGGCGATCGCAGCGGTGGGTTACGGTACCCTGCTAGCGGTATTCCCAACCTTGACAGCGGAATTCTACGGCCTGAAAAATTACGGTACGAACTACGGCGTACTCTACACTGCATGGGGTATCGGCGGTGCAATTGGTGCGGCAGTCGTTGGTTTCTCGATGACGCACGGCGAAGCATACGGCCTTGCTTACACCATCTCAGCAGTCATGATGGGGGTTTGTATCGTGCTAGCGCTAGTGACCAAACCGCTATCTGAAGCGAAAGTTGCTGAGTTGAAAAATGCCTAAACATTGATTTGTTTTGCAAAAGGCTTACCCTGATCGGTAAGCCTTTTTTGTATTTCAAAGTAATGTAGGACGAGACAGATTGTTATGGACGCTCAACCCACGCTCGCGCCCCATTATTACCTCGACAATTTTATCAAGCTCACTTCGCATGCTCAGCAGTGGTACAGCGACCTGCTACATGAGGACGAGCAAGCGTGGTTGGCTCGCTTTAATATGCAGAGCCGCGATGCTCAGTGCTTGCTTGTTCGATTACTGAGCCGTAAAGGCGAATGGTTTCGCAGTGATAAGTTACACTATCCAGAAATCAGCAGTATCACCGAGGCGTTAAGCACACTCGAGCAACACGGTTTTATCCTTATTAATGGTCCGATTGATAAGCAAACCTTAGCCGCGTCATTACTGACCAAACCCGAAATCGTCGCTCTGTTTTCACCGCTCAATAAGCAGCGAAAGAAAGAAGCCTTGGTGGCTGAGCTGCCCCGCGAGCCTTTTCTCACCGCTTCCGCGTTAGATTTTGACTGGATCAAGCTTGAGCATGGCAGCATGCTCGATCTGCTTCTCACGCTGTTTTTCGCCAATACCCACCAAGATTTAAGTCAATTTGTCCTTGATGACTTGGGCCTTCATCGTTACGAACCCTATCCTCTGAGCCGCGAGCGGCGCTTTTTTCCAATCAGAGACGATGTCGATAGTCTGCTGCAACTCAGTCAGTTGAGTGAGCAATACCAACAAGGCGACAGAAAATGCGCCGACACACTGGTTACGCTAGCCGATCAGATCCCCACTTCGCATACTCACCCTTACGTGGAGCGCAAACGTCAGCACCTCATCAACGATATCGCGCGCGATCTTGAGCGCGTCCAGCGTCTTGACGAGGCGCTGACGCTGTATCAGCAAACAGATCTTCCTCCCACCCGTGAGCGACAAGCGCGCATTCTAGATAAGTTGAATAGAGATTTTAGTGACGTTGTCACTAAGATGTTACATACACCAAGAGACCAAGCTGAGTACGAAGTCGCGCTCAAGTTGCAACAACGATTAAAGCGCAAGCAGGGAGAGCGCGTACCCAGGGCGCAAAAGCCTGCGCACGATGCGATGCACCTTGCGCTTGACCTCTCTCGAGAACGGGTTGAGTTGGCGGTGAAAGCTCACTTAGAAGCGCAAGGTTGGCAGGTCTATTTTTGTGAAAATGCGCTCCTCAATGGCTTATTTGGTTTGGCATTTTGGCCTGTCATCTTTGCGCCCGTCGAAGGGGCATTCATCAATGCTTACCAATATCGCCCGCTTGATCTCTACCATTCAGATTTCGCAAGCAAACGCCGCGAAGAGATTGAGCATGTGATGCAAACTCTACAAGGGCGCGACTGGTCAGCACTGCTCACGACCTATCGGGACAAATACGCCACCAACAATGCGTTTGTACAGTGGTCGCTATTGGACGAAGAACTGCTTAGCCTAGCGTTAAACACCATTCCAACACCCACACTGATCGCTTTGTTTCGCATTTTATTGAGCGATCTTAAGCTGTATCGCAATGGCCAGCCGGATCTGATCGCCTTTAAAGAGGGTCAATATCAATGGATAGAAGTCAAAGGACCCGGTGACAAACTGCAAGATAACCAATGGCGCTGGATTGAATACTTCACACGGCTTGAAGTACCTTTTTCGGTCTGTTATGTCACGCACCAGGCGGAACCTTATTCGAGCGAAAATGCGCATTAATTTGCACTATCGCTCAGTTTTTGCTGCAATTCATCTATCACTGACCAGCGGAATCATCCAAATCATGAATCCAAAAAAGATCTTGAGCCTACTTACCGTACTCTTTTTTGCCGGCTGTGCCACCTATGCTGGCCTGAATTACGATCAGCTGTTTGGCATAGAGCAAGTGCGCGAGCGCCGAGTCGACGCGAGCGATACACGACACGATTTCTTTCATGCTCAAGTCAAACCTATTCTTGATAAACGCTGTGTGGTTTGCCACGCCTGTTACGACGCCCCTTGCCAGCTCAAGATGTCATCAGTTGAAGGAATAGAACGAGGTGGAAGCAAGGAACTGGTCTATCAAGGTACGCGACTGACTGCCGCAAGCCCGACGCGTCTGTTTGAAGACGCGCAAACCACACAACAGTGGCGCGAGCTCGGCTTTCACCCGGTTTTAAACGAGCGCAATCAAACGCCAACCGCCAACCTAGAGGCGGGCTTGATGGCGAAAATGTTGATGCAAAAAGAGGCGCACCCACTACCCAAACAAGTTCAACTTGAAGGTTTTGATTTTGCTATTGACCGAAGCCAAGTGTGCCCAACCATGGATGAGTTTGAGCAATACCAAGCGGATCACCCAACTTGGGGAATGCCCTACGGCATGCCAAATTTACCCCAACAGGAATACGCGACTCTCATGGCCTGGCTGCAAGGCGGCGCAACGATGAGCGCACCGCTGCCGCTTAGCCAAGAGCAGCAGCAACATGTTGATCAGTATGAAGCACTGCTTAATCTGCCTTCTCGTAAAGGTCAGTTGACTGCGCGCTATCTCTATGAGCACCTGTTTCTCTTCCATCTTTATTTCTCTGAGATAGACGATGCGCAGCCGAGATTTTTCACTATCGTACGCTCAGCAACCCCACCGGGCGAGCCGGTTCAGCGCATTGCCACTCGCAGGCCGTACGATGATCCGGGCGTGGCGCGCGTATACTACCGCTTGATCCCTGAGCAAGGCACTATTGTCGATAAGACGCACATGCCCTATGCGCTTAATAAGCAGCGCTACCACAACTGGAAAAGCTGGTTTATTGATGCTGAGTATGACGTCGCGACCTTACCCAGTTATGAGCCTGATGTCGCGGCGAATCCCATGACGGCCTTTATCGATCTACCCGTCAAAGCGCGCTTCAACTACTTGCTCGACAACGCACAAAATACCATCAACGCCTTCATCAAAGGGCCGGTATGCCGAGGACAATTGGCGCTCAATGTCATCAATGACCGATTTTGGGTCTTTTTTTTAGATCCCGATAAATCGGATATTCCGCAAGTGAATGAGTTTTATCGCTCGCAAGCCGACAACCTAAAACTGCCTGCTGAGCTGGAAAGCAATACGCTGCCGATTGCCAATTGGGTCAGTTATTCCAAGCAGCAAGCGCGCTATTTGAAAGCGAAATCTGAGTTCACCAATCAGTGGTTTAAAGACGGCAAACACCTGACCACCGATATCATCTGGACAGGCGGTGGCACGAACCCCAATGCCGCTCTCACGGTATTTCGCCATTTTGATAGTGCGTCAGTGGTCCAAGGGTTAGTCGGCACGCCACCAAAAACCGCCTGGGTGCTTGATTATGCCTTGTTAGAGCGCATTCATTACCTCCTTGTGGCAGGCTTTGATGTCTATGGCAACTTTGGCCACCAATTGATGACGCGCATGTTTATGGACTTCCTGCGCCTAGAGGGAGAAAGTAATTTTGTCGCCTTACTTCCTCAAGAGGTTCGTCATCAAGAGCATTCGAGCTGGTATCAAGATCAGAGCGCTCAGTTGAGTGATTTCTTACAGCGCAACGTCGAACCCTTCAACCAACCAACGCAAGTGCGCTATGCCAGCGATGATCCGAAAGCGGAGCTGTATGACATTCTCCAAACCCAACTCGCCCCCGTACTGTCCAACCGTTTCAAGATTGAGCAAACGGGTCTAAGCGAGCGCAGTGAAGCAACCCTGAGACGTATCGATGCAATACAAGGTGAAGGTCTGGTCCATTTGCCACAAAGCCTGATGATCATGGTGCGCGCGCCAAGCGGACAAGAGCAGTTGTTTACTCTGCTACACAATAACGCTCACACCAATATTTCTAGCTTGTTTAATGAAGAGAGTAACCGTGATTTCGCCAATGATGATTTAACCTTAGTGCGCGGAGTGATCGGTAGCTATCCGGCTGCGTACCTATCGTTGGAGGAATCTGAGG
Organism: Vibrio sp. R10-SG3-ISO3; assembly: GCF_059834225.1. NCBI lineage: Bacteria > Pseudomonadati > Pseudomonadota > Gammaproteobacteria > Vibrionales > Vibrionaceae > Vibrio > Vibrio sp. R10-SG3-ISO3. The sequence goes on along the minus strand of NZ_JCBDHE010000020.1, from coordinate 119,495 downwards.
TCGATCAGTTGGTCGAATCATTAGAAGCGCTGCGAACCGAAGACGATTACATTAAGATACTGGATCAATTCGCGATTCGCCGCAGTTCTGATGAATTCTGGCCGTTCAGTGACCGCGTGCACGAGTGGTATAAAGCGGATCAACCGATCGAATTTGGATTGCTGGACTATAATCGTTTTGAAAACAGATAAACGTTTTAATTGGGTTTAACGTGTTATCGGAGGTAGTTATGGGACTTCAAGACAATATCCGAGCATTGGAGCAACAAATCTATGTCGCGTGCTCCGAAGGTGATTACGACACCGTACAGATGTTAGAGCACCAACTCGACAGCTTGAGAAACCGGTCATCTCACACCCGTGATGACTCCCCTTATGCACCCGAAGGGAAGCTCTATCCGGAAGACGACTGGTACTAACTATAGTTGCTCAGTCAACTGGGCCGCCTCACTCGCCCTGCCTTGCAGGGCGTTTTATTATTCTGTCACTCGCTCTGTTCATTCCAACATTGTTCGCTGAGTTATTGGCCTACATGTCCAACCCAATTTGCGTAGGCGTTCTTCGCCCAATCCGCTAAAATATTCCGTCACTAAAAAGCGCTTTACAACGCAAGATTACACGCTATCATTCGTGCGCAAACGTTTGCCTCACTTTTTGAGTCTGTATTTTGAGGGTTTTATGCTGTCCGATATTGAAATCTGTCGCACGACATCACTGCAATCTATCGATCAGGTTGCGCTTAACGCTGGATTAACGGAATCAGAGTTTCACAGCCAAGGAAAATATAAGGCCAAAATCTCACTGAGCACACTGAAAAGGCTCGATGATCAACCTACAGGCAAGCTAATCGTCGTGACCGCGATTACTCCAACCCCTCTTGGCGAAGGCAAAACCGTCACCACGATTGGCCTTGCGCAAGGATTGAAAAAGTTGGGGCGCTCTGTAATGGCGTGCATTCGTCAACCTTCTATGGGGCCCGTGTTTGGCGTCAAAGGCGGCGCAGCGGGCGGCGGTTACTCGCAAGTCGCGCCGATGGAAGAGTTGAACTTGCACCTCACTGGCGATATTCATGCGGTGAGCGCTGCCCACAACCTCGCGGCGGCCGCCATTGACGCGCGTCTGTATCATGAACAGCGCAACGGCTATGACGATTTCGAAACGCGCAGTGGACTCAAAGCACTGCGTCTTAACCCAGAACGCATCGTGTGGAAACGCGTAATGGATCATAATGACCGTGCACTGCGCATGATCCGCGTGGGTCAGAACGAGCCAGGTAAAACCATCAACGGCTTTGAGCGCCAAGATGGCTTTGACATTTCAGCCGCATCGGAACTGATGGCCATTCTTGCCCTTGCCAGCAACCTGAGCGATTTGCGCCAGCGTATCGGCCGTGTTGTACTAGCTTATGATCTCGATGGGCAGCCCGTGACCGCAGAAGATTTGCAAGTCGCCGGCGCTATGGCGGTCTGCATGAAAGACGCCATCGAACCCACGTTAATGCAAACGCTAGAAGGTGTGCCGACCTTGATCCACGCTGGGCCTTTCGCCAATATTGCTCACGGTAACTCTTCCATCATCGCAGACAATATCGCCACCAAGTTGGCCGATTTCACGGTCACCGAAGGCGGCTTTGGTTCAGACATGGGCTTTGAAAAAGCGTGCAACATCAAAGCGCAACTCTCCGGCAAAGCGCCTGATTGCGCCGTCATTGTGGCAACGTTGCGCGGACTTAAAGCCAACTCTGGCTGTTACGACTTAAAGCCAGGCCAAGCCTTGCCTGACGCCCTATTCCATGATGATAAAAACGCGCTGCACGCTGGATTTGAAAACCTAAAATGGCACATCGACAATGTCAACAAGTACGGCGTGCCGGCGGTTGTGGCCATCAACCGATTCCCGCAAGACAGCGAACAAGAGCTCGCTGAGCTGAAAGCGCTGATCGAAGCTCTGCCAAACAATGTCGCCGTTTCTATCAGCGAAGGCTTTGCCCTTGGTGGTGAAGGCACTCGTGAGCTTGCCGCCAAGGTGGTGGAACAAACGCAGACGAACGCGAGCTTTAAGCCACTGTATCAACTTTCCCAATCACTGGAAGAGAAACTGATGGCGGTAACAGAAACAGGCTATGGCGCGTCGTCCATCACGCTCAGTGAGCTGGCGAAAGCGCAACTGGCCCAGTTCAAGCAACAAGGCTTTGATCACCTTGCCGTCTGTATGGCAAAAACGCCCATGTCCATCTCGACTGATGGCGCAGTCAAAGGGGCGCCTAGTCACTTTGATGTGCCAGTACGGGAACTCAAGCTGTGTGCAGGTGCCGGTTTTATCTACGCCCTGTGTGGCAATGTGATGACGATGCCTGGTCTCCCTGATAAACCAGCGTTTATGAATCTTGATCTAGACGATGACGGCAACATCATCGGGCTGAGCTAAACCTTAGCGAGTTAGCTTCGCCTTTCAGGTTTTATTCAAGTTTGAACGAGGCTTGGGCACTGTGCCTAAGCCTTTATTTTTTAAGCCACTGCGCCACTTTTCACCCTAGATGTTGTACCATTGACATTCAGTCAGCCAACAGTGGACCCCATCATGGAAGCCGAACTACTCGAAATCAAAAACTTCCTCGCCCAACATCCGCCTTTTGATGAACTCGAAGATGAAGTTCTCAACACCGTCACGAAAAGCATCGAAATCTCCTATTTTCGGGAAGATACACCCGTCATCCACTTTGGCGATGAGATTCACGATCTGTATATGATTCGCAGTGGCGTCATTGAAGTCTACCGCCGCAAAGGGGAGCTCTATAACCGAATCGATGAGGGCGCCTTATTTGGCCAAATGGGGCTACTGACCAACAACAAAGTCCGCTTCCCGGCGAAAGCGATCACCGACACCCTACTCTATTGCATTCCCGAAGCGGTGTTCCAGCACCTCTACGACAACTATGAATCCTTTGCCGATTTTGTTGAAGTACAAGACAGTGCGCGTCTTCGCCATGCGATTTCCACCTCAACCGAGCAAAACGATCTCACCACGTCTAAGGTGCGCACCTTGCTGACCGGTGAAGTGCCTTACATCTACAAAACCGAGTCTATTCAAAACGCGGCGATCAAAATGGCCGATGAGAATGTCTCTTCGTTGTTGATTTATGATGCTGATATCGTCGAGAGCGATGAAGAAGACACCAACCCATTAGTCGGGATCATTACCGACCGCGATTTGTGCACACGCGTGCTCGCGCAGGGTCTTAACCCCGCAGACCAAGTAGCGGACGTGATGACCACCGAACTCATCTCCCTTGATCACAACGCCTACGTCTATGAAGCCATGCTCACCATGCTGCGCTACAACGTCCATCATTTACCTGTGCTGAAAGACAAAAAACCGATAGGCATCATTGAGGCAACCGATATTGTTCGCTATGAGTCACAAAACTCGCTGCTACTGGTGAGCACCATCTTCCAACAACAAAGCATTGATGAATTGGCGGTGTTGTCCCAACAAGTGAAGGACAGTTTCGTCCGTCTGGTGAACGAAGACGCCAACTCGCACATGGTGGGCAGCGCGATGTCGGTGATTGGTCGCAGCTTTAAGCAGCGTATCATCGAGTTGGCAGAAGAAGAGCTCGGCGAAGCACCCATCCCCTACTGCTTTGTCGCACTGGGATCGATGGGGCGCGATGAACAGCTATTAGTCACCGACCAAGACAACGCCATTATTCTCGACAACAGTTTTGATAAAAAACGGCACGATGACTATTTTGCACTGCTCGCCAAACGCGTCTGTGATGGGCTTGATCGCTGCGGCTACCAATACTGCACCGGCGACATTATGGCGACAAACCCCGACTGGCGAATGACACGCACCGAGTGGGAAGAGTGTTTTGCCGATTGGATTGACGATCCAAACCCTAAGGCGCTGCTCAATGCCTCTATTTTCTTTGACTTAGATGGCGTGTATGGCAGGCTCAAATTCGCGGAGCAACTCAATGGTTTTATCGTCCGCCGCGCCCGTAAGAACAACCGTTTTCTCGCGTGCTTGGCGCGCAATGCCATGAACCGCACCCCACCACTTGGCTTTTTTAAAGATTTTGTGATGGAAAAAGACGGTCAGCACAAAAACTCGATCAACTTAAAACGTCGTGGCACCGCGCCACTGGCCGACCTTATCCGTGTGCATGCACTGGCCGTTGGCTCTCGCTCAAGAAATTCATTCGAACGTCTTGATGACATTCAAGAAGCGGGTATTTTGCCAAAAGGCAAAGCGCGAGATTTGCGTGACGCGTTGGAATTCATCTCCATGGTACGTATCCGCCACCAAGCCTATGATGTGGAAAATGAGATTGAACCAGACAACAACATCGAGCCTGAGCACTTGTCTGATTTTGAACGACGCAACCTCAAAGATGCGTTTCAGATATTGAGTAATGCGCAGAACTTCCTCAAGTTCCGCTATCAAGCGAGCAACAACTTTAAGTAGGCGACACTATGCTAAATCGACTCAAATACGCTGGCAGCATAGACTGGCCGAACAAGTTCCAACAAAAGCTCGCACTGACTCAAGATGAGCGACTGCTGCGCTACTACCAAGCGGGCGTGCCTGCGCTCGACACCCCAATTAGCGAGGTGAAGTTTCTAGCGATGGATTTTGAAACCACCGGCCTTGATGCCAATCAAGATGACATCATCACCATAGGGACTGTGCCCTTTGATCTTAATCGAATTTACATGAATCAGGCCAAGCACTGGACCGTTCGTCCCCGTCAGCAGTTAGCGGAAGAGTCGGTGGTCATTCATGGCATTACCCACTCAGATGTGCTGGACGCTCCGGATTTGTCTGCTGTGTTTGATCAAGTATTAGAGCAAATGGCGGGTAAGATCACCGTGGTTCACTATCAAAAAATCGAACGTGAGTTTTTCGATCAAGCGCTGCGCTCTCGCATCAATGAAGGCATTGAGTTTCCAGTGGTCGATACCATGCAACTTGAAATCGAATGGCAGAAGAAACAGACCCAGGGCATCATCAATCGGATTAAAGGCAAAAAACCACAATCGGTCCGTTTAGCGGCAAGTCGCACACGTTATGGTTTGCCACAATACACGCCACATCATGCCCTAACCGATGCGATCGCAACCGCTGAGCTTCTTCAAGCGCAGATCGCCTATCGCTTTGCACCTTCGACCCCCATTGGCAAACTGTGGATTTAAGTCGCTGTCACTCAGAGGTTTCAATTTTAGCGAGGCATAAAAAACGGGAGACCTTCGAGTCTCCCGTTTTATTTTCACTTATTGATGGAATGACTTACTGGTTGTATTTCTCAGTACGCATACCGAGTATCAAGCTGACACACATCAACAGCAGGACAATCGTGAACGGCAGCGCGGTTGAAATCGCACCCGCTTGTAGCGCTTGAATCGCTTCCGTGCCACCAATCCAGAGTAGCGCAACCGCAATCGCCCCTTCCATGAAGGCCCAGAATACACGTTGCAGGACAGGCGCATCCACTTTACCACCAGCGGTAATGCTGTCGATAACCAGTGAGCCTGAGTCCGATGAGGTGATAAAGAACACCAAGACCAATACCACTGCAATCACAGAGAGCATCGTGCCCATTGGCAGCACATCAAACATCTGGAACATCGCTAGCGACACATCCGTCAAGCCGTTGGCACCTAGCTCACCAATGTTGTTGACCACTTGATCAATCGCAATGCCACCGAAGACCGACATCCAAAGCAAGGTAACGGCGGTAGGGACAAGCAATACTGCGGTCATGAACTCGCGCACAGTACGACCTTTAGAAACGCGCGCAATGAACATGCCGACAAATGGTGACCATGAAATCCACCAAGCCCAGTAGAAAACAGTCCAACCTTGGAACCAAGCAACGTCTTCACGACCATGCGGGTTACTTAGCGGGATGATGTTTTCAACGTACGCCATCAGCGTCGTGCCGATGTTGCCAAACGTGACCGCATAACCGATCAGAGCCACCAAAATCAGCAGCACGAACGCTACTAGCATATTGATGTTACTGATCACTTTTACGCCACCGTCGATGCCGCGAACAACCGATACCACCGCCAGTAATGTCACAATAGTAATCACGACGATCTGTAGCCCTAGGCCGGCATCAATACCGAAGACATGGTGAATACCACTGGCCGCTTGTTGCGCGCCAAGACCAAGAGACGTTGCCAAACCAAACAAGGTAGCCAAAACCGCGAGGATGTCCACCACGTGACCTGCCCAGCCCCAAGCGCGATCGCCCAGAAGTGGATAAAAAATTGAGCGAATTGAGAGCGGTAAGCCTTTGTTGTACGCAAAGAACGCAAGTGACAGTGCCACCACGCCATAGATAGCCCATGGGTGCAGACCCCAGTGGAACATGGTTGCGCCCATAGCCAGTTTGGCGGCGGCTTCTGTGTTGGCTTCCACACCTAGTGGCGTTTCATACCATCCGGTGAAGTACGCAACGGGCTCTGCCACACTCCAGAACATCAGTCCGATACCCATACCTGCAGCAAACAGCATAGAGAGCCAGGAGATGAACGAATAGTCCGCCGTCGCTTGTTGACCGCCCAGTCGGATTTTTCCAAGCGGTGAGACAATCAACGCTAGGCAGAAGATCACGAAAATGTTGCCCGACCAAATGAACAGCCAATCAAAGCTGCCAATGATTTGCCATTTTAGGCCATCTAACGCAGATTTAGCCGACTCCGCATCAAGCACTAGCGTCGCTACCAAGAACAACGCGATCAAACCCGCGCTGATCCCAAAAACAGGGTTGTGAACATCAAACCCCCATTTTTGCACATTATCTTGCCCGACGGTGTAGTCGGTGCTATCGATACTGTACTTATCTATACCCTTAGTCATCGTTCCTCTCTTAGATGATTAGTGCGTGTGTTCGAGCTTGTTGACATAAAAATCATTAGTCGTAAAACTAATATCTTGCGCTTTACGACGCATTCCTAACGAAGTTCAAGCTCGTCGCGAACGCACATATTGTACTCACCCATATAAAATGTTCCATTAAACCTCGGTTAAACGTTCACTTTTCACCCAAAAAGGTTAGCAGAAGTTCAATTTTTAAACAAAACCCTTACTCAACGCTGACATGGATTTGTTTTAATTCTAAACATTTGAACTCTACTAAATTCATCACTACACTTCTTCTTAATGATAATTTACACGATGGGTGGTCAGTCAAACGCCTGAAAGAACGTTGATCTTTACACTTCAAATGATTCACTAATTAAGGTATTTTCCCCGCTCCATCGCGACGTTAATAGAGGTATCAAGTTGGATAAGCACGAAGAAGTCTTGGTTTCACTCCGCCAAATCATGCGCGCTATTGATTTGCACTCGAAGAAACTGAGTAAAGAGTCAGGCCTAACCGGGCCACAATTAATACTCATGCGCTCTATTCGAGAACTCGGTGAAGTGACCATTCGTGAGCTATCTAACCACACCAACATGAGTCAGGCGACGGCCACCACCATCCTTGACCGCCTCGAGCGCAATGAGCTGGTTAAGCGCGTGCGCAGCGTGCAAGACAAACGCAAGGTACACGCTCACTTAACTGACAAAGGCCGCCAAGTGCTTAGCGAAGCGCCAATGCCACTGCAACAAAGCTTCATCAATAAGTTTCAAAAGCTGGAGGAGTGGGAACAGTCGTTGCTGCTCTCGTCAGTACAACGCATTTCCGCCATGATGAATGCCGAAGACATCGAAGCGGCACCAGTGCTAGAGCTGGGTAGCATCATCAAGCCAGAATAATTCGCCGCGTTACGCACATGATCAAGGTGAGTGGCTAACGGTAGATTGGCCACTCACTCGATGCTTTCACTTGGCGAATCGATAAATGGGTGTGAATGTCTTTCACATGATTGAGAGTCTGTAACTTGCGTGTAAATGCTTCATAGCCACTCAAATCGCGCGCCGCGACCTCAAGTAGATAATCGTACGCCCCCGACACCACATGACAGCTCACCACCTCTTCCATCTCAATCACGTCTTGTTCGAAACTGGTAATAGAACTCGCCTGATGGTTATTCAAGCTCACTTCGACAAATACTGTCATTCCAACCCCAATATGCCTCGTGTCTAACTTTGCATGATAGCCGCTGATCACCCCACTCTCCTCTAAGCGTTTAATTCGCCTCGCACAAGGTGACGGTGACAGTCCGACTTTCTCCGCTATTTGCGCCGCAGATTGACGCGAATCTCGCTGCAATAGCGAGAGAATGTGTTTATCAATTCGATCCATACTACGTTGCCCATATCAATCAAATAACCTTCTATCATTAGCAAAATTTGGCACATATTAAGTAGATTTCTACTCACTTTGCCATCTTTAACCCCATCATACGATTCATACTTAGCAAATGATAATTAAATGTTAAAGCATTATGTTCACAGGCTATCTTGCCATGCTGGCAACCCTCCTGATGTGGTCAGGCTTTTTTCTTTCGCTACGTATGGGCGCTCAATCTACATTGACTCTGGCTGATATTGCGCTGCTGCGTTTTATGCTGCCCGCAATTGTTCTGTTGCCGTTTGTCATCCAACACAGAGCGGCAATTCGAGATACGCCTTGGAGGCTGAAACTAGGCTTGTTGATCGGTTGCGGCCTTCCCTATCTATGGGTCGCGGGTAATGGAATGCAGCTTGCACCGGTTTCCGATGGCAGCGCACTCATCCCCGGCACCTTACCGCTTTTTGTCACGGCGCTTGCGGTGTTGGTTTACCGTCAATCACTGAGCCACCATAGAGTGATAGGTTTATGCCTGATTGTGGTTGGCATCGCGATATTTCTGCATTATGGGGCCAGTGCGGGCCACCATCAGCTTAATGGTTACCTTGTCTTGCTTGTGGCGAGTTTCATGTGGAGTGTGTTTACGATTTGCGCCAGAGTCGCCGCGCTCAATGCCTTAGCCGTCGCCGGATGGGTATCCTTGCTTTCAAGCTTTACGTTAGCACTCTTGATAGGGACTGGGACCGCGCCAAGCACCTTAGCCAGTGTCGACGTCACCCTGTGGCCGTACGATGAATTACTCCGCCATCTTTTACTGCAAGGCGTTGGAGCGGGCATTATTGCAGCCTTTACCTACCTTTATGCCATTGCTCATCTGGGCGCCGAGCGCAGCGCGGCGTTTGCAGCGACGACACCTGCTATCGCGACGCTCTTAGCTTGGTTTTTCTTGCAAGAAAGTGCCAACGCGGTGAGCTTGCTCGCCCTCGGCTGTATCTCGCTTGGCAGTATTATCGCCAGCAACGTCTTTTTAAAAAATGATCAGTCGGTCGCTTTTACTGTCAAACCCTATACTGTCAAACCGAAGGCAGCGAACGCCAAGCAACCTTAATGCACCTTAGTGGACAAGCGTTAGACAGAAAGTTTGATAAACGCGGCGGGAATGACCACGCACAGCCCATAGACCCATAAAGGGATCCAACGACCTTTTTGATGAATGAGTACGGGTGAGCATACAAACAGGCCAATCAGTACCAACAAGGCGCTGCCCGGTGCCCATTGCTCAACTAAAGCGATAACCACCAAATAGCCGATAATAAACCATTGCGGTAAGTGCAGTTTTAACCCGAGCGCGAGTGAGAAAAGTAGAGCAGCAAACAAAGACAACATAGGTGACTCTTTATTATGATTTGGCTTAAATATTAATGAGAACCATTATCAAAAACAAGTCATTTTTACGCGCGATTCGAACGTGTTATCCTCTGCGCACCTATCTTCTAACACCTAGCGATTTATGAAAACACCCTGCATTGCAGCATGTAAAAACAATGGCGGAATCTGTAGCGGTTGTCACCGTACTATGGACGAAATCGTTCAGTGGTCTCAGCACTCTGATGAACAACGTGATCACATCATGGACTCAATCAGCGGGCAACAGAGTACACACACGTGTTCTCAGTGTGCTAGCCCTACTCAGTGTGACATTAGCCTCGGAAAATCAACATGTTGGTGCTTTTCGCTCGAAGAACGCGACAAATCGACGCTCAATGACGATACTTCTCGTGATCTTTGCTTATGTCGCCGTTGCCTTAGTGCACTGCCGTTGGCCTAAAACGCCCACAATTTTAGGGGTAAGATAAAAAATCGACCTATCGAACAAAAAAGTTGTAACCAAGCTTGTCATTCACGACAAAAATGAATCCATACACTATTAAACAACTTGCACTGAGTTCACAAAAACCGCGTTAATGTATATGAAATTCATCTAAAAGCCTTCAGCACTATTCACTGTCATCATTGATCAATAAATAGACAGCAAACTATGTCAAATTGCTATTTTTTCGTCATTTGAGTCGAGGATTCGCACGCGCTAGGATGACTAAAATAACGACATAATGAGGGCTTACCTATGGAAAAACTCTTCGCTTCAGCACTGGAACTCAAACAGCGTACCCAAGTGACAAGTCTATTTGCCATGAACGGTTTCAAGATTATCGACACCGACTTTGACCAAGTGATCTTCGAACGCTTGGGCACAAAAATTCAAGTCCATTTTGATCGCTCAGCTAACGCGCGCGCACTCGCCGTACTCGATAGTTAAACACTTCAGAGCTCCCCTACCTTCGCCAACGTGTTGACCTTCCCCAGGTAAGCACTCATGCTCTAAAAGTCGCGGTAAATAGGCCGCGACTTTTTATTACATCTCCACATCCCGATTCAGTAAAAAGCTCGCTAGCCATAACGCTAAGAAGAATAAAATGGTAACATCGCGCCAATAGATAAGTGTGTATTGAGCAAGCAGACACATCGCTAGCCCGTGGTATCAGCGGCAAACTTAAGATTAATGGGGCGACTCATTTCTCATCTGGCTCAAGCACAAAAGAGTAATTACAAGGTATTCAAATGGTTAACAATACAATTCAATGGTTTCCTGGCCACATGCACAAAGCGCGCAAGGAGATCGAAGAAGCCATTCCGCAAGTGGATGTCATTATTGAAGTGCTCGATGCTCGTATCCCGTTTAGCAGCGAAAACCCGATGATCTCTCAACTACGCGGAGAGAAACCTGTGGTTAAAGTGCTCAACAAGCGCGATCTTGCCGATCCTGAGCTTACTCAATTGTGGATCGAGCACTTTGAGAAAGAGCACAACGTGAAGGCGATGGCCATCACCACACAAAATCCCCAAGAAGTTCATAAAATCCTCGAGCTTTGTCGCAAGCTGGCGCCACATCGTGAAGAGATCGGCAAAAACGTTCGCACCATGATCATGGGTATTCCCAACGTCGGCAAGTCGACCATCATCAACACACTGGCTGGTCGTGTGATTGCACAAACCGGTAACCAGCCTGCCGTGACTCGACGCCAACAACGCATCAACTTGCAAAATGGCATCGTGCTGTCAGACACGCCGGGAATTTTGTGGCCGAAAGTTGAAAACCCGCACAGTGGGTTCCGACTCGCCGCAACGGGCGCAGTAAAAGACACAGCAATGGAATACGATGAAGTCGCATTCTACACCGTTGAGTACTTAGCCAAAGCGTATCCAGAGCGCCTAAAAGAGCGTTACCAAATTGAAGAGTTACCAGAAACCGATATTGAGCTGATGGAAGAGATCGGTCGACGCCGCGGCGCACTACGCACAGGTGGGCGCGTTGATCTGCACAAATGCTCAGAAATCCTTTTGCATGAGCTGCGCGGCGGAACACTGGGTCAATTGACTCTGGAACGCCCAGAGATGATCACCCAAGAGTTGATCGAAGTCGAAATCGAAGCGGCCCGCAAAGCAGAGGAAAAAGCGAAGAAGAAAGAAGAGCGTCGTAAGCGTTACTTGAAAAACAAACGTTAAGGCGTTTAGGAGAGTGTCGATGAGAGTCCCCACGAATATTATTACCGGTTTTTTGGGCACAGGAAAAACCACCGCCATTTTGAACCTGCTCAAAGAGAAACCGGCAAACGAGCATTGGGCGGTATTGGTCAATGAATTTGGCGAAATAGGGATTGATGGCGCACTACTCACAGACCAAGGCGCACTAATCAAAGAAGTCCCCGGCGGCTGCATGTGCTGTGCCGCTGGCGTGCCGATGTCAGTGGCGGTCACGGCACTGTTGCGTACCCAACCAGATAGGCTAATCGTTGAGCCAACGGGCCTTGGGCACGCACACAAAGTATTGGCTACCCTCACCTCTGAGCAGTTCGCTGACTATATCGATTTGAAAGCGACCATCGGGCTGGTCGATCCGCGCAATCTCTCTAAGGATAAATACACCAGTAATCAGAACTTTATTGACCAACTGGCCATTTCCGACATCATTATTGGCAACAAGGTTGATCAATGTCAGGTCAGTGATGTAGACGCCTTCAACGATTGGGTCACGGTTCAGACACCACCGAAAATCTACAGTCAGTTGGTGAAACAAGGTCGCTTCCCGATTGAGTTGCTCGATAGCCAGCGCCGCAGTAAAGCTCCGTCGAGCGCGCCAATGGACGCTCATCACCATGAACATGCCGAGCAAGAGCCTCAATTCGCCCTTGCCCCCGCTCAAGTGATGGCTCGCAAAGAAAACCAGGGCCAAGGTTACTACAGCTGCGGCTGGATTTTCGGCGCTGAAGTCACCTTTAATTTTGATGATCTCTTTTCAGTGTTGTCTGATCTCACCGCTGAGCGCGTCAAAGGGGTGTTGAATACCAACAATGGTAGCTTCGCATTTAACGTCAGCAATGGCGTGGTCTCCGTCAATCAAGTCGGTTTGGACGGATTTGAAAGCCGTCTTGAAGTCATCGACAGCCAGTTATTGCCTTGGCAACAACTTGAAGACGTCTTGGTTAGTATCTCAAGCCTCAACCAAGCATAACGAGTCGCTGCCAGTGGTAACGCTGGTGGCCTCTTCTCGCCTTTTTATCATCCGAGAATAAACCTCTTGACCCTGTAGGCAACTACAGGGTTTATAATCACGCCATGATTTCTTCAACATGGCTTATCAACATGGAACGGTTAACCCGCGGTCAGTTGGCCAAACAGCTGAACATCACCATTGAAGCAATACGATTTTATGAGCAACAAGGGCTACTAAAGCCACAACGTGCCGCCAACGGCTATCGTCAATACGATAGTGACTGCGTCGCCAAGCTCTCGTTTATTCTGCACGCAAAAGAGTTGGGGTTCACACTAGAAGACATCCAAGAGCTGCTCTCCATCCATATCAAGCCTGAACAACATACCTGCCAAGAGGTAAAGAGTATTACGGAAGCTAAGCTGGACGATATTGAACAAAAGATACAGCGCCTACAACACATGCACGATGCGCTGCAAGTGATCAATCAGCGTTGTTGTGGCGGCGCCCATGCGGCAACACACTGCACCATACTCACAGCACTTGCGCATACAAAGCCCGAGGAGAGATAGCATGAGCCGAATTGATACCTTTTTCATGACGTTGCTTGATTTATGGCTCGACTCCGCCTTTTGGATTATTGTCGGCCTCATCGTCGCGGGCATCCTAAAAAGCTTGATGAACACAGACAAATTGGCGCTGCTATTCAGAGGTTATGGCTTGTGGCCTGCAGTAAAAGCGACAGTATTAGGCGCGCCATTACCTCTGTGCTCATGCGGCGTAATCCCTGCTGCTTTGGGCCTTCGACGCGCCGGCGCCTCCAAAAGCTCGACGGTGGCTTTTTTGATCTCGACACCAGAAACGGGCGTTGACTCCATCTCCATCTCTTACGCGTTACTTGGGCCATTTATGGCCATTGTCCGCCCTATTGCCGCAATGAGTTCTGCATTAGTCGCAGCGATACTCGTGCTAGTGACAGACAAAGAAACGCAACCCGTGACACCCTCTCAGCTAAGCAACAATCATTGCTCATCAAGCTGCTGTAGCAGTAAGCGAGTAGAGAACAGCCCTGTCTCATGGACAACGCGGATTTGGCAAGGTCAGCGATTTGCCTTTACCGACTTGATTGCCGATCTCTCTATTTGGTTAATCATAGGGCTAACGATGTCCGCGTTAGTCGTGACTTTTATTCCTCCTGAATCTCTAGGTGAACTTAGCCGCGGCCCTTGGGCGATGCTGGTTATGGCTCTGATTGGCGTGCCTATGTATATCTGCGCGTCAGCCTCAACGCCTCTCGCAGCAGGCTTTATGCTTGCGGGTGTCTCCCCTGGCGCCGTGCTTGTCTTTTTACTTGCAGGCCCTGCCACCAACATGGCGACATTGGGCGTGGTATATCACCAGCTAGGCAAGCGCGTTCTTGTGAGCTACCTGATTGGTGTTGTGGGCGTGGCAATGGTGTTTGGATATATGACGAACGCGTTAGTGGATACACTCGCTATCGACATCCAAGCGCAACTCGACAGCAGCAGTCAGCTTATCCCAGAGAGCCTCGTTTGGTTAAGCGCCATCGTATTGTTGATTGCGATCTTCAGAGACATCTACAAGCGGTTTCAGACGTTAAATAAACAAACCGCCGGCTAATCCACAACCAAACACCCTTTGCGGGTCGTTAGAAGAGCAAATAGCGCACATAAAAAGGCCGCGAAAGCGATAATGGTGAGTGACAATGACCAGGTTTGAGTCTGAGAGTAAATCATGCCAACAATGGCGGGGCCAACAGCCGCAAGAGCATAACCTATTGATTGGGCCATACCTGACAACGTCGCCGCTTGTGCTGAGGTCCCGGATATTTGCCCCAAAATAGACAAAGCGAGAATAAAGGTAGAACAGTTGCCCAAACCAAACACACCAACCCAGAAGATAGCCCACTGAGGAAACAGCATTAGGCCAGTCACACCTACCCCGTTTAAAAGCGCAGCACCAACAAATAAAGGCGCAATACTTTTGCTTCTAGCCATGATAGGAATCAGCAGCAACCCCGGAACCATAGTCGAAAACTGCAAAAAGCCATACACATACCCCGCTTCTAACTCGCTATAGCCTAAAGCCGCGAGAATTTTTGGCAGCCAGCCTGCAAACGTGTAAAAAATAAAAGAGTTCAAACCAAGCGCAAACGTGAAGTACCAAGCAATAGGCTGGCGCATCAGCTTGTTTAATGGGTAGTACTCTTTACTACTCGCAGTGCTGCGAGTTTTGCTTTCCGCTAACCTTGGCAACCAAAAAGCCAAAGCGAGCACAGGAAAAATCAAATTCCCCGCCAATGCGACTCGCCAACCGATAGAGATGTCATCAATAACGTTGGTGACAGGCACCATGACCGAAGCGCTCAGTGTTGAGCCAATACCCATCGATATACCATACAGTGCAGTCACTGTCGCAATTCGCCCGGGAAATGACGCCTTGATGATTGCCGGAGCCAACACATTGCCGATTGCAATGCCAAGGCCGATAAGTGTTGTTCCAATGAACAACCAGTAAAAGTGCCCAAAAGAGCGAGATACTACCCCAACCGCGATCAAAACCAACGCAAAACAAATCGACTTCTCTAAACCCAGTTTGCTGCCAAGCTTGGGACACCAAGGAGACGCCAACGCAAACATGATCAACGGCGTTGACGTAATCACACCCATACTGACCGCTGAAATCTGTAACGAGTCCATAATTTGCGAAATTAGCGGAGCTAAGCTGGTGAACGGTGCGCGTAAATTGATAGAAAGCAGCAGCACGCTAATCATCAACAAAGTCGTGGTTTTTGATTTGAACATCGGTTTCAAACTTTTTAGCAGGAGAGATAACGTTGAAATGTCTTATCTTACGCTTTTAATTGGCAATAGCCAGAAGGCGAACAAAATGCGCGTCGAGAATGGCAGCGTACCCTAGATAAAAACTCAAGCCGGATAGATAGGTCTTCGAAAATGATAATTGTGGCAATGATCTAAAGTGCGGCCGGTAAAATGGGCAATGTATTTGCTGAGAAATATCTAAGAATGCATTGCTCAGAATAAAAAAACCATACCTGTAGCAAACATCGTTAAGTGTTGTACACTTTATAAAACGTTTGAAGGTATGGTTGTCTCTATCTCAACGTATGCTTTCGTAAAATCAATATAGGGTTGTTTTTACAATCTATTCCAAAGTGCTTACATCACTCTTTTCCGAATACGTTGTTTTCTTGTTCTTGTACACGGATAAACGTAGTACGCTTCGTTAGCTCTTTAAGCTTTGCTGCGCCTACATAGGTACACGTTGAGCGCACACCACCAAGGATGTCAGAAATGGTGCCGTGAACACTGCCGCGGAATGGTAGAAGTACGGTTTTTCCTTCCGCTGCGCGGTACTGTGCAACGCCGCCTGAGTGCTTGTCCATGGCTGACTGAGAAGACATGCCGTAGAACTTCATGAAGGTTTTGCCGTCTTTTTCTACCAACTCACCACCAGATTCTTCATGACCCGCGAGCATGCCGCCGAGCATGACAAAATCAGCACCGCCGCCGAACGCTTTGGCTACGTCACCGGCGCAAGAACAGCCACCGTCTCCGATGATCATGCCGCCAAGGCCGTGCGCCGCATCCGCACATTCGATGATGGCGGAAAGCTGCGGGTAGCCGACACCGGTTTTCACGCGAGTGGTACACACCGACCCCGGGCCAATGCCCACTTTGACGATGTCGGCACCGGCTAGAATCAGCTCTTCACACATGTCGCCTGTAACGACGTTACCCGCAGAGATGGTTTTCGTTGGGAATGCTTGGCGCACTTGCTGGACAAACTCCACCAAATGCTCAGAGTAGCCATTTGCAATGTCAATACAGATAAATTCCAAATTATCGCTGAGGGCGAGAATTTGCTGCGTCTTTTCGAAATCACGCTGTGAAGTACCCGTTGAAACAAACACTTTATTGAGCGTTTCTGGTGTGGCATTGGCGACAAACTCAGCCCACTGCTCAACAGAGTAGTGCTTGTGCATTGCCGTCATCACGCCGTGCTCAGCAAGTGCGGTTGCCATTTCAAAGCTACCGACAGAGTCCATGTTGGCAGCGATCACAGGCACGCCGGACCATTGACGGCCACTATGCTTGAATGTAAAATCGCGGGTTAAATTTACTTGAGAACGACTTTTTAGGGTAGAACGTTTCGGGCGAAACAGGACATCTTTAAAGCCTAACTTAAGTTCTTGTTCGATACGCATGGATTACCATTCCTTTCTCTTCAAATCGGAGTGTCGGTGCGTTTTCGGTACGCTTTGGCAGAAGCGTGACTGAGTTTCGGACACAAAAAAACCGGAGCGTTGGCAGACGCTCCGGTTTTCAGCATTATAGGTTGTGATTTGTTTCCTGCAAGACTGATATTGTTAGATTTTTTGTGATACAGTTTGGTTAAGTTGCATACCTAAATTCCCTACCCTTCAGATCTATTCTTAATTTTTCATTATTAATCAGATAGTTAACAACACCTAGCCAAACGTTTGCTTTTATCGCTCGCTCATTACCAGCGCACTCATCTGGGTTATTTCACCTTTTCCACTCACACCCTGAGCCACGGATATTCAAAACAGACGGCATTTTTTGCTCAAATTTCAGGCAAAAAAATGGCCAAGCACGAAGCTTGACCAAATGGGTAGACAAAACTGACGTTGTTTTGTGCTTAGAAATCGTAACGCGCGCCTAGACGAAGTGTATCTTCACCCGCGGTAACTAGACCGTCTGCGTTTTTCTCTTCGCTGATGCCATTGATGAAGTAAGAAACGTAAGTGCGGAAGTTGCTGTTAAATTTGTAGTAGCCCGCAATTTCTACGCCATCGGTCGCGTCGGCTTTTGTACCGTCAGACGCTTCGTTCTCTTGATAAGTGTACAGAACCGCCGCTGAGAATTGCTTAGTAAACTTGTATTGCGCCGCGAGTTCGTAGGCCGTGAATTCAGAGCCAGCACCTTCATCAATTTCGTTGTCACCTTTTGAATAGGTGCCCGCTAAGTACAGATTATCTAGGGTGTAACCCAAACCAACAAGCACTTGCGAATCATCTAGATTGCCGCTTTCCGCCGCCGAGTACGCTAAACCGATGTCTAGGCCCATAGGTGCAGAATACAAACCTGCTAGGCTGTAGCCGTCTGCGTCTTTTTCGCTGTTCGCTTGGTAGGTGACTTCAAGTTGTAGTGAATCAAAGCCACCACGGTAGGCGATCACACTGCTCGCTTTATCGCTAGACGCATCAATCGCTTGTTGTACGCCAGAAAACTCAGTGATATCCGTCATATCAGATACGATGACTGATGCCATGTCTTGCTTACCAACGGAGAAAGCTTGCCCATCAAAGTCAACACCAGCGTACATGTAGCGATTTTTGAAGTCAGAATCTACTTTTTGTTCTGCTTCGTAGACAGCAAACGCCGTCATGCCGTCTTGAATTTCACTTTTACCTTTAAGATTAAGGCGAGCACGTGAAGAATCTTCCATAGTACCTGGAATCTCTTCACCGTCGTCGTTGCCAATGAAATCACCACGAAACTCAACACGCCCGCCCACTTTAAATTCAGTACCGTCAGCTTTGTAAACTGTTGCCGCCAATGCGGAACCTGAAGTGAGAACCGCCAACACTGCTGATGCTAGAACTGCTTTATTCATCTTACTTACCTTTTTTAATCAAAGAGCTTCATTGCTCAAACCAATTCAATGGCGACTAAGTTAGTCAGACTCTATGAAGGTTTCATGGCTCGTTGATGACACTTTGGTGGCAGTTCTATGTAATAATAATGACAAAACCTTATTTAAAATCAGTGAATTAATATAGATTGAATAGAAAAATGCAGACTTAGATTAAAAAATAGCCGCTATCGTTCATCTTTAGGAGAGTCCATCACCACCATGGTGGATATGGAGTTGACTTGTCGGCACTCACCCAGTACATCCGCGTGAAATTTTTTGTAACTGGGCAGGTCTTTCGTCTCGACTCTAAGCAGATATTCGTTCGATCCTGTGATGTTGTGGCACTCCACCACTTCATCAACAAACCTGACATGATCTTCAAATTCCAACTGGGCTTGCTTGCGATGACTGGCTAGCCCAATCGACACGTAGGCGACAAAGCCAACACCCAACTGTCCATTATCGAGCACCGCGCGATACCCTTTTATCACCCCTCTTTTTTCCAACTCTTGCACACGTCGCAAGGTTGCTGAGGCTGAGAGCCCAATTCGCTCAGATAGCTCTACATTGGATATTCTTCCGTCATTTTTTAACTCACGCAATATTCTGTCGTCGTATTTATCCATTTTGATAATTCATATCTTTTGGTGGCGAATTTACACAAATAAAAACACACAATTGCTCGCACGACAACATACGATAAGGATTCGTTTCTTGATTAAGGATTGCATCATGTTACTGGATCAAGTGATTGCGCTGACTCTGTTCGCGTTCGTTTCTACCTTTACCCCGGGGCCCAACAACGTCATGTTAATGACCAGTGGCGCCAACGTCGGCTATCTAAGAACGCTGCCGCATATCGCAGGCGTGGTGTTCGGCTTTGCGTTTATGGTGCTACTAGTTGGGCTCGGGTTGACGCAAGTTTTCATCACCTATCCAGCGCTTCATCAAGGATTAAAGTGGCTCAGCTTACTCTACCTTGGTTACCTCGCGGTAAAAATTGCATTGAGCGGACAAGTCTCCAGTCAAGAGGCGTATAAACCGCTGACTTTTCTCAATGCCGCCGGGTTTCAGTGGGTCAATCCCAAAGGTTGGTCAATGGCACTGACGGCGGTCACCCTCTATAGTAATGGAGGAGGTGTGTGGGAACTGTTGGTGATCTCCAGCGCATTTATGCTCGTGAATTTCCCCTCTTGCTCCTTCTGGGTATTGGCAGGCAAAGAGATGCAACGCTGGTTAACCAGCACCACGCGCGTGCGCGTGTTTAACATCACGATGGCACTGCTGTTGATCGCATCTACCCTACCGATGCTGTGATTCATCTCAACGCTGTTGGTGCGGATGTGCTTTTGGCTAATTTACATCTTTCGAATGTAAATTTAGTTAAAGAGACTGACATTAACGAGGTTGAGCTGTTAATCTTAAATGCGAAAAAGAATAATTATCGACAACTACTGTCGCGCTCAACCTGATTGTAAGAGTCCTCATTATGAAGAAGCCTTCACCAAAACTGCTTACTGTTGTATCAACAGAGACCATCACGCCCAATATGCAGCGCATCGTATTGCACGGCGACGCCTTAAGTGACTTTCCCCATGACTGCGATGGCGGTTACATTAAACTACTGTTTAATGCAGAAGGTGGCACCGATCTCACTTCACAACAAGAAGGTCAGCGCCCCATCATGCGTACCTACACCATTCGTCACTTTGATGCGGCCGCACACACTCTTGAAGTGGATTTTGTTCGTCACGAAACTCGCGACTTAAGTTGCGGCTTTGCGGCGCGTTGGGCGATGTCCGCTCAGGTGGGCGATAACATCTCAATTGCCGGCCCTGGCACCATTGCGCCTATTAACACAGATGCCGACTGGTTTTTTATGGTCGCCGATATGACTGCGCTCCCTGCTCTGTCCGCCAAAATCAAACAACTGCCTGAAGACGCACGCGGTTATGCGGTGATTCAGGTTCAATCCGAGCAAGATAAACAAGCCTTAACGATACCCAGTCACTTTAATGTACTTTGGGTCACCGAAGGCAAGCCTTTGGCAGAGCATGTCAAAGCGCAACCTTGGTTAGCAGGTCAAGCGTCCATTTGGTGTGCCTGCGAGTTTGATTCGATGCGCCAACTGCGACAGTATTTTAGAAATGAGAAAGAGGTGGACCGCGACTTCATCTACATCAGCAGTTATTGGAAGCAAGGTGTCTCAGAAGATGGCCACAAGCAAATTAAAAAGCAAGACGCCGATAGCCTCGCCTAGTTACTCACTAACCGGCTCGCGCTGTGCGAGCCTCTCTGCCAGAAAATCAATCACAAGGCGAACCTTGGACGACAAATTTCGATTGTGGGGATACAGCGCCCAAATGCCTTCTCGGTCAACGCGATAATCGGTGAGCACTTCAACCAATTGGCCCGATTCTAAATCCTGTTTGACGTAGTAGTCGGGCAGTTGAATCAAACCAAGGCCGCGCTTTGCCGCACTGCGCAGCGCAAAACCAGAGTTACAGCGCACTCGACCCGAGACTTTAATCGCTCGCTCTCTCGTCCCTCCGACAAACCGCCAATGATCCAGTGACCCAACCAAGCAAC
Organism: Vibrio sp. R10-SG3-ISO3; assembly: GCF_059834225.1. Lineage (NCBI taxonomy): Bacteria > Pseudomonadati > Pseudomonadota > Gammaproteobacteria > Vibrionales > Vibrionaceae > Vibrio > Vibrio sp. R10-SG3-ISO3. Next base: position 98,404 of record NZ_JCBDHE010000020.1, on the reverse strand, counting down.
TGTGATTCACCAGTTCAGACAAGGTATGCGGCTCGCCATAGCGCGCCAAATAAGCCGGTGAAGCACAGACGTGAATTTGCCGAGATGACAGCCGCTTGGCAATCAAACTGGAGTCTTGTAAGCGGCCAAGGCGCACGGCGATATCAACGCCTGATTCAATCAAATCCAACGTTTGATTGGTGAGATTTAAGTCCAGATCCACTTGCGGATAGTGCTCCAAAAACTCATTAAGGATCGGCGCGACATGCGACTCACCATAAGCCACTGGCGCAGTGATTTTCACCATACCTTTGGGGCTCGATTGCATTTGTGTTACAGAGAGCTCTGCCAATTCAAGCCCTTCGACCAGATGTTTGCAGCGTTGAAAGTACAATTGCCCCGCTTCGGTGAGCGAGACTTTACGCGTAGTGCGGTTAAGCAGTTTAACCGCTAGCCGCTCTTCAAGCGCAGCGACCTTACGGCTGACTTGCGCCACAGAGGTATTCAATTTTTTGGCCGCGACAGTAAACGATTGATGATGACCCACTGCGACAAACTCGTTCACCCCTTCCCAATTCGCCATGACTCTCTCCTCATTTAAACTCGCCAATTATTACATATACGTAAAAATCATTTGCAAATCCACCTCATTATCAACAAAAGCGAAACAGTATAAGGTAGTAATGAAATAGGACGCTGCAGCTTTCGCTATTGTTGCTAGGCTTAGAGCGTCTGCCCACTGCTAAAAAAGAGGAATACCCGATGGCACTTGATATTAAACCCGGTCAGGAATTCATTAAGTCTAAAGCCGCTGTGGCTTGGGCGGCTGGCGAGCCACTGAAAATGGAAGAAGTAGATGTCCAACTGCCGAAAAAAGGCGAAGTGTTGGTGCGTATCGTGGCGACGGGCGTATGCCACACCGATGCTTACACGCTCTCAGGTGACGATCCAGAGGGGGTATTCCCCGCGATTCTCGGTCATGAAGGCGGCGGCATTGTCGAAATGGTTGGCGAAGGCGTAACGAGTGTTTCCGTCGGCGATCACGTCATTCCACTCTACACCGCAGAATGTGGTGAGTGTAAGTTCTGTACCTCGGGTAAAACCAACTTGTGCCAAGCGGTACGTGAAACACAAGGCAAAGGTTTGATGCCTGATGGCACCACGCGCTTTTACAAAGATGGCCAGCCTATTTTCCACTACATGGGCTGCTCAACCTTCTCTGAATACACTGTGCTTCCAGAGATTTCACTGGCGAAAGTCAACAAAGAAGCGCCGCTTGAAGAGGTGTGCTTGCTCGGCTGTGGCGTCACCACAGGTATGGGCGCGGTTTTAAATACGGCGAAAGTACAAAAAGGCGATACCGTCGCGATTTTTGGCCTCGGTGGTATTGGTCTTTCGGCAATCATCGGTGCACGCATGGCGGGCGCGGGTCGTATCATTGGTATCGACATCAACGAGAGCAAATTTGATTTGGCCAAGCAACTGGGTGCGACGGATGTCATCAATCCACAATCCTTTGATCGCCCCATTCAGGAAGTGATCGTCGAAATGACGGATGGCGGTGTCGACTTCTCTTTTGAGTGCATTGGTAACGTCAATGTGATGCGCTCTGCACTCGAGTGTTGCCACAAAGGTTGGGGGGAGTCAGTGATCATTGGTGTGGCCGGTGCAGGCCAAGAGATCTCAACCCGTCCATTCCAATTGGTGACAGGTCGTGTATGGCGCGGCAGTGCCTTTGGTGGCGTTAAAGGCCGCTCTGAGCTTCCCGACATTGTTGAGCGCTACCTAGCGGGTGAATTTGGCTTGCAAGAGTTCATCACGCACACCATGGGCCTTGATGAGGTCAACCACGCGTTTGATCTGATGCATGAAGGTAAGAGCATTCGCTCTGTCATCCACATGGATAAATAACCCGCCCGCACACTCATCATTCGTCTGCCGTCACACTGTGGCGGCAGCCAACGTTAGGAGCATACGATGACCTTAACTAACCTATCGCAAGCCAAAGTGGCACAAGGCTGGCACAAGCAATATAGCCATGACTCTGAGGTGCTAAACTGCACCATGCGTTTTGCGCTGTTTTTGCCGCCCAATGCCAGTGCCACCTCGCCTGTCCCCGCTTTGTATTGGCTCTCTGGCCTCACCTGTACTGACGAAAACTTCATGCAAAAAGCTGGTGCGTTCAAAAAAGCGGCCGAACTTGGCCTAGCAATCATCGCACCCGATACCAGCCCAAGAGGTGACGAGGTCGCCGATGACCCAGAGTACGACCTAGGGAAAGGCGCCGGATTCTACCTCAACGCCACACAGCCACCGTGGAAAAAGCACTATCAGATGTACAGCTACATCACCGAAGAGTTACCGACCCTGATTGAATCGCACTTTCCCATCTCCTCGCTGCGCTCCATCTCTGGCCACAGCATGGGCGGACACGGAGCGTTGACGATTGGCCTGAAAAATCCGCACCTGTACCAGTCGATTTCCGCTTTTAGTCCGATTTGTCATCCGATTCATGTCCCTTGGGGACAAAAAGCGTTTCAGGCGTATCTCGGTTCAGATGTCGAAACATGGAAGCCATACGATGCGTGTGAGCTATTGAAATCTGGGCCATCACCTTTGCCTATCCTTGTCGACCAAGGTGATGCGGACAACTTTTTAAACGATCAACTCAAACCAGAGATGCTGTTTGCCGCGGCAAAAGCCCATGACAGTCATTTGGAACTGCGCATGCAAAGTGGCTACGACCACAGCTACTTCTTCATCTCGAGCTTTATTGATGAACATCTCGAGTTTCACGCCAAGCACCTCGCTTTGATTGATGCGTAACACGCTCTCGCTGGCATTCAAACGTTAATTCGGTACAATCGGCGCCAGATTGAATCAAGAATGAATGCCAGCCATGCACCAACCGGACTCGCTGTTTACTCGCTTTGAACCAGCGATAGATACCCGCACACTACCTGAGAAGTTCACGTTCCCCTTCTACTACCAGCCGCATCCGCTGTGCGTGGCAGCAGCTGCGCAGTTGCAGCAACACTTGATGAGCCAAACCCAGTGGCAGCATGACTTTGGTGTTTCGCCAAACGGCGCTCTGAAGAGTGATTCTGCGGCCGTGCAACACTCTAGTGGAAAAATGTTTGGTGTGCTGTTAGTGCGCTCACCGCAAGGTGAGATTGGTTTCTTTTCTGCTTTTTCAGGCAAAATTGCTGACCAAAACCTTCTGCCCGGTTTTGTCCCGCCCGTCTTTGATATGCTCGCGGAAGAGAGCTTTTTCCGCCGAGAATTAGCGCAAATCACCGACATTAATGCGCAAGTCACCACTTGGCAGCAAAACCACGATCTGACACCGCTCATCGAGGCGCTCACCACGCTCAATCAAACGTTCGCCAAAGAGGAGCACGCTCTGAGACAAACCATGATCTCGCGCCGTGCTGAGCGTAAAGCAGAGCGTCAAACCCTACAAAGCGAGCCACACAGCGCTGAGCAGCAAGCGCGCCTCGATGAATTAGCAAAACAGAGTGTCGCGGATAAAAACCGCCTCAAGTATCTAAAACTGGAGTGGGAAGAGAAAGCGACAGCATTACAGCGACGCATTGACGAACAACAAGCGCAGTTAGACGCGTTAAAACAAAAGCGCAAAACGCTCTCAAACCAACTGCAACACAAGTTGTTTGACCACTATCAGTTTCTCAATGCACGCGGTGAATCGCGCTCACTCAATGCAATTTTCGCCCCAACCACCACCCCGACGCCTCCTGCTGGCGCAGGCGAATGCGCTGCGCCGAAACTGCTCCACTACGCGCATCAGCATGGTTATACGCCACTGGCTATGGCGGAGTTTTGGTGGGGAGTGTCACCCAAATCGGAAATTCGCCAGCACCGACATTTTTATCCATCGTGCAACAGTAAGTGTCAACCGATTCTCGGCCACATGCTGCAAGGGCTAGAGGTGGATGACAATCCACTTGAGCAAAACTGGGCCGAAAACCTGCCCCTCGACATTATCTATGAAGATGACGCTATGGTGGTGGTCAATAAGCCTTCTGGCCTACTTTCAGTCCCGGGTAAAACCATCACAGATTCCGCCTATACGCGTTTGATTGAGCGCTACCCTGAGTGTGAAGGGCCGTTTGTTATTCATCGATTAGATATGGCGACCTCTGGGCTTTTGGTGTTCGCTCTCACGCGCCGTGCGAACAAAAGCCTGCAAAAACAGTTTATCTCTCGCCAAGTACAAAAACGCTACATCGCGCTAATCGATGGCCAAGTGCCTGGCAATGAAGGGGAGATTTCGCTGCCGCTGCGAGGCGACCCAGAAGATAGACCGCGCCAACTGGTTTGCTTTGAACACGGCAAACCGGCGTTAACCCATTGGCAATTAATTGAACAACGCGATGGGCGCAGCAAGTTACGGCTTCACCCAAGAACAGGACGCACCCATCAATTGCGCGTTCACTGTGCCCATCACCTTGGCCTCGCCATCCCGATTGTCGGTGATGCGCTCTACGGCCATAAAGCTGATCGCCTACATTTGCATGCTGAGCGATTGGAGTTTGAGCATCCTTACACTAAAGAGCCGCTCATCTTCGAAGCACCGTGTGAGTTTTAAGTAAAAAGCCGCATAGCGTTGATGCTATGCGGCTTATGAACTCACGCTATGGCGGTGAGAATGAAGGCGCCAAACGCCCACTTAAACGCTTGGCGTAATCTCCATCACCACTGCTTGATACGGCGCTAAGGTTAATCCATCAAGGTTAAATTCCGCTTGCGGATAGTTGTTGATCAGCACTTGTTTGGCTTGATACGGATAGCGGCGCTCTAAGGTTTGATCAGTAAAGTTCGCCACAACCAACAGAGCGCGGCCGCTTTGCTCATCTTGCCTCACATAGGCGTACACTTCACTGTCTTGCGGGTCGAGCAATGTGTGACGGCCATACACCACCACATCACCAAACTCTTCACTTTTACGCAGCGCAATCAGGGCGCGGTAGTGGTGGTAAATCGAGTTAGGATCAAGCACCGCTTGCGCCGCATTGATCTCTGGATAGTTGTCATTGACCGGCAACCACGGTGTCCCGGTGGTGAATCCCGCGTTGACCGCATCTTCCCACTGCACAGGAACTCGGGCATGGTCGCGTGAGAAGTCATTGAGAAACGCCAATGCGTCTTGCTCGGTCATGCCACGCTCCATCATTTTTTGATAATGGAACTTGGCCATCAAATCGTTGAACTCCTCGATACTGGCAAAATGCTTGTTGGTCATGCCAATTTCTTCGCCTTGATAGATGTAGGGCGTACCGCTCATCATGTGCAGCACCGTACCGAGCATTTTCGCACTGATGACTCGATATTGCGGCGAATCACAACCGTAGCGAGAGACAGTACGCGGTTGATCATGATTGCTCCAATAGACGCTGTTCCAGCCTTTTTGGTACAAATCGTCTTGCCAACGTGCCATGATCTCCTTGTACTGCACCAGATCGAACGGCTTTTTCACTGCGTTATGCTCTTCGCGATCAATGCTGACGTGCTCAAATTGGAAAATCATGCTGATCTCTTTGCGATCAGGGTGCGAATAGTAGCGGCCATCTAAGGTCGTCGTGAAGGGCGTTTCTCCTACCGTCAACACATCGTAATGCTGAAGTACCTTCTCATGCATTTCACGTAAATACTGGTGCACCAACAGGTTATTGGACCAATGTTCCCAGCCTGCGACACCGGCGTCAAAAATGGTCGCATCGGGAAAATCAGACGGCTTACCAATCATGTTGATCACATCCATGCGAAACCCGCCAAGCCCCTTTTTGAGCCAAAAATGCATCATCTCATACACGGCTTCACGCACTTCTGGATTGGCCCAGTTGAGATCCGGCTGGCGATTGCTAAACAGGTGCAAGTAATACTGGCCAGTATTCTCATCCAGTGTCCACGCTTTGGGCTTAAAGAAAGACTCCCAGTTGTTGGGCTCACTGCCATCGGGTTTGGGATCTTTCCAGATGTACCAATCGCGCTTAGGGTTATCCTTGCTGCTTTTCGATTCAATAAACCAAGGATGTTCATCAGAGGTGTGGTTCACCACCAAATCCATCACAATCTTGATGCTGCGTTTGTCGGCTTCTGCCAATAGCCTGTCCATGTCCGCCATGGTGCCAAATTCCGGCGCGATCTGCTGATAGTCTGAAATGTCGTATCCGTTGTCATCCATCGGTGACTTGTAGACAGGACTGAGCCAAATCACATTGGCTCCGAGCTCTTGAATGTAATCCAGTTTGTCGATGATGCCCGGAATATCGCCAATACCGTCCCCATTAGAATCATTAAAGCTTCTTGGGTAGATTTGGTACACCACGGCATCATGCCACCAGCGTTTTTCCAGTTGTCCCGTCGTCATGGGAGACTCCTTAGCAAGTTAACTGCTGGTGCGAACGACCAGCTCTGTGTCCAGTTGGACGGTTTCGTAAGGGATGTGTCCAAGCGCCATTTGCGCGGCCACTTGGCCCTTTTTCATAATCGGTTGAGCAATCGTTGTCAGGCCCGCTTGCGCAGCTTTGGGAATGCCATCAAAGCCTACAACGCGCAGTGTATCGGGCATAGAAAGACCAAGTTCATTGGCCACATCCAGCGCGGCAAGCGCGATTTTGTCACTCATACAGAGCAGCACATCGACTTTTTTCGGGTTGGCCAACGCGCCGCGCAGCATGGTTTTCAGGCTGGTTTCGTCAAGGTCGTGAATCTGCCAGACGTTCTCGTAGGCCAAATCAATCCCACTTTCTGCCAAAGCTTTTTTGTAACCTTCAAAACGGCAACGCGAGACGGACTCTTCACTGGTATACAGTGAGTTCAGGTTCGCCAGCGACATGGAGGTCGATGGCTCTAGACGCAGGCCAAGAATCAACACATTGTCATTCGGGCTACGAATGGCGTGTTTGGCGATCTCATAGCACGCGGTGAGGTTATCTACGTTCACGGAAGGAATATCAGGAAGAGAGAAATCCACCGACACCACCGGCTTGTGTTGACGCAAAATCAGATTGATCACGCTCGGGTCCATCGGCTTACCATAGACGATAAAGCTATCCGGTATGGTTTCCACCTGCGTATTTTGGTAGTTCTCGTGATTGGAGGGCAGCAGCAGCATATTGACGTGTGCTGCGTCCAAGGTTTTTGATATTCCCGCGAGAAATTCGGTCGCCACCGGATCGGTAAAATTGTACGCCAGGCTGTCTGCCAGCAATACACCAATCACGCCCGTTTTCCCCGTTCTTAAACTGCGCGCCGTAATGCTTGGCCCCGTGTAACCGAGCGTTTCACACTCCGCCAAAATTTTCTCACGCAGAGACTGGGAGAGTTGGTTGGGACGATTGAAAGCGTTCGACACCGTCGCGGTCGAGACCCCAAGATGGGCCGCCACGGTTTTCAACGTCGGTTTTCGCCTTTCACTGCTCATCGCACTACCACTCCTTCACTGACTCCCTGAGTGAACCACACCAACGGCGTCGATAGATCAGGGTTATATGTCACAATTCTAAATCGATTAAGAAGAAATAAGGAACTCACTTGATCACTAAAAATTGATTAGTTTGACAGCGGTCATAGAGTGAGCAGCAAACCAGAGAAAAATTTGATCAAAAGCACAAGATTGAGCAGAAAAACAGGCGAATTTGAAATAACGTCTTATGTTGTTTATTGATAGCTTAATCGATTAAGAAATTACTGGTCTTTATAGAAGTTATAGAATCTTGATGGGTTAAGTCTAGGGAATAACATCAATTATAACAATGAAACAAAGTATCTGAACCCACCCTAACCCATTGAAGGTAAAGGGTATCGAATACATGGAGTCTTACTGATGAAAACCTCTCTACTTGCTGGTGCAATCGCGGTCGCGATTTCTGCTACCTCCGCGTTTGCCGCCGAACTGAAGTACGCACCGGGTGAAGACGCTCGCTTTAATTGGCAGAGCTACGAAGCACTCAAAAATATGGATTTAAAAGGTGAAACCGTCACCGTATTCGGCCCTTGGTTGACCGAAGATAAGGAGCTGGTGGAAAGCGTTATCGCCTACTTCGAAGCGGCAACAGGCGCCGTGGTGAAATACTCTGGCTCAGACTCGTTTGAGCAGCAAATCGCCATCGATGTACAAGCAGGTAGTGCGCCAAACATTGCGATCTTCCCGCAGCCAGGTCTTGCGGCTGATTTGGCCTCAAAAGGCTTCCTAACGCCACTTGAGCCTTCCATGGCCGACTGGATTAATGATAACTATGCGGCAGGCTCATCCTGGGTCGACCTGGGCACATTTACCGGCAAAGATGGCAAAGAAGCGCTCTACGGCTTCTTCTATAAAGTCGATTTGAAATCACTGGTTTGGTATGTGCCTGAAAACTTTGAAGACGCAGGCTACGAAGTACCAGAAACGATGGAAGAGCTTAAAGCGCTTACCGATCAAATCGTCAAAGATGGTGAAACACCTTGGTGTGTCGGTCTAGGTTCTGGCGGCGCAACCGGCTGGCCAGCCACTGACTGGGTAGAAGACATGATGCTGCGCACCCAATCACCCGCAGATTACGACAAATGGGTTAGCAACGAGCTGAAATTCAACGATGCGAAAGTGGTCGGCGCAATTGAAGAATTCGGTTGGTTTGTTCGCAACGACGCCTACGTGGATGGCGGTGCGCGTGCGGTCGCTGCAACTGACTTTAGGGATTCACCAAAAGGTCTCTTTACCTCTCCGGCCAAATGTTACATGCACCGTCAAGCGTCATTCATTCCAAGCTTCTTCCCTGAAGGAACGGAACTGGGCGCGGATGCGGACTTCTTCTACTTCCCTGCTTATGAGTCGAAAGACTTAGGTAAACCGGTACTGGGTGCCGGCACCATGTGGAGCATCACCAAAGATTCAAAAGCGGCTCGCGCGTTCATGGAGTTCCTCCAATCGCCGATTGCGCATGAAATTTGGATGGCTCAGTCTGGTTTCTTAACACCGCACAAAGGCGCTAACGTGGATGCGTACGGCAACGACACCTTGAAAAAACAAGGTGAGATCTTACTTCAAGCCACAACCTTCCGCTTTGACGGCTCTGACTTGATGCCAGGTAAAATCGGTGCAGGCGCATTCTGGACAGGCATGGTCGACTACAGCGGCGGTAAATCGGCGCAAGATGTCGCCAACGACATCCAAAAAACCTGGGATGCGCTCAAATAGTTCATCTCATCCCATGCGGGCTACCTAATGTAGCCCGCTGATGAGACTGCCGTATTGATGTTCAACCCTCGACAGTCAGCTAAGCGTTTTCTGTCGGTATGGGTTCCAAGTTGAGGTCGTGATGGAGCAACTCTATTCCTCTTTATTTATCATGGCGCTAGGCGTCGCCAGTTGCGTGGTCTACTTTGTCGGCACCAACTGGTTACTTAGCGTGATCTTCCCGACTCGTCGGGTTTCCAATCAGACTATGGCGCAAAACCTGCGTCGCGCCGCAGCGATTCGCCCTTGGCTCTTTCTTGGCCCAGCGTTGGCGTTTTTGGGCCTCTACCTTATTTATCCCGTTTTTGAATCTGTGGTGTTATCACTGCACGATCGAAACGGCTTTGAGTTTGTAGGCTTGAGTAACTACACCTGGCTGTTTAACGATCCGGAGTTTCGTGAATCCCTGTTCAACAACCTATTGTGGCTATTGGTCGTACCGGCTGCCTCGACCTTCTTTGGCTTGGTGATCGCGGCGCTGACCGATAAAGTCAGCTGGGGCAATATTGCCAAAAGCTTGATTTTTATGCCGATGGCCATCTCCTTTATTGGTGCGTCGATCATCTGGAAGTTCGTTTATGACTATCGTGCGTCAGGCTCAGAACAAATCGGTATTTTAAACGCCATCGTCGAACTGTTCGGCGGCACGGCGCAAGCATGGATTACCCTCCCTTTTTGGAATAATTTCTTTTTGATGGTGATCTTAATTTGGATTCAAACCGGCTTTGCGATGGTGATTCTCTCAGCCGCGCTGCGCGGTATTCCCGAAGAGACGGTGGAAGCGGCGGTCCTTGATGGGGCCAATGGCGTGCAAATCTTCTTCAAAATACTCATTCCACAGATTTGGGGCACCATTGCTGTGGTCTGGACCACCATCACCATCTTAGTGCTGAAAGTGTTCGATATCGTCCTTGCCATGACCAACGGTCAATGGAGTACACAGGTGCTGGCGAACATGATGTTCGACTGGATGTTTAGAGGCGGCGGTGACTTTGGCCGCGGCGCGGCGATTGCCGTGGTGATCATGGTCGCGGTTGTTCCTGTTATGGTGTGGAACATGCGCCAAGCCAGCGCTCAAATGGAGGATCGTTAATGTCTCAGCCTCAAACTACAGCACCCAATGTGAGCCAAGCCAAGTTTAGCCTGAGTAAACTTAGGCGCTCACCGCTGACCTTTCTTGTCCACCTTTCGGTGCTCGTCATCGTGATTCTTTGGACACTGCCGACCGCAGGCCTGTTTATCTCCTCATTCCGAGATAAAGATCAGCTTGCCCTGAGTGGTTGGTGGACATCCCTTACCGCATCCGAACAAAATCTCGTTGATCGCACCGGCGATCCAGACACGCAAATTCAACGGGGCGATCAGTATGTGCTTGCCGGGCAACTGCTGCTTGATGGTGAGCCTGTTGATATTAAAGCATTTGGTTTCTCCTCAAGAGAGCCGACCGCTTACCAACCCGGCGACGTGGCCGAGATGAACGACGGGACATTGACCGTCACTGAGGATGGTCACTATGAAATGGTCTCAAACGAGCCGTTCAAAGGCTCACGTGGCAAACGTATTTTCTATACCGCCGTCGTGCCGCCCAAGTTTGGCTTAGATAACTACCGCGAGGTACTGACTGCAGAGGGGATCGGTCGCTCATTCATTAACTCACTCACCGTGACGATTCCCGCTACCATTATCCCGATTTTGATCGCTGCGTACGCTGCGTATGCGCTCTCTTGGATGAAGATGCCCGGTCGCAACCTGCTGATTGCTATGGTCGTTGGCTTGCTAGTGGTGCCATTGCAGATGTCACTGATCCCGTTGCTACGTCTCTACAACGACATTGGTGCCTTCTTTGGCGTGGGCGCGAAAACCTATCTCGGTATCTGGCTTGCCCACACCGGCTTTGGTCTGCCACTGGCGATTTATCTGCTGCGCAACTACATCTCTAGCCTACCAAGGGAGATCATTGAGTCCGCCAAGGTCGACGGTGCGACAGACTTTGAGATCTTTATGCGCATCGTACTGCCACTCTCCTTCCCTGCCCTTGCCTCTTTTGGCATTTTCCAATTCCTTTGGGTATGGAATGACTTACTGGTCGCGACGGTGTTCTTAGGTACAGGAGAAGAGCACATGGTGCTCACCGCCCGCTTACGCGAACTGCTCGGCTCCCGTGGCGGTAACTGGGAGATCCTCACGGCCTCAGCCTTTGTCTCAATTGCTGTACCACTGACCGTATTTTTTGCCTTGCAGCGCTACTTAGTGCGCGGATTGCTTTCTGGCTCTGTGAAATAACCAGCCAAGGATTGAAGAGAATTGATAATGACAGGATTAACACTGACCAACGTAAAAAAAGCCTACGGTGACACCCAAGTCATTCACGGTGTCGATTTGGAGATTGATCAAGGCGAATTTATCGTCTTTGTCGGGCCATCAGGCTGTGGTAAATCCACCTTGCTGCGCATGATTGCGGGGTTGGAAGAGATCACCTCTGGTGATTTGTTTATTGAAGGGGCGAAAGTCAACGATTTGCCTGCGGCGATGCGCGGTATTGCGATGGTGTTTCAAACCTACGCCCTCTACCCGCATATGACGGTTTACGACAACATGGCGTTTGCGATGCGCATCGCGAAAGAGTCAAAAGAAGCGATCCATGAGCGAGTAATGGAAGCCGCGCGCATGCTGCAACTAGAACCTTACCTCGACCGTTTACCGAAAGCGCTGTCCGGTGGGCAAAGACAGCGAGTAGCGATTGGCCGCGCGATTGTACGCCAACCAAAAGTCTTCCTTTTTGATGAGCCACTCTCTAACCTCGATGCGGCGCTGCGGGTACAAACTCGTATTGAGATCGCCAACTTAAAAGAGGAGCTCAAGCAAACCACGATGATCTACGTGACGCACGATCAGGTCGAGGCCATGACACTTGCCGATCGCATTGTGGTACTGTCAGCAGGCAAGATTGAACAGGTCGGCACACCACTGGAACTCTACACCAATCCAGCGAACGTGTTTGTTGCGCGCTTTATTGGCTCACCTGCGATGAACATTAGCCCAGTCACTCTTGAAGCGGCAGGCAGCGAGTCTCAAATCAAAGCCGAAAGCGGCCTCACCATTACCGTCCCGATCGCAGCGCAGAACGCATTAGTTGGCGACACCTTGCAAATGGGCATTCGCCCAGAAGATTTTCGCGTCGCCGCAGAGGGGCAAGAGCTGATGACGGGCACGGTGCTGTTTGTCGAATCGCTCGGTGAAGTCACGCTGCTGCACATTCAGCTGCCCAATCATGATGAGTCCATCGTCGCCAAACTGCCGGGTATTCTCGACTATCACAAAGGCGAGCAAATTAAACTGACCGCCGAGCCCGATAAGATTCACTTGTTCAACCAACAAGGTATCTCACTGAAACATCTGTAGTGTGTCTATCGCTCACCCTGTTTGAACAAGAGAGTTTGGACAAGAGAGTGTAAAAAAAGAGAATCCGATGAAAAACCAAGTTCAGTTAATCACTTACACAGACCGCCTAACGGGTGGCGGTCTTCATGCGCTGCGCAACACACTCAGCAACACGTTGAGCGACCTCTTTGGCGGCGTGCATATTTTGCCGTTCTATTACCCAATTGATGGTAGCGACGCGGGATTTGATCCCATTGACCATGCTCAAATCGACCCAAGGCTTGGCGATTGGCCCGATCTCAACGCACTTGGCAAAGACGTTGAAATCATGGCCGACCTTATCGTCAACCATGCCTCTGGCCAATCGCCCGAGTTTTTGGATGTGCTGGAGAAAGGCGAAGCCTCTGAGTATTGGTCGATGTTTCTTAAAGAGCGCGATCTGTTTCCAGATGGCATCAGTGAAGAGCAAGCTAAGCGGATCTATCGCCCTCGTCCGGGCAGTTGTTTTAGCGCAAAAACCCTCGCCAGCGGTGAATCCGTCAACTTTTGGACCACTTTCACTGACAACCAAATCGACATCAATGTGGAAACGCAAGCGGGTCAAGCCTACCTTGAGCGCGTACTGACCCTATTTGCTGATAACGGTGTAAAAATCATTCGCCTTGACGCCGCAGGCTATGCGATTAAACGCGCGGGCACCTCCTGCTTTATGATTGAGGATACCTTTGCGTTTATCGATACCTTATCCAAGCGCGCCAACGCACTTGGCATGGAGACCGTGGCTGAAATTCATAGCCACTATAAAACCCAAATTGACGTGGCGAGCAAAGTCAATCGTGTCTACGACTTTGCTCTGCCGCCACTGGTCCTACACACCCTCTATAGCAATAATGTCGAGGCGTTGGTCAAGTGGCTGACGATCGCACCACGAAACTGTTTAACCGTGCTCGACACACACGATGGCATCGGCATCATCGACGCTGGCCCTGAAGGTGACAAACCGGGGTTACTCGACGCCGAACAAATCGATCGGCTCGTCGAGACCATTCATCAAAAGAGCCAAGGAGAGAGTCAGCAGGCAACAGGTAGCGCAGCAAATAACCTCGATCTCTATCAAGTCAATTGCAGCTACTATGACGCACTAGGGCGATGCGATTTTGATTATTTGCTGGCGAGAGCCATTCAGTTCTTCAGCCCCGGCGTTCCTCAAGTCTACTACGGCGGTTTGTTGGCGATGCACAACGACATGGCCCTGCTCCATCGCACTCAAGTGGGTCGAGACATCAATCGCCCTTACCTCACACCAGCGCAGTTAGCCGCTGAACGAGGCAAGCCTGTCGTCAACGCCTTGTGTGAACTGATTCGATTGCGTAATCGCAGCGCCGCGTTTGATGGTAGTTTTAGCGTGGCTGGCGAGGGTTCAAGCCTTACGATGGAATGGGTTCATTTAGACAGTCGCGCAACGCTGCAACTTGATTTGGCAACTCGCAGAGCGCAGATTCACCTTGAGGATGCAGGCAATATACGCACGTTCGATTTGCAAACGTGGCTAGACGAGCGTTAAGCATCCTGTGGCCTTCACACCGCACTCTATAAACTCATTGAACTGGCTATAACCTCAATGAACTGGCTTCTCAGCATGAGAAGCCTTTTTCTTCCTAGCATTTACATTGTAAACCGTGAACTTTCGCTCAAGCTTGATGAGCAATTTATCATTCATATTGCTCAATATTACGAGTCACACTAGACTTAATTTATTAAGTCAGTTGTTCAATTGTTTAAAACACTGCGCAGACAGTGACGTGTATCTTCTTCAAATAAGGGGAGAGTTATGACACCACGCCACTGGGTTCACATTGCTGTTACCGCCTTGTCCATCGCGTTGCTGTTGAGTTTACCTCGCGTATTCGCGAGCGAATCACCTGAGATTACGCGCGAGCAAACCCTTATTCTTGGCACGCTTAGCTCCAACCCGAAGAAAGCTTTTAAACGTGCGCAGCCCTTTGCCGATTACTTAGCGGCGAACCTCCATCAACATGGTATTGTACAAGCCAAAGTTGTGGTGGCCAAAACTAACCTTCAGCTATCCAATTGGGTCAAAAGTGGCCAAGTGGATATCGTATCAGAGACGGTGTATGCCTCGGACGATCTCATCAAGTACAGCCATGCTGAAATGATTGCGCGTCGCTGGAAAAACGGGGTGGCCAACTACGCCTCGCTGTTTTTCGTTCATCAAGACTCCGACATCTATACCTTGGATGATTTGGTGGGCAAAGTGATTGTCTTTGAGGATCGTAACTCCACCAGCGCATTTCTAATTCCTATCTCTGTATTGATAGAGCAAGGCTATCCGCTGCATGAAGTGACTTCACCGCGCGATCTGCCGCCTACAGATAAAATTGGCTACTTCTTTTCCGATGAGTTCTCATCTGCGGGTGGTGAGTCCAATATGATGAGTTGGGTACATCGTAAAATCGTGTCCGCTGCGGCGTTCAGTGATATCGACTGGGAGAAAGAAATTCCGGCCCCAATCAAAGAGCAGCTGCGCGTCATCCACACGAGCCCCTCTGTGCCTCGTGCGTTTATGCTCGTTCGACCCGATATGGATCCCGATCTCAAACAAGCAATAAGCCAAGTCCTCTTCTTGGCAGACCAAGACCCGAGCGCCGTGCTGCCACTCAAAAAATACAAGGAGACAGCAAAGTTTGACCCCATTACCGACGACATCGAACAGAGCATCGTCTGGTCTCTGCAACAGAAAGCCCTCGTCGATCAATATCTAGGTCGTTAGTGACCAGCATGACGAGGCAATAGGATGAAACTCAAGAGTAAACTGGTCGTTGGTAATATGCTCGCCGTGATTCTCACACTGGGGAGCTTTGCACTCTCTCAATGGATCATCAACAGCCATTACAATGCCAAGGTACTAGAAGAAAACGGACAGCACATGGCGCAGCGTTTTATCGGCTATGCGAAAAGCCAAGCCGAACAGACGATGAGCTATCTCACTGAAGCGCTGCTTAACCCTATGTACTTTTACGATTTGGATGGGATTGAGCGGATTTTGGAACCGACGCTGAAAAATGCCTCTACGCTCGAAGTCAAAGTGTATGATTTCAATGGTACCGTCATTCACAGAGGCAGTCGAGAAGGCGACGCCTATGGCATGCCCCTGAATGATACCAATGTCGAACAAACGACGCTTGGCAAACAGATGGAGTATCTGCGCCATGAAGGGAATAGACTCGTTATCGCCCGCCCACTGATTCTTAATCAGGAGCTACTTGGCGGTGTGATGATGGTGTACTCATTGACCGCAATACAACGTGACATCGCTGAAAACCAAGAGATCATTCAACAAATTAACCAAGCCAGCACAGAGCACAGCACCTTTTTAATTGTGGTGGTCACAGCGGTGATGTGTCTCGTCAGTTTTGTGATTTCAATTGTCATGGCCAACACCTTAATCAAACCCATCACAAAACTGGTGCGTCACTCTCAGCGTATCAGCCGGGGTCACTATCAAAATCTGAATAACATTGAGCGTGGTGATGAGCTTGGTGAGCTAGCCAAAGCCTTTAATGAGATGGACAATAACCTCAAAGAACGCAGTGATGCCATTCAATTTTTAGCTTACAACGATCCACTGACAAAACTACCCAATCGCACCCAGTTTTTGGGCTTTTTAGAGGGATTATTGGAGCAGCACCGCGTGAAGCCGCTGACGTTCGCGATTCTTTTCCTCGACTTGGATGAATTCAAACGCATCAACGACAACTTGGGCCATCAAGCGGGCGATGAGTTATTATGCAGCGTCGCGAGTAAAATTAGCGAGAACTTACGTCACAGCGATTTTGTCGCGCATCTACTCAGTCGTCACGCCAAAGAAAATAGCCTAATTGCCCGCGTCGGCGGGGACGAGTTTTTACTCTGTATTCCTCACATTGATCAACACGCAGCCGGTGACATCGCGCAGCGACTGGTACACCTATTTGAAGAACCGATATTACTCCAAGGGGTCAACGAATCCGTGGTCGTTGGCGCTAGTGTTGGTATTGCCCTCTTCCCTGCCAACGGTCAAAGTGCTGAGGAACTGGTCAAAAACGCCGACATCGCGATGTACGCCGCCAAAACTCAAGGCAAAGGGCGTTACTGTCATTTCACCACAGAGATGGAATATCAAGTACTCAATCGCGGCGTGATTGAACGAGAGTTGCGGGCGGCAATCAGAGACTTTTCTCAATTTGAAATCCACTACCAACCGAAAGTGAATATGCAAACAGGTCGAGTCATCGGCGTTGAAGCGCTGATTCGCTGGAATCACCCAGCCAGAGGATTAATCGCGCCAAGCGAGTTTATCCCCGTCGCAGAATCCACTGGGCTGATTCTGCCTCTCGGCCAGTGGATTATGGAACAAGTGTGTCTGGCACTGAACAAGTGGCATCAGTTACCGCACGCTGATGATTTTCATGTTGCAATCAACCTCTCTGCCAAGCAGATTTACAACCAAGACATTGCCGCACGCCTAGCGGAACTGGTCGACAAACATCAGCTTCACGCCTCGCACCTGCACGTCGAGGTGACGGAAACGGCCTTAATGCTCGACATGGACAAAGCCAAAACAACGCTGGATAAAATCCGCCAATTGGGTATTGAAGTATGGTTGGATGACTTTGGGACAGGTTACGCGTCGCTCGCCTATCTGAGAGAATTCAACGTCGATGGTTTGAAAATCGACCGCAGCTTTGTGTCTGATATTGAAGAGGATGAGAATGATCGCGCGTTGTGCTCGGCCGTGATTTCAATGGCTCAGCAGATGAACATCAAAGTGGTGGCTGAAGGCATAGAAACCGCGCTGCAAGCACGCTACTTACTGAGCGAGCAATGTGAACTCGGCCAAGGGTATCTCTATTCGAAACCCGTTTACGCCGAGGCCATCAGCCGCATTCTCTACCAACAAGCAGAAGAAATGAGCGCCGGGAAGAGCGCCACGCTCTCCGTGGTTCCCCCGACGCTTCGAGATCATGGCTAGCTAACGCTGCTCAATCTCGCGAATCACGCGGCACGGATTACCCGCGGCAACTACATTCGCCGGAACGTCTTTCGTCACAACACTGCCCGCCCCGATAACCGTGTTATCACCAATGGTCACTCCTGGGCAAACAATCACACCACCGCCTAGCCAGACATTATCACCAATGGTAATTGTGGTACCAAACTCAACACCCTCTTCGACACGCCCTTTGACATCCAACGGGTGGCCTGCGGTGTAAAGCTGAACATTGGGAGCGAGCAACACGTTATCGCCAATGTACACCGGCGCCACATCCAAAATCACGCAGTTAAAGTTAGCGTAGAAGTTTTTACCCACATGAATATTACTGCCGTAATCACAACGAAACGGCGGCTCTAAATAGGCCTCTCCCGCATCAGGCAGCAGGCTGTCGATCGCCTCGCGCCATTCTGGGCTGTTGGGAATCGTGTTGTTGAGCTTGAGTAAGTGCTCTCTACAACGGATGCGCTCTTGGTAGAGTGTCTCGTCCCACGCATTGTACGGCTCACCTGCGAGCATTTTTTGTTTTTCGGTTTTGTTCATGATGACTCCTAGCCAAAAGTCGGTAATTTGCTGTCACTTTACGCGGGTTACTGTTTCGCTGCACAACACAACCAACGAGGTGTGACATATATCGCTCTGATTCAACAAGGAAACTCTGTTAACCTAACAGCAAGATTCACCCACATGGATGAGAGACCCAATGGCTAAGCATATCGCGACGGTGGAATGGCAAAGAGCACCCGATGAACCATTTAGTGACAATCAGTACCATCGCAGTCATCAATGGCATTTTGATGGCGGCGCTGTGATTGACGCGTCCTCCTCACCTCACGTTGTCCCTTTACCCTATTCGACAGAAGCCAACGTCGATCCTGAAGAAGCCTTTATTGCCGCTATCTCCAGTTGTCATATGCTGACGTTTCTTGGCATTGCGGCCAAACAACGTTTCGTCGTTGACCATTACCGCGATGCAGCGGTGGGAAAACTGGAGGAAAACAGCCAAGGCTATAGCTCAGTGACGCAAGTGATTCTCTCTCCTCGCGTGATCTTCTCCGGTGAGAAACGGCCCACTCGTCAACAGCTGGAAAAATTGCACAACTTAGCGCACCAACACTGCTTTATCGCCAACTCCGTCACCACCGAGATTATCACTCACATCGACACGGCCGAATAGGTCGTCTCGTGGCGGATTCATGTTACAATCCGCCTCAGCATTTAGGTTGCCCTGTGCGGTAGCCACCCACAACTACAGAGTATCATCATGGCGTTTTCTCACCTTGGCCTCAGCGAGCCGTTGGTTCGTGCAATTGACGAACTGGGCTACAGTAAACCGACCCAAATTCAAACCAAAGCTGTCCCTGTCATTTTACGTGGCGACGATTTAATCGCCGCGGCTCAGACCGGTACAGGTAAAACCGCCAGTTTTGTCTGGCCAATTTTGGAGCGACTCGCCCAAGGAGAGACTCAGCGTAAAAAACGTTTTCGTGCATTAATTCTGGCGCCAACCCGCGAGTTGGCCGAGCAGATTGATGAAAAAATCCGCCACTACAGTCGCCACATGCCGCTCACCTCTGTCGCCCTGTTTGGTGGTGTGGGTGATAAAGCGCAAAAGCAGGCGTTGATCGAAGGCGTTGACATTGTGGTGGCCACACCGGGGCGCTTACTCGATTTATATGGCCAGCGCGCCGCCTATTTTGAAGAGGTCGAAGTGTTGGTGCTGGATGAAGCGGATCGCATGTTAGACATGGGCTTTATTGACGATCTGAACAAAATTCTCGACCGACTGCCAACCGATATTCAGCATCTCTTGTTTTCAGCGACCCTATCCAACAAGGTCCGAGAACTTGCCAAGACAGCGGTTCACGATCCGTTTGAAATCAGTATTGCCGCCAATCAGGCATCGAAAAAGAACATTGAGCAGTGGCTGATTACCGTTGATAAAGATAAAAAATCGGCCCTGTTGAGCCATCTCATCAAAGAGAACGACTGGGACCAAGCGCTGATTTTTATTGAGACCAAACATGGCGCGGCTAAACTCGCCGATCAGTTGGCCAAACGCGGCATTGACGCTGAAGCGTTTCATAGTGGTCGTAGTCAAGCGATAAGAAAACAGCTATTAGCGGATTTCAAAGCCGGTAAAATCCGTTACATGATCGCCACTGGCGTGGGCGCACGCGGGATCGATATTGAAGGACTGACACGGGTGATTAACTACGACCTGCCTTTCCCTGCCGATGAGTACGTCCATCGTATTGGACGAACCGGTCGCGCCGATGCCCAAGGTGAGGCGATCTCGTTTGTCTCTAAAGACAACTTTAAGAACCTGTGCATGATTGAGAGCCGATTAGGCCACTTGATTGAACGCCGTGAAGTGGAAGGCTTTGAGCCGCGCAAACCGGTACCGATTTCGATCCTCAACTATGTGCCGAAACATAAACGTCAACCTAAGGAAGAGTCATGAGTCACCCTGACATCAGTCATCCTACCAAGATGACGTTTTTCGAGTTCTTGACACCGCTGGTGGCACAAGGGAAAAAGACCATCACGATTCGAGATGAAGCTGAATCCCATTATGTGCCTGGCACTGAGGTCGAGGTGTTGACACTCGAGACGCAGCAGAGCATTTGCACCATCCGCATTCTGTCTGTCGAACCGCTGCGCTACGACGACATCAACGAATTTCACGCAGAGCAAGAGCACCTGCCGCTGCCTGAGCTGAAAACCTTGATTCGTGACATCTACCCCGATCTGGATCAACTGTTTATGATTCGTTTTGAGCGAGTGGCATAGCCTTTTTCACTCGCCCTGTGCGTGTCTGAATCAGTAGGCACGCACTGATCAACCCCAGTCCGACCCAGCCTTGAATGCTGAGCCTCTCACCTAGAAATATCACTGCCAGCAGTGCCGCCACCAAAGGCTCAAACAGAGTGAGTAGTGTCGCCGTGCGCACTTCGACCCTGCGCAATCCAAAACCAAACAGCAGGTAGCCGACAAACATCGGGATCACAGCCATATATAGAGAGACAGCGCTGTTGATTGCTGATGCAAATAGGGCACTTCCCGTCCAAAATAGCGTAGGCAGCAACAAACATGCACCAAGGCCGAAAATCGCCCCCATCGCACTTTGGGATCGTACACCTAAGGTAATAAGCTGCTTTGCTGCCAGTGAATAACCGGCATAACTCGCCGCCGCCACTAACCCCAACACAACACCGAATGTAAAACGCCCATTGTCCAAGGTGTTCACGCCATCACCTTTGGTTAGGGTTAACAGCATGACCCCAATCGCCCCAAAAGCGAAACTGATTAGCCATTGTGTCGATAGCGCTTTAACCGTGCCAAAAAGACGCTCAAAACAGACGGTAAACAGTGGCGCAGTGGCAATAGAAACCACCGTCCCTATCGCAACACCTGACCACCGCATCGAGGTATAAAACGCCAGCGGGTACAAGGTTAAAGCCAACGCGCCCAAAATCAGCGTACCAACATGTTGGCGCAAAATTGCCAGGTCTTTTATGAGTGCGGGAACAGCGATAAGCGCCAAAAGTAATCCCCCCAATCCCATCGCAAACGCACCGATCGCTAACGGGTGAATGGTCGGAGCGAGCGCCGCAGCGCTGCCAGTGGTTCCCCAAAGTAAGGAAGCGAATAGGATGGCACCAATAGATTGCCATTGTGAAGAAGAAACGTGAGCAGACATTGCCTAATCCAAGCCAGAAATACTCCATTTAGCTTACGGCAAGCCTAAGACATCCAATGTGCAGAAAGGACGGTTTATTCGGTTATTCTGATGATTATGGCGCTGTTAGAGATGACGTACTTGCTTCGGTGACAGTGAAAAGTGCACCTGAAATCGCCGCGAGAATGCTGACGCGTCTTGATAACCACACTGCTCTGCAATTCGAGCAATACTTAAGTCGGTGTGAGTCAATAGTGCATGAGCTCGTGACATACGCTCTGCCGTAATATACGCGTGAACGGTTTGTCCGGTGTGCTTTTTGAATTGCGATTTAAATTGTGTCGCGCTCAAACAGGCGATGCGACTGAGAGATTCAATGCCCATCGGCGCATCGATATGAGCACTGATGTGCGCTTTTACCCTCTGAATTCGGGCATCACCACTGCGCTGCATTTCTTGTCGTGCTAGCAGCGATGTAAACAGTTCAAATGCTTGACTTTCCAAAGGCGTATCAACAGACTGCTCCAGTTGCGCTGCGAGAAACTCAATGTAGTGCTGAAGTGGTGTCGAGATTGAGAACACCGGCATCTTGGCAGTCAGTAAGGGCTCTGGCAACGTGTCGCTATCCACGACTAAAAAACGGGCGGCTTCATCGGCCCGGAAGATGTGCTCAAGTGTTTTCTTCACCACCACACACTCTCCCGGCGAAACCTTTCCGCGATAGTCTTCAAGCTCAATATCAATCGCTCCGCTTAGCGGCAGAACCAATTGATGATAAGTGTGCCAATGACCGCGTTTTTGTTTGGTGTATGAGCGAACACTGATGTCCATACTGTTCCTTGTCCCACTGCATGAGCAGCTCATTGATTGACGCACTAGACGACTGGTCTAGTTTTACACTATAGTAGCGGCCATGAACGCAAAAACACAAGATACTCGTCAGCACATTCTCAATATTGGTTATCAGTTGGTGGTCAATAAGGGCTTTACCGCCGTGGGGTTGTCTGAACTGCTGAGCACCGCCCAAGTGCCGAAAGGCTCTTTTTATCACTATTTCAAATCGAAAGAGCAGTTTGGCGAGGCGCTAATTAGCGAATACATTCGTGAGTACATGGCGCGCAGCAACGAGATATTAACTCAGACCGATCTGAACGGTTTTGAAAGACTCGTTCACTACTTCTCTCGCTGGCTGGAGAAAGATTCAGGCACCTGCAATGCGAACCGCTGTCTTGTGGTCAAGTTGAGTGCCGAAGTCGCCGATTTATCCGAGCCGATGCGTCAATCGCTCGCCAAAGGCGCAGAAATGGTGATCGAAAGCCTTGCTCGCTGTATTGAAGTGGGCATTGACGATGGCTCGGTCCAGGTAAGCAACGCACATGCCACGGCCACTCAGTTATATCAACAATGGTTAGGTGCGAGTTTGCTCAACAAGCTTGTTCAAGATGAAACCCATCTTGAGCTGTGTTTACTTAGCTCCAAAGCTTTGCTGGGTAATCCGGCCATCAAGTAGAGCAGGCTCATCACACATTGCTCCCCGTTATCGACTATGCTGGTAGCGGGATTTTTTGGCCACACAACTAGACGACTGGTCTAATAACATAACCAAGACGTACTTTATGTCATGTCTACACAGGAGAACATCATGTCAGATTCCATTAACCGACGCGTAGTGCTTGCATCTCGCCCCAATGGCGCCCCCACTGCGGATAATTTTCGTCTAGAGACAACAGACATTCCAAGCCCAGCTGAGGGCGAAGTTCTGTTGCGCAGTGTTTATCTCTCCCTTGATCCGTACATGCGCGGGCGGATGAGTGATGCAAAATCCTACGCAGACCCAGTTGCTATCGGTGACACCATGGTCGCGGGTACCGTGTGTCAGGTCATCGAATCTCGCCACGATCAGTTTAAAAACGGTGATTGGGTGCTGGCCTACAGCGGATGGCAAGATTACGCACTGTCAAATGGCGAAGGCCTAATCAACATGGGCCAAAACCCGGCGCACCCTTCCTATGCGCTCGGCGTAATGGGCATGCCTGGCTTTACCGCTTACATGGGCCTACTTGATATTGGAGCCCCCAAAGAAGGCGACACGCTGGTCGTGGCTGCCGCCACTGGCGCGGTCGGTTCTATGGTTGGCCAAATCGGTAAATTGAAAGGTTGTTACGTTGTCGGTGTAGCCGGCGGAGAAGAAAAATGCCGTTATGCGGTGGAGCAGCTTGGCTTTGATGCGTGCATCGACCATAAAGCGGACGACTTCGCTGAGCAACTCGCCACGCATTGTTCAAAAGGCATTGATATCTACTTTGAAAACGTTGGCGGTAAAGTGTTTGACGCTGTTATGCCATTGCTCAACACTGGCGCGCGCGTACCATTGTGTGGCCTTATCTCACAGTACAATGCCACCTCTTTGCCACAAGGGCCAGATCGCCTGTCGATGTTGATGGGGCAATTGCTCGTTAAACGCATCAAGATGCAAGGCTTCATCATTTTTGATGATTACGGTCACCGTTATGGTGAGTTCGCTCAAGACATGAATCGTTGGCTGGCAGAAGGTAAGATTCACTACAAAGAGCACATGGTAGAAGGGCTAGACAACGCGCCTGATGCCTTTATTGGCCTACTCGAAGGGAAAAACTTCGGTAAGCTGGTCGTTAAAACCAACGAGCCGGTATAAGGAGTCGTCATGATTACGCTGCACCACCTAAACCAATCGCGCTCTAAGCGCATCATTTGGCTACTAGAAGAGCTGAATCTTGAGTATAAAATCGCGCCTTATCAACGTGATAACGTCACGTTTCTCGCGCCACCTGAACTCAAAAGTGTTCACCCTTTGGGTAAATCGCCCGTCATTGAAGACAAAGGAGTGGTGATCGCTGAATCTGGGGCCATTACAGAGTACCTAATCCAACGTTACGGGCCACATCTCGCGCCCAAATCAGACAGCGATGACTATGTCGATTACCTTCAATGGCTGCATTTTGCGGAAAGCTCAGCGGCGCTGCCCTTGCTTCTGAAAATGTTTGTCGCCAAAGATGGTGCGCAGACCAACTTCCTTGCCGGGTACGCCGATCTTGAGTTAGATAAGGTGATGAGTTACGTCAATCAACGTTTAGAAGGTAAACGTTACTTGGTCGCCGACACCCTCACCGGTGCGGATATCATGATGTCTTTCATCGTGGAAATCTTAACCAAGTTCGGACTACTGGAGCGTTACCCTCATATCGCTACCTACGCCAAGCAACTTGCGACTCACGACAAGTTCAATAAAGCGGAGCAGTTAGAAGCGCAATATGGTTAAGCCGTAGGCATTGGCACCGTTAGATATCAAAACGCCGCCCTTTTTAGTCACTAAAAGGGCGGCGTTTTCTTTGGTTATTCTGTCGCTTCGTGAATCGCTTCTTTGGTGTCCTTCCATACTTTGGAGGAGTCTTCTTTCACTCCTTCCCAGGTGTTGGAACAACCGGCGAGAAGTAAGACAAGCGTTGCGATCATGGCAGAGAGTTTCATCGTTAATCCTTTACAATTCCGCGTTTGTTTCGACAAAGTAGATTAACCAAGTTATGGATGGCAAAAAAGGGCTAAATCGCCCTTTTTGTCACACTTCTGACCGAAGCTTATCGCAAGCAAATATTCAATTTATGCCACTTGGACGGAGCCGTTCATCTATGTCAGAATGACCGCTTTCAACGTCTCACAATGAAAGCCCTACTATGAATTTCCAAGCCGCAATTTTTGATATGGATGGCCTATTGCTCGATACCGAGCGCCTCTGTATGCAGGTGTTTGAACAAGCCTGCGCCAACGTTAACCTTCCGTTCTACCCCGATGTCTACCTCTCCATCATTGGCCAAAACGCGGTCAGCATTGATAAGACATTTCGTAAGGTGTACCACGACGATCTCGATAAGCTCGATGCAGAATGGCGTAAAAACTACAAAGCCATCGTTAATCATCAAGCCATTCCGGTCAAAGAAGGCGTGCTTGATCTGCTGAAGTGGTTAAAGGCGAACAAGATTCCAACCGCTGTTGCCACCTCATCACAACGAGAGGTTGCCACGGTGAAATTAAAACTGGCGGGATTGGATCAATACTTTGATTCTCTAACGTGCGGCTGTGAAGTGACCCAAGGCAAACCTGACCCAGAGATTTATTTACTCGCCGCTCAAAGGCTCGGCGTTGAGGCCGCGCAATGTGTGGCGTTTGAGGATTCGAACAATGGTGTGCGCAGCTCCATGGCTGCCAATATGACGACGTTTCAGATCCCTGATTTGGTCGCGCCTTGTGAGGAAGTATTGGCATTAGGCCACTACGTCGAGTCTTCGTTATCGGATGCGCTGGCGCGCTTGAAAACGGAAACAATGGTGGCCTAACACCTAGGCACTATGAATAGATTTTGCTCTCGGCGCGGCGGTCAACCTGCGGCGCCGAGGGTTCATCGAAATCGACCAAAATCAGTTCACTGTACTTTTTCTGTTGCAAGTTCAATGGTTTAACTTGCTGCTGGTGTTTACGACGCTTTTGGCGCGCCTTTCTAATCATCTCATCCATGGTATGACTCCCTAGCTAACTGTGGTCAAACAGTTGTTCGATTTGACCGCAGTTTCACTGTAGCAGTTCCCTCTTTTTGCTCCATTGAATTTCCTATCTGCTGTGTAAAATGATCGGATTTTGTGATCCTGTTTGAAAGCGCAGCACCGATCGCTTGCAAATAAGAAGGCTGAAATGTGCTCAAGATAGTGCCCTGCCTCTGACGAGTATCGTCGTCCCTCATTACTGATTATCTCGCCTAACGCATCCGCCGATATGCCAAAGCACTCTGTGTCATAACTCGAGGTTCTATCAAATTGGTCCGATAGCCTTTTAATTCTCTCTTGCCACCCCAACGTGTGAAGTATGCCCTATGATGTTAGGGCACAAAGCAACGTTGGATAAGGAATTAGAATGACTAACCAATACGTACCACCTAAAGTTTGGACAATGGAAGAAGGCAACGGCGGACAATGGGCCAGCATCAACCGACCAGACTCAGGCGCGCGCCACGAACAAGCCCTACCCGTTGGCGAGCATCCGCTACAACTGCATTCTCTGGCAACGCCAAACGGACAAAAGGTCACCATCTTACTCGAAGAACTGCTTGCACTCGGTGTCAAAGAGGCGGAGTACGACGCTTACTTGATCAAAATTGGTGACGGTGATCAGTTTGGTTCTGGCTTTGTCGAAATCAACCCGAACTCAAAAATTCCGGCCTTAGTGGACCGTTCTGGTGAAACGCCCATCAACGTCTTTGAATCTGGCCACATCCTGCTTTACCTTGCGGAAAAGTTTGGTCATTTCCTACCTAAAGATCATGCGGCGCGAACTCAAGTGATGAACTGGCTATTTTGGCTGCAAGGCTCTGCGCCTTATCTGGGCGGCGGCTTTGGTCACTTCTATGCGTATGCACCAGAGAAATTCGAGTACCCGATCAACCGATTTGCGATGGAAGCCAAGCGTCAGCTCGACGTACTCGACAAAGAACTGGCGAAGCACACCTACCTCGGTGGTGAAGAGTACAGCATCGCCGACATCGCCACCTGGCCGTGGTATGGCAATCTGGTGTTAGGTCACGCCTACAATGCCGCAGAGTTCTTAGACGTCGACAGTTATCAACACGTCAAACGCTGGGCGAAAGAGATTGAAGCGCGAGAAGCGGTGCAGCGTGGTCGTATCGTCAACCGTGCATGGGGTGAAGAGTGGGAGCAAGTGCCTGAACGCCACAGCGCGGCAGACATTGATAAAGTGCTCGCACTGAAACCTTAATTGCCCTCGACCTCCTCTACTGAATAACCCATTCAGCTCATAACCAAGGCAAAAACTGCCTTGGTTTTTTTTTGCTCAATAGCCAATTTTGGTGAGAACCAACTTGTGATCGGAACCGTTGGGTGTCGAAAGACTTTCTCTGTGGCACAAACGCCGCCCAGCATTCGCCGATTGTAGCCAAAGGTGATCAATGGCAATCATGGTTGATGCAGGCGTTGCGACTTGTGCGCCCCAATTAGGCCAACTGGCCACCGGCGCGGTCTGAAAGGTGGGGAACAGCTGCGCAAAACGTCGGCTGATCGAGGATAGGTTAAAGTCTCCGACGATAAGCACTTCATCATCAGGGTATTGCTCATTCAACGACTCAATGGTTCGAATTAACGCGTTGCGACGATGCCAGAGTTCTTTGCTGCGCGGCGAAGGTGGATGCGCCACCATTAAAGTGATGGGATCTTGTTTTGGTGGATGCCATAGCGCGCGAATCACGCTCTGCTGATCCGGCGTGTGAAACACAGAGGCGTCCGTTAACGGGGTGGTGCTGAGAATCATTTGGCTCGACGGATAACCGATGCCCTCTTGGCCGCCATAGAAAAACGGATAGCGGTCATCGAGCAATTTAAGCTGCTCACCAATCTCCGGCGCCACTTCCTGCATTACAATCAAATCCGCTGGCTGCGTTAATAAGTAGTTGATGAACTGATGGATATCTGGGTTTTCGTAGTAGAGATTGTATTGCAAGACGGTGACGGGAGTATCGCAGTCTGCGACGAGTGCTTGGCTGCCTTTGGGGGTCATCAAGGCAAACGCGCCGGCAAGGACAAGGCAGACAAGCGTTTGACCGTAACAGCGGGCCAGCCCCAACACGAGGGCAAGCAGTATATAGCCAAACATAAACAGCGCAGGAAACGCGACGATATTTTCTACCCACCAGAGGGACTCTTTCAGTGATAACCCTGCCCAGCACAAGGCTGGGAAATAGACAATTGCCCAAAGAATCCAACGCTTCACTCCACCTCTCCCTCAACGTTAGCGCCACTTGAGACAAGGCCCAATCGCGCGTAACAAATTAGAGTAAGTATGGTCGATGATTGACGTTTTCACCGAGTTTTTAACGGCTTAGCCCAAGGCTAAGCCGTTAAAATCGGCTAAAGTACAACGCGTGATTGCCTAAAGCGGCTCCACGCGTACGGCTGCGACCTTAAATTCCGGGATCTTAGCGTGCGGATCTTTGGCCGTGGTGGTCAAACGGTTGACCGGTGACTCCACAAAATGGAACGGAATAAACACCACCCCAGGCTGCATACGCTTGGTGACAAAAGCGTCGATCTCAATCTCACCTCGCCTGGTGGAAACTTTCAGCCGTTGACCATTGCCAATACCTAAGCGCTCGGCATCCTGCACGCTGATCATCGCTCTTGGCCCGGCAAGGTTATCCAACCCTTGGGTTTTTCTCGTCATGGTACCGGTGTGAAATTGCTCCAGCACGCGGCCGGTAGTCAGCACTAATGGGAACTCCTCATCCGGCAGCTCTGCGGCATAGCGAAAAGGAATCGCCTCCATTTGCCCTTTACCACGCGAAAACTGCGTCTGGTGCATGATGCGCGTCCCTTCAGGATTATTCTTATTGCTCGGCCACTGCACGCCATTAGGCGGGATGTTGGCCCACTTTAGACCGCCATATTGTGGTGTGACTCGAGCTATTTCATTGGTGATATCCGAGACCTGACGATAACGCCACTCCCCACCCATCGCATTGGCGATTTCCTGAATGATCCACCAATCTTCTTTCGCCTCGCCCGGCGGCGCTACTGCAGGAGTAATGCGCTGCACTCGGCGCTCTGTGTTGGTAAAGTGGCCCGATTTCTCGGCAAAGCTACACGACGGCAAGACCACATCAGCGTACTGCGCGGTTTCGGTAAGGAAGATGTCTTGCACCACCAAGAAATCGAGACTCTCAAGCCCTTCAATCACGTGGGCTTGATCCGGATCGCTCAGTACCGGATTTTCACCCATCACATACAAGCCGCGTACGCTGCGATCGCACGCGCCATCGATGATTTCTGTTAAGGTCAATCCAGGTGTGAGCGATAGATTGGGCGCATCCCAAGCGAGGGCAAATTTATCCCGCACCAAGGGGTTATAGACCTTTTGGTAGCCCGGGTAGTTATTGGGCAGCGCGCCCATATCACACGCACCTTGCACGTTGGATTGGCCGCGCAGAGGGTTAATACCGCCGCCTTCAATACCGATGTTGCCGCACAAGAGTTGCAAATTGGCGATGGAACGAACGTTATCATGACCGGTGGTGTGCTGAGTGATGCCCATTGAGTAATACACAGCGGTGCGTTTCGCCGTGCCTATCATGCGCGCCATAGCGAAAATATCGTCCGCCTTCACACCGGTGACCAGCTCCACGTTTTCTAACGCGTATGAGGGCGACATCACCTCTTGCATCATGGTATCAAAACCGTCTACGCGCTCTTCGATGTAGTCTCGGTCATACCAACCGTGTTTGATGATTTGCTGCATCACGCCATTAATCAGCATCACATCGGTCCCCGGACGATGCGCAAGATAGAGCTCCGCGTGATCGGCCATGGCGATGCGTTTCGGGTCGGCGACAATCAAGCGCGCGCCATGGTGACGCACCGCTTGTTTAATGTGCGAAGCGATGATCGGGTGCGCTGATGAGGTATCGGACCCTATGATAAAGATGATGTCAGAGTGCTGAATGCTCGGAATATCATTGGTCATCGCGCCACTGCCAAGCGCCGCTTCAAGCCCGGTGACTGTCGAGGCGTGGCACAAACGCGCACAATGATCGACGTTATTGGTGCCCAGCTCTCGACGGATGAATTTCTGAAACGCGTAGTTATCTTCGTTGGTGGTTTTCGCTGAAGAGAAACCGGCCAGCGCATCCGAACCAAAGTCGCGTTTGATGGCAGAAAACTTGTTCGCAATCAGCGTAATCGCTTCAGACCAAGACGCCGGTTGCAACCAACCATCTTTACGGATCAACGGCGTGGTGAGGCGCTCGTCACTGCCAATAAAATCAAAACCAAAGCGACCTTTGACGCACAACATACCTTCATTAACCGGAGAGGCTCCGCCTGTCACCGCCATGATACGATTGCGCGCTTCATCCACATGCAGCGTCAGTTTACAGCCAACGCCGCAGTAGGTGCATATGGTATCCACCTGTTTCAATTCAATATCCCGGCCTTGCGCTTTATTGCGCTTATCCACCATCGCCCCAGTCGGACACGCTTGCGTGCACGCACCGCACTGTACGCAGGTGGAATCGCCCATTAAGGTGCCATTGGGGCCAAAGTTAGGTCGTAAATCGGGGCGAAGTTTCGGGTGGCCTTTTTCGTCGGTCATAAAGCTCAGCACGCCATGAACGCTTTGCTCACGACACGCTTGTATGCATTGCCCGCAACTGATGCAACGGTTGGCATCAAAAACAATAAACTCTGAGCTGCTATCGACGCAGAATTTATGCCGCTCATCGCGCACCGCTTGCCAATCGGCTGCGGATTGAACCTTCACCGATTGCGGGTGGTGTTGCTCGGCCTGATAAGTGGTGGCGTAGTCACGCAGCGCACAATCGGTGTTGGCTTGGCAGCCACATTCTAGGCAGCGCGCAGCTTCCGCTATGGCTTGCTCGTTATCAAAGCCTAGCTCGACTTCGTCAAACGAGCATTCACGCTGCTCGGCGCTGAGCTCAGGCATGATCATCCGCTTCACCTGCTCTAACTGCTTAAACTGAGCAGGGTCGACTTTGTTTAACGACGGCTCTTTGCGCGCATTAAACGGTTTAACAGGCAGTGATGCCATGGTGCCATTGAAAAAGCGATCGATGGCTTGCGCGGCAATTCGTCCATCCGCTACCGCTTCAATGGCAGTGGCTGGGCCTCGGCGAAAATCACCGATACTGAACAAGTTACCACTACCGTGATGCATAGTAGTCTCATCCACATCAGCGGTATTCCATCGGGTGATAGGAATATCCAGTGTTTCATGACGCATGAAATCCAGATCTGGGGTTTGTGACACGGCCGCAATCACGGTATCAAACGCTTGTGTGAAATACTCGCCGGTCGGCTCTGGACGACGGCGACCTGAAGCATCGGGTGTCCCCAGCGCCATGCGCTCAAAGGTGACTTGATGTACGCGCCCTTGCTCGTCCGCATGGTTTTCCACTGGGTTAGTTAAAAAGTGGAACTTGACCCCTTCGTGTTCCGCTTCCACGATTTCATAATCTTCGGCAGGCATTTCATCGCGGGTACGACGATAAATCAGTGTGGTATCGGCGCCTGCTCGCACCGCAGTGCGCGCGCAATCTATCGCGGTGTTGCCCCCACCGATCACCGCCACTTTTTTCCCGGTGGTATAGCGCTGCTCGGTGACGTAATCCTTGAGGTAATCCACTCCAAGATAACAACCCTCAAGCGTGCTCCCAGGGTAGTGCATTTCGACCGCTTTGGACGCGCCAACCGCAAGACAAACGGCGTCATACTCTTCACTCAGCGCACTGAGCGTGTTCGCCTCACCTAACTTGCTGTTGGTATGAATCGTCATGCCGTTGCGACACAGCAGATCTATTTCTTGATCAAGAATCGATTTGGGTAAGCGATACTCAGGAATGCCATAACGCAGCCAGCCCCCGGCTTGTGGCATTGCCTCGAACACGTCCACTTGATAGCCTTCATTCGATAGGTAGTAGCCCGCTGTCAATCCGCCCGGCCCACTGCCAACAATCGCGACACGTTGTGGCTTGTCGGCTTTTTTCTCCGGTACATAGGCCTGATAGGCACGCTGATCAGCGTCGGCTGCGTGGCGTTTGAGCTGGCGAATCGCGATCGGCTCATCGACGAGCGAGCGGCGACACTCACTTTCACAAAATGCAGGACAAACGCGGCCAATCGACAATGGCATCGGCAGCGTTTTTTTAATCACTTCGACCGCTTTTTGATGATCATTTTGCGCAATATGGTAGAGATAGCTCTGAATATCGACCCCAGCGGGACACGCGGTCTGACACGGCGCTTCACAATCGGCGTAGTGATCTTCCATGATACGATTTAAGGCCCGGCGGCGATGCTCTGAAAGCGCAGGAGACTGCGTCACCACATTGAGCCCAGAGTAGACCTTCAATTCACAGGCACGTTTCATGCCGCCACTTTCCACTTCGACCACACACAAATCGCATGGGATTTTGTCGTTTGAACGGTTCAAACCACACAAAGATGGGATCTCAACGCCGCAGACGCTCGCGACCTCAAGTAACGTTTTGTCCGTCTCGACAATTCGATAAGCTCCATCAATGATTATCTCAATCACACCGCACTCCATTCTTTGCGACATTACACCTTTATTAACCATACAATATTAATGGTTAATAACCTGTGATTGATCACACATTCGTACTCTTTAGCACGTGAATTTCCGCAGTGGATTTCTTGTCAAGCCTATGCTCACCTAAGTTTCTGATATTGTTCAGCATCCATCGATAATCATACAATTAAATTAGGCATCATATTGTTAACAGAAAGGGTAATTATGTGGCACGTCATTTTCATATTTGTAATGTATAATTTCGTTTTTAACATTTAATTATAGATAACAATAATGTTACTTTAGACACCGTTGGTCACACCGATGAATCAAGAGTTTAATTGACGAAAAACGGTGTTAATGAGACACCATTCTTTCGGTATTTTTATGGTGATTACTATTGGGGTAATGACTTTGAAAATATCGCTTTAAATGGCGTTTAATAACACTCTCTACGTGTGGCAAACATTCCAAACTATCTCATTTCATACTTTGATCCGTGCGGTTTGCCCACTGCACGGTTTTTTTTTCATCTTTTTCTCGAGACGTCGAATTTTGTGAAGCATCGCAATAATTATCCACTTGATTAACAGGTGAATAATTTTTCTCATGTCGAAGCGCCAGTTTGCCCCCTATAATTATCCAATTGTTTAATTGTTGATTGGAGAAGCCCGTGCAAGAGAGACCACGCCGCGCAGGTCGACCGACGCAAAACATTGATGCCCGAGACGCGCTCATCCTCCATGCGCGCGAACTGTTCATGGCGATGCCGTATGACAAGGTCTCGACACGTTTAGTTGCGCAAAAAGCGGGGGTCAACGCCGCGATGATTCGCTACTACTTCGGCAGCAAAGAGGGGCTGTTTGAGACCATGCTGAGAGAAACACTCGAGCCGATGAAACATCAGTTGCAACAGATGTTTAGTGTCGGTTCTCAGCAAAGTTTTATCGACATTATGCGCACTTACTATCAAGAGATGCACAAAACGCCGCACTTTCCCAAGCTCATTTGGCAAGTGATGAATATGCCTGAGTCGCAAACCCAGCGAAAACTCATGCAGAAAGTCTTTGATGACGTGGGCCGGCCTATGCAGTCAATGATTTTTGAGAAGCTGGCCGCCAACGGCATTATTCGCCCGAGTATGGATCCCCTGCTGTGTCGAGTCTCCTTTATCAGCTTGATGGTGTTTCCGTTTATCGCACCCGCTTCTCTTCTCTCGATTCATGGCATTGAACTGAGCGAATCTTTTTTAAACCGATTGCTTGAACACAATATTGACGTTCTTAAACATGGCTTTTTACAAGCCCAAGGCGAACACGATGAAAATTAATAAGAAACTGCTGTTTTTCCCTGCGCTTGGGGTCGGGATCCTTATCCTCGCCCTTGCGATCATGACCAAGCCGCAACTGCCCGTAAAGCCCGCGGGTGAGCGTGCCAGACTGGTCGATACCCAAACACTGGAACTCAAAGCGATGGCGCCACTGGCGATTGGTTTTGGCAAGGTTGCACCGAAAGTCGAGTGGAAAGCCATCGCGGAAGTTACGGGGAAAATTGTCTATCGACACCCGGATCTTGAAAAAGGACAAGTCCTACCTGCGGGGACGGAAATTCTGCGTATTGACCCGCTCGACTACGAACTCAAATTGGTTCAAGCCCAAGCTGATCTCAATTCTGCTCACACCTCTTTAGCTAAGCTCAACCAAGAAGAAGCCAACCTCAAACAGACGTTAGTGATTGAGTCAAATCGACTCGACATTGCCAACAAAGAACTCGCGCGCCAACAAAACCTGCGTCAAAAAGGGCTGAACTCTCAATCCGACGTTGACCAGCAGCAGCAAAGCACCTTATCACAACGTAAACTGGTGCTCGACATCGAGAACCAAATCGGCTTGATGCCTGACGAAAAACGCGTTGCAGAGGCGCAAGTGAAAGTGGCGACCTCCAAAGTGGATGAGGCCAAGCGTTCTCTCGAGAAAACCATCATTCGCTTGCCTTACGACTTACGCATCGCCAGCGTTGATATCGAGCAAGACCAAGTGGTCAATCTACAGCAAACCATGGTGGTCGCTCATGGCATACAAGTGATGGAAGTGGAAGCGCAGCTCTCGATTCATGACATGCTGACTATCGCAGCAAGCCTAGGTGAATTTGGCCGCGACGAATCCGGCATTCCGCAACCCAATATGACGGATATTAAAGCTAACGTGCAGCTAAGCAGCGGAAACCTAAAAGCCTCGTGGCCTGCGCGTGTGGCGCGCATCAGTGAAACGGTCGATCCTAATCAAGCGACGGCGGGCGTCATCCTCGAAATCGAGCAAGACTATCGCGCACTTGCGCCGGGCGCTACGCCGCCACTGGTTAAT
This sequence comes from Vibrio sp. R10-SG3-ISO3, assembly GCF_059834225.1. Taxonomy (NCBI): domain Bacteria; kingdom Pseudomonadati; phylum Pseudomonadota; class Gammaproteobacteria; order Vibrionales; family Vibrionaceae; genus Vibrio; species Vibrio sp. R10-SG3-ISO3. The sequence goes on along the minus strand of NZ_JCBDHE010000020.1, from coordinate 63,569 downwards.
GGCATGTTTGTGCGCGCTGAAGTCGAAGGCCAAGCCAACCCGAGTTGGGTTATCCCTGAACGCGCCCTCCATGGCAATACCATTTATCTGCTCGATAAAGAAAGCAAATTGCGCATGGTGCCGGTTGAAGTACTTTATCGCCGCGATAACCAAGTGGTGATCGAGGGGGATTTGGAGCAAGGACAAGCGCTGATTCTCAATGATCTCCTCCCTGCGATTGAAGGGATGCTGCTCAAAGATGCGCGTTCGCCACAGGAGCCGAAATCATGATTCGTTTTTTCGCCAAGCACCCAACGGCGGCCAACTTATTGATGCTCACCTTGCTACTGCTCGGCGTGACATCTCTCACCACCATCAAACGTGAGACATTCCCTGAGTTTGATCCGCCATATATCATGGCCGGCGTCGTCTACCCCGGCGCGTCGCCACAAGAGGTCGAAGAGAGCATTTGCGTGCGCATGGAAGACGCGGTGGATGGTCTGGCCAATATCGTTGAAACACGCTGTGAGGCGGTCGAAGGCTCAGCGCGTTTAGTGCTCAAACTGGACGAGAAAGCCGATATTGGCCGCATGTTGGTGGATGTGCAAACTCAAATCAACGCCATCAACGATTTTCCGCAGGAGATCGAATCCCCTATCGTTCAAGAGTTGGATTGGAACGAGCCTGTGGTTGATGTGGCTATCACCGCAGACACTACATGGCCAGAGTTAAAAGCCTACGCCGAACAGCTTAAGCGAACGTTGAAACTTGACTATGGTGTGTCGCTGGTCGATGTGGCCGGGTTTTCTGATCACCAATACCGAGTGGAACTCGACACCAGTGCCATTCGCCAACTGGGTCTGAGTGTTGGCGATATCGCGACGCAAATCGGCAAGCAGAACGTCAAACTGCCCAGTGGCAACGTGGAAACGCCTGACAAAAACTTTCTCATTCGCTTTGATGAGCGACGCGTCACACCAGAGGCACTTGAAACGATTGTGGTTGGCTCTGGGCCGAATGGTTCTCTGATTCGCTTGCGAGACGTGGCTAAAATCACCGATCGCTTTGAGCTCGATGAGCAAAAAGTGCTGTTTGATGGTCACCCATCCGCCCTGCTCAAAGTGAGCAAAAACAAAGAAGACGACGCACTGCGCATTAAAGAGCGCGTGGCCGCGTTCGTGACCGACCAACAAGCGCACGCGCCCGATGGCGTCACCCTTGAAATGACCAATGACCTCTCATCGGTGTTGTGGGACCGCCTAACCATGATGGTACGCAACGGTTGGCAAGGGATCGTGTTGGTGTTTGCCACCATGTGGCTTTTCTTTAGCTTACGCTACTCATTTTGGGTAGCCGCGGGCTTACCGGTGGCCTTTTTAGGTGGCCTGTTCTTGATGGCACAACTTGGGCTATCCATTAATATCATGTCCTTGGTCGGCTTATTGATGGCCATCGGTATCATGATGGATGATGCCATCGTTATCGCTGAGTCTATTGCCGCCCACTTAGATCGAGGCGAAGAGATCGATGACGCGGTGATCAAAGGCGTCAAAAAAGTGCTCCCTGGGGTGATCTCCTCCTTCTTAACTACGGTGTGTATCTTTGGTAGCTTGCTGTTCCTGCAAGGAGAGATGGGCGCAGTGCTCAAAGCGGTGCCGCAAGTGCTGATTTTGGTCTTAACGCTCAGCTTGGTGGAAGCGTTTTTGATTTTGCCGAATCACCTGTCGCACTCATTGCATAAGCAGAAAGTCGAAAAAGCGCCCAATCGTTGGAAGAAGCGACTGCTCGATCGATTTGAGCATTTTCGCAACACCACGTTGGTCAACGCCGTCGACAAAGTGGTGGCCTACCGTTACGCGTTTTTAGGCGCGGTGGTGGCGATGCTGTTGATCTCTGCCTCAACACTGGTGAGTGGCATTTTGAAGTTCCAACCCTTTCCTGAACTGGATGGTGATATCGCCGAGGCACGTGTGATTTTACCGCCGGGCTCTTCGCTGCGCCAAACTGAACAGGTGGTGGATCACATTGTTGCTTCAGCGCGCAAACTCGATGAAACCTGGAGTCAGGAGTTTGAGCAAGGCAGACCGCTTGTTGAGCACATCACTAGCCAGTTTAATACCAACGCGGATGCCAATGAGTCTGGCCCACACATTGCGACGGTGAGACTCGATCTGCTTGGCGCGGAAAGTCGCAACACCCTTATTGATGACTTCATTGCTGCGTGGCGTGATGATGTCGGTGAGCTCGCCGACCCCATTTCTTTGGTATTTAAGCAGCCGACAATGGGACCGGGTGGCCGCGCGATTGAAATTCGCGCCAAACACGATTCATTGGAAGAGCTCAAAGCCGCCTCCATCGAGATTCAACAATACCTCAATGAATTTGATGGCGTACATGGCGTCTTAGATGACATGCGCATGGGCAAAGAAGAGGTGCTGGTGAAGCTTCGCCCAGGCGCCGAGAGCTATGGGGTGAACGGGCAACTGATCGCTTCGCAACTCCGCGCGGCGTTCTTTGGTCAAACGGCGGATGAAATTCAAGTCGGTGTGGAGAACATTTCTATCGAGGTGAGGCTGGACAAAACGCAGGCTGGCGATCTTGGCCAGTTGGCCAACTTCCCTATCATTCTTGCAGACGGCAGCCAGATCCCACTTGCCAGTATTGCAACCTTGGATTTCCAACGCAATTACGTGCGCATTCAACGTATTGATGGGCTAAGAACCGTCAGTGTGTTTGGTGATACTGACAACACCAAAGCCAACTCCACCGCCATCATTCGTCAGTTTCAGCAGCAAGAAGCGCCAAGACTGGTCGCTAAATACCCGGGGCTGAGATTTGATTTTGAAGGCGAAGCGAAAGACGCCGCGGAAACCGGCGCCTCAATGGGTAAAGGATTTTTGCTCGGGCTGTTTGGCGTGTTCGCCATCTTAAGCTATCAGTTCCGCAGCTATCTTGAGCCGTTTGTGGTCATGCTGGCGATTCCACTGGCGTTTATCGGTGTGGTGTGGGGCCACGTGCTGCTTGGCCACCCATTGAGTATGCCGAGTATGATGGGCTTTGTATCGCTGGCGGGGATCGTGGTGAACGATTCCATCTTACTGGTGCAGTATATCCGCCACCATGTCGATGAAGGGGACAGCGTGCACGACTCCGTGGTCAAAGCGAGTCGCGAGCGTTTTCGCGCCGTCTTTCTCACCTCCATGACCACCGCCGCCGGCTTACTTCCGCTCTTGACGGAAACCAGTTTGCAAGCGCAGGTTATCCAGCCGCTGGTCATCTCGATTGTGTTCGGTATCTTCGCCTCGACACTCCTGGTGCTGTTTATGATCCCGGCTGCCTACGCCATCCTAGCGGATTTTGGCTTGGTGCATAAACACGAGGAAATCTAACAAAAAATAAGGCCAGAGAACATGCTCTGGCCTTATCTTAGAATTCTCTCATCCGAGCAATTACGCTGCTTTAGATGATTGAGCGATTTGTAGATCTTTAGCTGGGTAAGTCAACATCAATCCGTCCGCTTTAACGTGCACGTAAAAACCGCCACTGCTTAAACCGTAAACGGTCATTGGGCCGAAGTCCTTACCTTTTGTCGCTACTACCACATCACCGATTGCGTACATTTAAACCACCTCAATTAACTGGATTTTTCACTAACCTACCTTAGGTTATGCGGCGACTGTAAGGGCATTTTTATCCGGTGCCTAATCCAGTTTTTTATCGTTTCGATTAGCAATAGTTAACCATTTTCAATTAGCGCTGGATTTCTCGTAATAGATTGAAAATAATGACCAATCAACACCTTCCCATTCACCGAGGGTGCCAACGAACAAATATGGGAGAGCGGGCAATGACGCAACCAATCTATCTCTTTGATTGGGGAGATACCTTAATGGTCGATTTTCCCGACCAAAGCGGGAAAATGAGTACATGGGAAAAAGTCGAAACGGTAGAAGGCGCCGAGCAGACGTTACAAGCACTCGCAAAAGAGCATGCGGTTTACGTGGCCACCAGCGCTCAGCACTCCTCAGAAAGAGACATTGAACAAGCCTTCCAGCGAGTCGGGTTAGACAACTATCTTAATGGCTACTACTGCAAGGCGAACCTAGGGTTAGAAAAAACCAGTGTTGCGTTTTACGACGCCATCGCACAATCTCTGGAGGTTGAGCCAAGCCATCTGATCATGGTTGGAGATTCACTGGAAAAAGACATCTATCCTGCCCAGCAAGCTGGGCTCAATACGGTTTTGTACAACCCAAACAACGATGCGGTACCTGAAGGCATCACACACATCCAGTCACTGACTCAGTTGCTCGAACGCGACTAAAGTACAAGCCAGAGAACAAAAAAGGCAGAGCTCAGTGGTCAATACCACCTTGGCTCTGCCCTTTTCATCTGTGACAAACTCGAGACATTAACGTCAGATTAAGCCGCCGTGGGTTTGGGCTGATAGCGACCCGGTTTATGGTTCATGGCCAAGATAAGGTTAGTCGCAATCGCGCCCAGTACCGACAATAGAATCAGATGGATATCGACGATAAACAGCGACAAAATCACGATGGTACAGTCAAGACCCATTTGCACTTTACCGGCACGAATACCAAAGCGTTCCTGAAGAAACAGCGCCAAGATGTTAAAGCCACCTAAGCTCATTTTGTGACGGAATATCACCAGCATACCGACGCCGATTAATCCACCACCCAGTAACGCCGCATACACGGGTTCAATACGGGCAATCTCAATCAAGTGATGAAGATGGTCGACCGCAAACGACACTATGGTCACCGCAATAAACGTGTTGATGGTAAAACGCCAGCCCATACGAGTGACCGACAAAATATAGAAGGGTAAGTTGAGAGCGAAAAACACCTGACCAAAACTGAAATCACTCACTTTAGTGAGGAAAATCGCCAATCCCGCGGTGCCACCCGTGAGGAGACCTACCTTGTTAAAGAAGATCACCCCAAGTGAGACCAGGGCACTACCTAAAATGAGGGCGAGTAAGTTTTCTCGCAAGCTATGTTCGTTGTCCATAATCCGGCTTCCTATCCTTTAGATTCAAAAAATTCTCAGAATCAAACGGGCATAAGATGAAGTTGTTTAGCAAAAATGTCGAGATCGTCCGTGATAATGATCACATCATAAGTGTTAAAGGAAGTTTACACAGTGTTCACCAATTCAGTGCATTTAGCGAGTACCAGCCCATACCGCCGTGTGTTGAAAGAGATTGAGCGCAACTCGGTGAGCGCTGTGCCGCTTTGACCCGTACAAAGCCTTATGATTAAACAGGCACAAGCGTCATTGAGAGGAGTAAAGCAGAGGATGAAGGTTTTAATCGTGGGTGGCTCTGGCGGTATTGGCCTTGCTATGGTCAAGCAGCTTATTGAAGATGACACTATCGACACCGTTTATGCGACGTTTCGCCAACGTCAACCGTTGCTTTCGCACCCCAAGCTCAACTGGTTTTTGGTGGATGTGTGTGATGAGGCGCATATTGAGAACTTAAGCCAAACCATGAGCCAACTCGATTGGGTCATCAATACGGTGGGCCTGTTGCATGACGACACGCATCAACCAGAAAAGCGACTTGCGCAGCTCGACAGCGCGTTTTTCCTTCGCTCAATGCAAACCAACGCACTGGCGACAGTGTTGCTCGCTAAACACTTGCAACCGCTGCTGATGAAGAGCAAACAGCCTAAATTTGCGAGCTTATCGGCTCGGGTCGGCAGTATCAGTGACAACCGTTTGGGTGGCTGGTATAGCTACCGCGCCTCAAAGGCGGCGCTCAATATGACCATCAAAACCTTGAGTATTGAGTGGTCACGGATTAAGCCGAGCAGTTGCGTATTCGCGCTGCATCCTGGGACAACCGACACGGCACTGTCAAAGCCATTTCAATCCAATGTCCCCGAAGAAAAACTGCTTTCCCCTGAGCGTGTCGCGCGTCAATTGCTGGCGATAGTGTCACAGGCCGATGAGCAGCTCAGCGGTGAGTTTCTCGCTTATGATGGGGCGCGCATTGAATGGTGAATGACCTTTAACAGACGATCACGCCATTGGCCACCACTTATCGATAAAGACTATTTGGCGATAGGCTGAATCGATAAGTGGTGGGAAGCCAGTTGCCATGTTGGGCCTCTGTGGCCTTTCGCTTGGTACATCGCCAAGTCCGCCAAACGCATCAAACTGGTTCTGTCTTGCGCATGGTCTGGGAAACAACTCACCCCGATACTCACGTCTAATCTCACCGCTTCGCCCTCGAACACGATAGGTTGATTGAGGTGATGCATCAGCTCATCAATAAGAGCATCGAGACAGGAGAAATCATCGAGTAAATCGAGACAGACGACAAATTCATCGCCACCCAGCCTGCCGACAAAATCACTGTCACGGAACGAATGGCTCAATCGATGCGCCACCGTCACCAAAATACAGTCGCCTGCGTCATGGCCCAAGGTGTCATTGATTTGCTTGAATTTGTCCAAGTCAATAAACAGCAACGCGAGCTTGTGTTGCTGCAAACGCGCTCGTTGCAAGGCATCGTCCAGTTTGGCATTGAAGGCTCGGCGATTTTTTAGGTTGGTTAACGTGTCATGCTCAGATAAGAACGTCAGCTGCTTCTGTTTCTCTTTTAACTGCAACGTTTGACGTTCCACTTCACGTTGCAACTCTTGCTTGGTCACCGTGGTCTCTTTGAGGTTGCTGGTCATACGATTGAAAAAGGTCGCTATGGTTTCAAATTCTGAATCCATTTTTTTCAGCGATACCTTGGAGTCTAAATCCCCTTTGGATACCGCCACAATCGCCCTTTTGATTTCCGTCGCACCAATACGATAACGAAGGAAAATGTGCAAACTGATCAAACACACCACAACCGAGCCGATGATCATCCACCCAGCGGCAAACCACATCAAGGCTTTGAGTTCACGGGCGCTCTTATCCAAAACTTGGCGATGCACATACGCCAGCTCCTCAGTCATGGTTTGTACAATCATGCTGTAGCGAGATTGAAACAGCTCACGACTGCTCAAATCACTCGCCAACGGTAAGGCCGAATCTTGCGCCGAATAGATACGACTCTCTTGCGCAATCACAGCGGAAAGGCCGTCACTCATTCTTTGCATATTGTCCAACCGGTGATCACGGTTTTCAAAAGTGCTGAGCTGCGCCGCGAGGTCTGAATGAGCGCTGATGACGTGATGCAAACTCTGCTCATCATAAAACTGCATGAACAACCACAACTGACTTCTCAGCATATCCACCGACAGTTGCAGTTCGACCACCTGATCCAATTCGATTTTTGTTTGACGCTGCTGGGCGTTAATGTTTAGCAATAGCACCACAATCAACACGGTCAGTACGAGTGTGGTCCCAAACAATAACGAGAGTTTCTTGGTTAACGACTTCAGCATAATTAATCTCGCAGCTCCGACCATTGCTCAAACGGCTCGGTGTAGAGCAGTTGACGAAAATCTGGCATATCATTGTCAACCAAACCATTTTGCTTCGCCCAACGCGCCTGGATCTGCAGGTTGGACAGCAGAGCGTTGCCTAGGGACAATCTGAACACATAGTCATCCCACGACCACGTGATTTGTTCCGCCGGCAGCGCAAGAAACTCCGCCGCTAGCTTCTGCGCGTTCTCTGGGTTGAGGTGAATCCACTCTATCGCTTGATCGAGCGATTGAATCAGTTGCATAGGTGCATCATTAGCTTGAGCCAAATAGGGTTGAGTAGAAAGTAGATTAAAGCTCAATTGATACAGTCCGGTTAAACCGAGATGATTAATTTCACCGCCGGTTGCTTGGTGAATCTGGTAGATCATGGGCTCCCAAGCCGAAATGGCATCCACCTGCCCTTCAAGTAGCGCTGTGACAATCTCTGAAGATGCTACAAACACCTTGTTGATATCGAGATGGCTCGCCTCATGGGACAGCAAGACCGCATCTAAATAGAACTCGCTCGCACTGCCTTGAATCACGCCAATGCGTTTACCTTGCAGCTGACTCACTTGACGAATGTCCGACGAACTGAGTGAGACCAGTTTTACGTCATTGTCTGACTCGACGAAGGTGGCCAGCAGTGCCAGTTCAGGGTGATCAAAAGCGTTAAACATGGCCACCGATTCCGATGCGGTCGCCAAATCGACCTCGCCTTGCATCAGTAACTTCGCGCACTCGACCCCACCGGTGCATGGGATCATTTCAACGGATAAGCCCTGTTTGTCATACAGCCCCAACGCGTTTGCCACAATAAAGGGAGTGGAGAGTGGCGTCGTCGAGACGGCAATCCTCATCCTATTCAATTCACCTTGCTGGTCATCCTTACCTTTGGCACCCAACCACATAAACAGTGCGACGAAAACCACACTGATCCCTACCCATAGCCACTGACTTTTTGTTGTTTTCTGCATTCATTATTCGCTTTATGTACGCAATCACGCTCGTATAAATCTAGTCAATACTTGCCTGTCTGGACAGAAAAAGAATGAATAAAGCCGAGGATTTCTCACAATTAACGCGCCTATCGAGCAATTTGCGCCTTCAATTGCGGTGCTATTCATCATAGTTAGCCTTATTAGGCTTTGTATCTCATGCTTTAGCTCCCCAAACTGGTGCGCATGCACCCAAGCACGCACCAATAAAGTGAAATTAAATTACATAAAATGAATCTTCCGTGACATTAAAAATTAGTTGTTGATCACATTTAAACAATGAACTATGTTATTTACATACAACCATGTAATTTAACTACAACGAGGGAGTTGGGTATGTTATCAGTGATTAAAAATCTATTCGTTCACGATAGAGACTACGCAGGTCGCGACATCGACCTCGTCATCGAACGCCTGGCGGCGCAAACGAAAACCGACCGTCACGCGTGGTCTTACTTACAAGACCTGTCCGTTTACGAAAACACCACCAGCGGCATGCGCGTGTATCCGCATGAAGTGGCAAAATACGCCGCATAAACGGCGCGCTCAGTCGAACATCGACATTCACATCTCAATAGGCCTCATAGCGAGGACTATTTTTGTTTCCCTTGTTACACAGTTTTCTTGTCAAAAGTTGACTCCTCGGACTACTCATTAAGTATCATTTCATATAGGTTGTTATCAAAGCGGCGACTCAACTTATGAGTGACTCTATCGGTGACGCGATATTACGCATAATCAGCGAGACATCGCCCTAGACAGAAGTGAACCATCGTATCTAGGACACAATCAGTGACTTGATGCGCGGTGTAATAAGAATAAAGTGGTTGTCTATGTATAGTATTTCGCTTTGTGTTCGCTCCAACACTCAGCTAGAGAAACATCTCGAAAAGCAGGAACTTGGCTTTTCTTCTGCGATTCTCATCCAGTTATTTTCCAGCCAGTCCTCTAAGACGGTTCAAGGTCTCTCTCGTACCTTGCAAAGAAAATGGCCGGATGCGGTGGTTATCGGCGCCAGTGCCCAACACGTGATCCACGATGGGGTCATAGAGCGCGGAGCGACGCAGGTCGTGATCACGCGATTTGATCACGCCACCTTGACCTATGCATCAGCGCCAAACGCCAGCGGTGAAAAAGGCGGAAAGTCACTGTCTCACTCTCTATCACTGAGTTCAGAGACCAAGGCCATACTCTGCTTCGTTGATCGACTGACGGCAAAAGGCAACTCCTTCTTCCGCTGCTTTGATAAAAGCAACATCCCCGTCGCGGGCGGCGCCTCAACCATCACAGAACAAGGCCGCTGGGTGCTGCTCAATGGCGAATGTTACCAAGAATGCAGCGTCGCGGTCGCGATTCACAGCCCTGAGCTTCACGTTTGGCGCTCAGCATTCAGTGAGTGGAACGCCATAGGGCAAAGATTTAAAGTCACCCAAACTTCCGACAACACCGTCTATACGCTCAACCATCAAAACATTACCGAGTTGTACCAGCGCTACTTAGCCGATGGGCAGCAGCTGCCGCAGCAAAAGCTGATTGATTTCCCTCTCATCAAAGGCGACCCAACCCATCAAGATGTTTATCTGCCGCAGTATGTGGATGAGAATTCGGGTTTGGTGTTTGATAAAGCCCTCAGCGTTGGTGATGAGGTTCAGTTTTGCTATGTGCACCCCGAGCTCACCATTCACCAAGTCCAAGACAGCGCTTACCACCTGGCTCAGCAGCAACCCGATGCGATCTTTGTCTTTAACTGTACGTCTCGACTGGACTTTATCGAGGGCAATCAAGAGTTAGCGCCACTGCAACAAGTCGCGCCGACGTATGGATTTTATTGTATGGGCGAGCTCTACAAAGAGGCGTCCACTCAAGAGATTTTGCACCACAGCATGACCTACCTTGCCATGCGAGAAGGTGACGCCAGCGGCCCGGTACCGTCGCTCACACTCGATAACACCTCCAGTGTATCGCCGCTGTTTTCGATGATCCGCAACGCGTTTGCTGATTTGGACACGCGCCATCTGCAAATGCAGCACAAAATCCAATCCCAAGCCGAGGAGTTGGCATCGAGTTATCGCATTGACCACACCACAGGATTGCCGAACCGCTCTGTTCTTCGTCAACAACTGGCAAAAATTAGCGACGACAAAGCCCTGTTTACACTCAAATTAGCTAATCTCCCCGAAATCAATGAGAAATATGGCTACGCCATTGGTGACCGTCTGCTGATGCTGCTGACCTCTTTTTTCATCGACAATCTGGATGATGTCTTTGCGGACAAGGCCACCTTGTATAGCCTTGGCGTGGGTGAATGGGCGACGATTTTTACCCTTGATAAACAGATAGACAGCATGCGCGAACGCTATTACCGTGCCATCAAACAGATAGAGCATTTCGATCTGGATCACCTGGGCATTGTGGAGACCGACCACATCGCCGTATCCATCTGCGCAGGCGTGGTGTATCGCCGAGACTTCCCACACTGCAGCCCGGATGAGCTGTTGTTTAAATCGGTCGATGCGCGTCGCTACGCAATCAAACATCACCGCTATTTGTATAACGCCAGCAACTTGATTTCTCAAGACCAAGAGCGTCAGGTCCGGTTGAAGCAATTATCTGTGGCGAACAGCGCCATCAATCAACATCAAGTAGTGCCGTTTGTCCAACCGATCTTTGATGCCAAAACCCGAGAGCCCGCGTTCTATGAGTGCTTAGTACGCTTGCAGCATCAAGGTGAGATTGTCTCTCCGGGCTTGTTCTTACCGCATATTCAAGGCACGCGTCTCTACACCAAGATGAGTCGTCAAATGATCAAGCACACCTTTGCTAAAATGCGCTTGAATAACGATATCTTCTCATTGAACCTCTCTCCGCAAGATCTCCTCGACGACCGAACGCTGGCCCTGTTAGAGCAAGAGGTGCATAGCCTTGCTGACCCGAGCCGCGCCGGCATTGAGATCGTCGAGTCCGAGCAGATCCGCAACTTTGCACGCATGCGTGAAGTGTGTGACCATTTTCGCGCCATGGGCGTTGCGATCATTGTGGACGATTTTGGCTCTGGTTATTCCAATTTGGATGAGATCATTAAGCTCGAGCCGTCAGTCATCAAACTCGACGGCAGTTTGATTCGCACCATAGACCAAGACGCCAAACAGCGAAAAATCGCCTCGCAGCTGGTACGACTGTGTGAAGTCTTTGACGCCAAAACCGTCGCAGAGTTTGTGCACAATGAGCAGGTATGCCAAATCGCCACGGACATTGGCATCGATTATCTGCAAGGGTTTCATTTAGGTGAGCCAAGAGCGCTGGATTAAAAGGCGCTCAATAAACACACCAACGCGCACCAAGTGATTAACTTGGTGCGCGTCTGTTCAAGGGTCTTTTATTGCTGCTCAGCGCGAATTCTCAGCACTTGTGCGTAGGTACAATCTCCGAGCATATCGTAGGCATGGAGCGCCGCCTGCCCCATGACGAAGGGATGAGGCTGATTAGCCTGACGATTCGGTAAATCTCGCAACATTTTTTCCGACGAGCCATCACGTGTAGGGTGATTGGACAGGTAGATATCCACGCCAGCCTCTTTTGCAATCTGTTTAAAACGCTGAGCGGCCTGACTGTAGGCAAGGATTCTCTCTTCATCAGGACCATAATTGAGCCCTGTTCCGCCCCACAAACTGACGATGTGTTGTTCACCGTTGTCGTATACCGGGAAAATTAGCGACATCGTACCCGGCGTGTGACCCGGAGTCAGATAAATGCTCACTGTCGTCTCACCTAAGGAGATGGATTCACCGTCGGCTACTGTGATGTCACGTGATGGTTTCTTACCCCAACGAGGACTGGCAAAGTCTTGCACTGGCTGCTCCAGACGCGTCCACTCGACATCGGTCATCACCAAGCGTGGCTGGTAGTGCTCGACGAGGTATTCTTGTCCACCATAGTGATCGCCATGACCGTGCGTAATCAGCAAATACTTGATTGAATTGGGATCCAAACCCAACTCAATCAACCCCGCTTCAATATATTGCTTAGCTTGCGCGTTGTTATTTAACGCATCGACTAAGATAATGCCGTCACTGGTTGTAATGGCCCAACTGGATACGCCCCCCGTGCCGATGTAGTAGAGGTTATCAAACACCTGTGTCGGTGGGATGGGTTCAGAACGCCCCTTGCCGCTTTTCTTTTCTTTGCGCTTCTGTTCGCTGTTCACTGTGCGAATCGCCATATTTCGAATCGGCGACTCAAGATCGCAAATATTGGTCAAACCTGGAAACAAGTCGGCGTATTGCATGCCTTTTTGCGCATACTCTTGCGCGGTGGGTTCACTGGCATGGGCGCAACATGCCAATGCCATTAGAACAGTCGATGCGAGTACTTTCATTGGTTGCTCTTATCCTATTAAAAAGTGGTGTTAACCGCTAACCAGTAACGACGCCCGTCTTCAACATAACCATACTCATCCACCGTTGTTTCTTGATCAAACAGGTTGTAAATGCCTGCCATCAACTTAACGTTGTCTGTCACTCGCCAATTTGCTCCGAGATCAACATAGGTGATAGACGGTGCTAGTGTGCGCGTGCTTGTGCTGGTAATGTTGTCTTTCTCACGGCTTTGATAATTGACACGCAACCATGAGTTAACGTCATCGCGAATCGCCCAATCACCATTGGCAGAAATTAGATGCTCAGGTGACTGCACAAGCGGCAATCCGTTGTCCTCGTCATCGGTCTTTTTCTCACTGTGAGTATAGGTGTAACTCGCGCTGACTTTAATCGTGCGCGTCAAGCTTTTCGCCACAGAACTTTCTACACCGTAAGTGTTAGCCTCGTCAATATTGACGTAGGTGCGATCGCAGCGTCTGCGGTCGGTACAACTCGGGTCGACAAAGTCGTTTTCAATTTTGTCTTTGAACTCGCTATAAAACAGCGTGACATTCGCAGATAAATCCGCAGTATCAACAAAATAGAGGCCCACCTCGGTATTCACCGAGGTCTCAGGCGATAGGTCTGCATTACCATACACATCGCAACGACCGTTACAACTAGGCTGCGCCCACTCTTCATCCATTTCTGTGAGTGTCGGCGCTCGGTAACCTGTCGATACGCCCCCTTTCAGTGTCCATTCAGGAGCCAGTGACCACACCCCATAGACTCTCGGGCTAAAGTGACCATCAAAAATATCATTTTGGTCGTAGCGAAGACCCAGCGTCAGTGCAAAGTCATCCGTTAAGTACCACTCGTCTTCGGCAAACAGTGACCACTGCTTGTTTTTAGACGCCAGTGCGTTGCTGTCGTCCGTCAACTCTTTCTGCTCAAAGGAGGCGCCCAAGGTCAAGTAATGTGCAGCAAGGGGTAAGCTCCACTGTGTGTTGAGTAAACTGTTTTCAATTTCTTTCTCAGCACCGTTGTTACGTACTGTTTCTGTGCTGATAAACGTGGTGCCACTACCCCATTGATAATTACCCGAGTGAGTCCCAGCCAGTGATTCACGTTGATATTCACGCTCAGCGACTTGTGACTCGCGTGATACTGACTTATCAAGCGTCGTGACACGCTCTTGATCATGCTGAGTGTATTCAACCGAAAAGGTATCTTCATCAGTCGGGGTCAAATGCACCGCAGCACGGTAGTTGTCGAGCGTCTTACCCGCATAACCACCTTCTATTTCATCCTCTTTTCGCTCTTGGTAAAGACCTGTTAGCGATACACTCAGCAGATCTGGAATCACTGGGCCCGCAAGATACAACTGACCTTGATAGCCATTGCCTGAACGAGAATTCTCTTGCAGCGTCGTCTCCACTTGCAGACTGCCGTGCCACTCTTGGTAGTCTTTACGAGTGATAATGTTGATCACACCGCCCAGTGCATCGGAGCCATATAGAGTAGACATTGGGCCACGTACCACCTCAATACGCTCAATCGCACTCAGAGGTGGAAGCCAATCTTGCTCGGTAAAGGTACTGCCGTTGGTCTGCGTTTCACGACCAGACTGCTTACGGCCATCCACTAAGATCACTGTGTATTCTGAAGGCATACCGCGGACGGAAATATCTTGACCATCACCGCCACCGGTCACGGTCACACCCGGGATGTCTTGTAATGCATCAGTAAGATCCTTATAGGCGCGATTCTCGATTTGAGCACGGTCGATAACACTAATGGAAGCCGGCGCTTGAGTCACAGTTTGCTCGTAACCTGCCGCAGTGACAACTAGGGTTTCCATAGAAGAGTTGTCATCGGCGAAGGACGGCATGGATGCCACTGCCGCACTGGCGATCGCCAACGCAACAGGACGAAGAGAAAATGGGCAAATAGACATAATGGTATTTCTTAGACATATAATTGATAATCGTTCTCAATTTAATATCTAATGAAAATGATTCGCAACTACATTATCATCAATAATGGCGAATGCCATTATCCCATTTATGCATAACGATCGGCCTTTTTATGCAGATGTGTGCTCTACGTCAAACAGATCCTTAAAGATGCCGCGAACCCAAATACACATAGGGTCGTCATGAAAACGCTTATGCCAATACAAATAGACATGTTGGAACGCCAATCTCAACTCTGGCGGTACTTCTCTCGCAATCAGACGCGCATCTTGGCATGCACGCTGCGCGTAGGGGCTTGGCAAGTGGAAAATAATATCGCTGGTCGCCGCAATATCTGGAGCAGCATGGAAGTTCGATAGTTGCACCGGAATCGACAAGCGATTCTTTTTGTCCACTAATCCAAGTTCCATAAATTTATGCTCGAAAGAGAGGGTTTTCTCGCCCTGCAACGAGATTTGACCAAAGCTACAGCCCAACAAATTTTCGGCTGTTAATGTCTCATTGGCCAGTGGATGCGATTTACTCATCAACAAGCGAAAATCCCGCTTGGAGACCAGTGCACGATAAAGATTTTGGTCGCCACTGGCGGGCTCATGTGACGAGAGTGCAAAGTGCACATCGCCAGCAATTAGAGCCTCAAAGTGACGCTGCGGCGTGGTATCCAAACTGACGATCATATTGGGTGCACGCTGGCGAATTTGTGCAATAACAGGCGGCATCAAAGTATTGATTTGCGGCTGCAAGCCAAAAAAGCGAACGGTGGTTTCGATGCTACTGGGATCAAAAGACTGCTTATGAACAAGCGTTTCCAAGCTATTGATGATGAGATTGATGTCTTGTTTAATGCTGTCGGCTTTGGTGGTTAACTCATAACCCGAATTGGTGCGCACCAACAACTCATCATCAAACAGCGTTCGCATTTTCTGCAAAGCTCGACTGACCGAAGATTGGCTGATGTTCATCGCCAAAGCAGTATTCGAAACGTGCTTCTCTTCGAGTAAGTTTTTCAAAATCAGCAGCGAGCTAATGTCGACCTGGGATACATTCATGCTTGGACAACTCTAGAGTCAAAATTCGTCTTAGTCCGCTAGGGTAATCTTTGCTAAGAGAAATGTCAGGAATAAATTGAGCAAACCATGACAGGGACACTCGCCCTTAAGAAGTCAATACCATTAAGCCCTGCCTTAACGCAGGGCTTAATCCGTACAGGGTCATCGCCTCGCCGGTTACTCACCAAAAACTAACAGCTCCGCCGCGTCATTCGATGGGTTGGGGGTCGATTGAGCAGCACTGTAGTGACCGTTGCTCTCTAGATTGGTTTGATTGCTATAACCGGATGTACACGCTGCCAAGGTTATACACGCCAAAATCACCGCTAATGTTTTCATCATTTGTCCCTCTTAGTGACCGTCTTCATTGCTCCTTTTTAATCTAGCTAGTACCGGCGATAGGCGCGAGTCGTTTTACCGAACCTTACCCTGCTTGACACAAAATGACAAAGCGAGGCGAGATTTTAAGATTGGAGGGGGTTCTACCGCGCATTTTCACTTCGCTTAGCAAGCGCAATTCGCTCTGCCAGCTCAGCAAAACCAAACCCGCCGTTTGAGTCGGTGATCCACTGCGGCTGGTGATTAAGCTGACTCAGAACATGGCGAATGTTGTGCACGCCAAAGGTCGTCGATAACCACTCGAACATCCCTTCATCGTTGAGCGAGTCACCCACGTAAGCGATATTGGACAACGCCGGCAGTTGGCCATGATTGTGCGCGCGAAGATAGGCTTCACTGCTGGTGCGCTTAGTGTGCTGACCCAACCAAGCGTTGATGTGAATCGAGCTTTGTGTCGCATTGACGACTTGCCCGTCCACTTTGATAGCGCGAATGTCAGCAAGCAGTTGTTCACACAACGCTGGAGATAACGGAGTACGCTCTTGACCTGTGTTGACTGCGACATCGCAGTAACGAAACGCTTGATCGCTGGCAAACGTTACGTCTGGGTAGTCACGCAGCCGCTCGGCAATACGCTCAATTAACGCTCGCTGCTGGCGCTTCATCTCATCCAAAGGCGTAAGCGTGTGGGTGATGAACCCACTCTCGCTGCGGCGCATCCAAAACGCGCCGTTTTCACCAATCACACCATCGAGCGGCCAGAGTTTGGCCATTTGATCGCACCATCCAGCGCAAGCACCCGTGACACCCACCACTTTCACGCCGACATCACGCAGCAGCGTTAACGCATTCAGCGTTTGCGCAGGCAGCTGTCCTTGCCAGGTTAACGTGTCGTCGACATCGGTGAGTAACCAGGTGATAGACGCGAGCGACGCTTGATTAGCGCTAAGCAACGAATCAGGCATTCACCACCTCTTGATGGCGGCCTTCTGTCAGTGAAATGCGCTTCGAGGTGTTGGCATCAAAAAGATGCAGATGCTCGGGTTTGATGTCGACACCAAAGCTATCACCGATGGCGATTTTGCTATGACCTTCAACCCGCACCACCAAACGCTGCGCCTCTTCGTCGAGCGTTTTACAGTAGAGCAAGAGGTCAGCGCCCAGCGCTTCGATCAACTCGACTTCAACGTGGAACCACGGGTTATCATCGCACAGCTGCAGGTGCTCCGGTCTGAGCCCAAGCTTAATATCGCCCAGATTCAGCGATGCGGTCTCTAGCGGATAGAGCGCCTGAGCCAATTCAATACCATCAATGGTTACACTCGCATCAAGAATATTCATGGAGGGAGAACCAATAAAAGTCGCGACAAAAAGAGAAGCCGGGTAGTCGTAGATATCAAGGGGTGTACCCACCTGCTCCACGTTCCCTTTGTTCAATACCACTAGCTTGTCGGCCAAGGTCATGGCTTCGACTTGATCGTGGGTGACATAAATCGATGTGGTCGCGAGACGGCGTTGCAGCTTTTTGATCTCCAATCTCATCTGTACGCGCAGCTTGGCATCGAGGTTCGACAAGGGCTCATCAAACAAAAAGACCTTAGGTTTGCGAACAATCGCTCGCCCCATCGCCACGCGCTGTCTTTGCCCTCCAGAGAGTTGACCCGGTTTGCGATCCAGTAAGTGATCCAACTCGAGCATTTTAGCGGCCTCATTCACCAAAGCGTCAATCTCTGCCTTCGGTGTTTTTCGGTTGCGTAGCCCATAAGCCATGTTGTTGTAGACCGTCATATGTGGATACAAGGCATAATTTTGAAACACCATCGCGATATCTCGCTCACTCGGCTCGAGCGCATTGACGATGGTGTCATCGATAGACAGCTCCCCAGAGCTGATCGCTTCCAGGCCGGCAATCATACGCAGTAACGTCGATTTACCACAGCCACTTGGCCCCACTAAGACCACCATTTCGCCATCGTGAATGGTCAAATCGACACCATGAATCGCTTGGTATCCGTTCGGGTAGCATTTCGCTACGTTATTGAGAGTAAGTGTAGACATGAATTATTTCTCCGAATCAACCAGACCTTTGACAAACGCTTTTTGCATCGCCAGCACCACAATGACCGGTGGCAACATGGCAATAATGGTCGTGGCCATAATTTTGTTCCATTCAATGACCCCATCGACAACACCCAGCATCTGCTTGATGCCCATCACTATGGTGTAGTACTCGATGTCGGTGGTGATCAGTAACGGCCATAAGTATTGGTTCCAGCCGTAAATAAAGGTGATGACAAACAGCGCCGCGATGTTGGTGCGAGAGAGCGGCAGTAATATGTCAAAGAAAAACTTAATCGGTCCTGCGCCATCAATGCGCGCCGCCTCCACCAACTCACTTGGCACCGTCATAAAGAACTGGCGGAATAAAAAGGTCGCCGTCGCACTGGCGATCAGTGGGATGGTTAAGCCATAAAACGAATTGAGCATGTTGAGATTAGTGACCACTTCAAAGGTCGGCATAATGCGCACTTCCACTGGCAGCATTAAGGTGAAGAAGATCATCCAAAACGCCAACATGCGGCCCGGAAAGCGAAAAAAGACCACCGCATAGGCCGACAAAATCGAAATGGTCAGTTTACCAAAGGTGATGCACAGTGCCATCACGAGGGAATTCAATAACATACCGGTAATCGGCAGTGCTGTATTATTGACTTGGCTTGCATTACTCAGTAGTTCGTTAAACACACTGAAACCGAGGTCGCCAAACCAAAGTGGCGTTCCTGTCGCAAAGGCGGTGTTTTCATGGGTGGTCGCCACCAGCGCAATCCAGACTGGTAGTGCAATCGAGACGATGCCAGCCACCAACACAAAGTGGCAAAATAGAGTGAATAAGGGTCTGCGTTCTACCATCAGTAAGCCACCTTCTTCTCAACGTACTTAAATTGGAACACGGTTAACGTCGCGACCAACACCATTAACACCACCGACTGCGCAGCCGACGATCCTAAGTCCAAACCAATAAATCCATCGTTGTAGACTTTGTACACCAACGTGGAAGTGCTGTTGCTCGGCCCGCCTTGCGTCATCGCATGGATGATGGCGAAGGTGTCGAAAAAGGCATAGACAAAGTTAACGACCAATAAGAAGAAACTCGTAGGCGAAATCAACGGGAAGCTGATGGTGAGAAAACGCTTTACCGGCCCACTGCCATCGATGGCCGCTGCTTCAATTAATGAACGGGGGACGGACTGCAACGCCGCTAAGAAGAACAAAAAGTTATAGCTGATCTGTTTCCACGTTGAGGTGATGATCACCATCCACATCGCGTGGGTGCCATTGAGTGTCGGATTCCAATCAACCCCTATCCACTGGAGGGGTTGGCTGGCCACGCCAATCGTTGGGTCAAAGAGAAACAGCCACAAAGAGCCCGCCACCACAGGCGCAACGGCATACGGCCAGATCAGAAAGGTACGATAGAAGGTGCTGCCACGAACGATATGCTCGGCAAAGGCCGACAGCACCAACGCACTGACCAACGCAAGCACCGCTACGCTGAGACTAAATTGTAGCGTCGTGAATAAGGAATCGAGATAATACGGATCGTGAAGCAGCTTTTCGAAGTTTTCCAAGCCAACAAACTCACGGCTCATCCCAAACGCATCTTCCAGTTGAGATGATTGAAAAATCGCTTGCCCAGCCGGCCAGATAAAAAAGACCAGGGTGATCACCAGTTGCGGGGCGATCAGCGCAATGGGCAGCCATTTATGTTTAAAAATAACAGGCGATGACATAGATAATCCAGATAGAAAAAGGCGGAGCACACTCGCTCCGCCAAACGAGGGTGTTACTTTTGCGTGCGCTCAAAGCGGCGCAATTGCTCATCACCACGGCTTACCGCATTGTTCAATGCTGTTTTCGCCGTCGTTTTACCAGACCAAACGGCCTCTAACTCTTCGTTGATGATATCGCGCGTTTGCAAGAAGTTACCAAAGCGAATGCCTTTGGAGTTGACCGTTGGCTCAACCGACGTCATCTGTACGACAGCGGTGTCAGTGCCTGGGTTCGCCTCATAGAAGCCTTGGCTCTTGGTCAGTTCATAGGCAGCCTTAGTGATCGGTAGGTAACCGGTAAACTGGTGCCAATCAGCTTGAACTTCAGGGCTAGAGAGATATGAGAAGAACTTCGCTACCCCTTTGTACTCTTCATCAGAGTGACCACGCAGTACCCAAAGCGAGGCCCCACCGATAATGGTGTTTTGCGGTTTGTCGACCAGTTCCGCGTCATACGGCAGCTGCGCTACACCGACGTCAATGCCTTTCATGTTCTCTTTAATGCCCGCTAGCCCCGCCGACGAACCCATGGTCATCGCACACTCTTGGGTGTAGAACAGTGGCATACCATCGGATTGACGACCGCCGTACTTAAAGATCCCTTCTTTTGACCACTCGCCCATTTTCTCAATGTGCTTCACAAACGCCGACTCATTGAACTTGAACTGGGTATCGAGTCCGTCAAAACCATTGCTGTTGTTGGCGACAGGGACATTATTGCGAGCACCGAAGTTTTCAATTTGCGTCCAAGATTGCCAAGTGGTGCTAAAGCCGCACTTAGCGCCCGACTCGATCAGCTTGCGTGAGACGGTTTCCATCTCTTGCCAGGTTTTCGGTGCCTCTGTAATGCCCGCTTTTTCAAACATCGCTTTGTTGTAGTACAGCACAGGCGTTGAACTGTTGAATGGCATCGACAACATTTGGCCTTCACTGGTGGTGTAGTAACCCGTCACAGCGGAGAGGTAGTTGTCTGGATCAAACGGCTCTTTGGTGTCTTCCATCAACTGGTAAACCGGGTAGATGGCCTGCTTGGCACCCATCATGGTTGCCGTGCCGACTTCAAAAACCTGCACAATGGCTGGCTGCTCTTTCGCACGAAATGCCGCAATCGCACCTGTCATGGTTTCTGCGTATGAGCCTTTGTATACAGGTTTGATTTCGTAGTCATCTTGACTGGCATTAAAATCCGCCGCTATTTCATTGACCTTTTTACCTAGCGCACCACCCATGGCGTGCCACCATTCCACTTCTGTTTTCGCTTGAGCTTGCGCACTCAGTAGTGCTGCGGTGACGGCCAAACCGGTCAGGTGTTTGATAGACATAATGGTTCCCTTATGTGAGTCTTACTTGCGTAAAGTCCTAGTGTGGTTAAACCTCAGCGGATGTTCACTTCTCTTTCACATTCGCTGCTTCAGAATTCAAGTGAACATTAATTAGCGAAAGTTACGCTGAGATGACACTTAAATGAACATAAATGAAACTTAACTTTCGGTTGAATGCCTGTTTGGGTGTCATCAAACGGTCACATGAAGATGACAGAGTTCGTTTGAAACAAAATGAACATAGACAGTGAAGAACAATGACAACACTCCCTACCCTTATCCCAACCATGGCCCATCGCGGCCTCTCTAGCCTTGCGCCAGAAAACACACTCGTCGCGTTTCAGCGTGCCGTTGAATTGGGTTGCCAGTGGATAGAAATCGACGTCCAACTGAGCGCCGATGATGTGCCCATGGTGATTCATGACCACACGGTGAACCGTTGTACCAACAGCAAAGGTAAAGTGAGTGAGTTGACGTTACAGCAACTGAAACAACTCGACGCCGGGTTGTGGTTTTCTGATGAGTTTGAAGGGGAACCAATCCCTACCTTAGCGGAAACATTGGCCTTGACCCAAGCGGCCAATGTTAACCTCAACATTGAGCTCAAACTCTATCCTCACACGGACATTGATCGCCTGTGCCATCACGTCGCTGAGGTGATCAATGAGATGGGTATTAACCCTCAAACCCTGCTCTTTTCGAGCTTTAGCACTCATGCCTTGCAATGCATCAAACAGTATTTACCCGATGTGCGCCGCGGGCAATTGTGGCAAAGCATTCCCTATGACGCGGCGTCGGTCCTGACTCAAATTGATGCCTACAGCGTGCACTGCGACTACCGCTTTTTGACACAGGCGCAAGCCAAAGCGATTAAGCAGATGGGTTATCAACTCTACTGCTACACCCCCAACTTTCCCGAATTAGTTGAGCCACATCGCTTATGGGGCGTCGATATGATGATCACCGACGTGCCTCAGCGTTATACTCAGCGTAACGAAACTCACACTGGTGCCGAACGCCACGCTATTCATGGATAATCTTTCACTCCGCCAACACGCGATCATTGAGCGCATTCATCAACAGGAATATTGTTCGATTGATGAATTGGCTCAGCAGTTTGATGTCACGACACAAACCATCCGCCGTGACATCAACGAACTGTGCAACCTAGGCTTGACCCGTCGTCACCACGGCGGTGTCAGCTTACCTGCCACCCTGAGCAACCGTAGTTACACCTCACGACGCATGACGAATGCCAAGGACAAACACGCCATTGCCGAGCGCGTCGTGCAGCATATTCCCAATGGTTGCACTCTGTTTTTGGGTATCGGCACAACCATCACCGCGATTGCAGAGCAGCTTGGGCATCACCGAGAATTGCGTGTGGTGACCAACAACTTTGAGGCGGCGCATATTCTCTCCCAGTTTGAAGAGGTGGAAACCTGGATCCCAGGCGGGCGCATTCGCAGCAATGATCGCGATGTGGTGGATGATAAAGTCGCCGACTTTTTCGCTCAGTTCAGTGCTGACATTGGTATTATTGGCTGCGCAGCGGTCAGTGATATACGCAGTGGCCTAGAGAATACAGAAGTGACGCAGTATGTGATGGAGCACGAATTGCGGGAGGCGCGTGTCAGCCAAGCGATATTGGCCCATGCAGAGCAACGTTGGTTAGTGGCCAACGACAGCAAATGGCAGCGACGCGCCAATACCAAAGTCGCGCCATTGGAATATTTTGATCGCATCTTCAAAGACAGCAAACAAGCCTAACCTGCTCTAGGTTTCACCCTCAAGATGGGTTAACGTAGAAACATTGTTTTGTTTTTTTCAGTTAACGAGGCCGTTAACTCAGTGCAAGGAAAGCTATGGTCGAGCAGGTTGTTGGCATTCTTTTCCCCGTCTTTGCGTTGGTATTGATTGGGTTTTCTGTTGGGCGTTGGTTAAAACCAGACTTCAAACCGATCAACCGCATCAACATGGACGCTTTCACCCCCGCGTTGGTGTTCTCTTCTTTGGTTGCGATGCCTCTCGATACCAACCAGTTGCCCCTTTTGAGTGCGTCACTCATTTCAGTTTTATTACCCGGGCTATTGATGATCCCAATTTGCGCCATCAGTAAACTGCGCTTTAAAGCCTGGGCGCCGCCACATATGTTTCGCAACAGCGGTAACTTGGCGATCCCTCTTTTTACCTATACGTTTGGTGAGACGGCGCTGGCGCCTGCGGTTCTGCTGTTCGTGGTCTCCGCCTGCTTGCACATCAGTATCGGCTTAGCGCTGCTGAGTGAAGGCAACCCAATCAAACAAGTGGTCAAAATGCCGATTTTTCTGGCGGCCAGCGCAGCGCTTTTTCTCAACCTAAGTGGGATTGGTGTGTGGTCCCCTTTGTATGAAGCGACGGTGTTACTCGGTCAAGCCGCGGTACCCGTAATGCTGCTCTCTTTAGGGGCGCAAATGTGTCATATGCGTTTGAGTGGATTTCGTATCGGTGTGCTGTGCACGCTGCAATCCTTGTCGACGGGTGCAGTGGCGTTTGCCGTCATCTATTGGTTTGTGCCGCTGCCGACTTTGGAGCTGCAAATGATGGTGCTGTTTACCATGTTACCACCGGCAGTAATGAACTACCTGTTTGCCGAACGGTTTGGAGTTGAGCCGACGAAAGTGGCGTCGATGGTGCTGTTTGGTAACTTCTTCAGTTTGATCACTCTGCCCCTGCTGCTGACATTCGCCTTATCTCTGGGTTAACTGCTTATCTCTGCTAACTGGCGTTGACATGTCCAAGCGATGTATAAACAAAAACAGCGGCCATTGGCCGCTGTTTTCACATCATCATTAATTACTTCTTCAGTTGAGTGAAGTAGTCAAAGATAACCGGTACGTCGTTTTGACCTAGACCAGCGTCTACAGCCGCTTGTAGGCTTGTAGAAGTACCTTGAGCGATGAGAGACTCAGTACCTAGCTCTTCACAAAGAGCAAGGAAGTAACCAAGGTCTTTGTTAGCGTTAGCAACAGAGAAACCTAGTTTTTCTTCGCCATCTACAGCGTAGAACTTACAGAACTGCATGAATGGTGAGTTAGATGGACCTGCTGACATGATGTCAAACAATTGTTGGCCGTCTACGCCTGCAAGCTTAGCAACAGCGAATGCTTGAGACATTGTCGCAACCGTTGTCATACCCATGAAGTTGTTAACAAGCTTAGTTACGTGACCTGAACCTAGTGCGCCTAGGTAGAAGACGTTTTCACCTTGCTCGTCAAGAACAGGCTTCACTTTGTTGAATGTTTCGATATCGCCTGCTGCCATGATGTTCAAAAGACCATCTTTCGCGTGTGCAGGTGTACGACCTAGAGGTGCGTCAATCATACCCGCGCCTTTCTCAGCAAGGTCAGCACCAATCTTCTTAGTCGAAGCTGGGATAGAAGTACCAAAGTCGATGAGCGTTTTGCCTTCAGACATACCCGCTAGAATACCCGCTTCACCGTAAACCACTTTCTCAACCACTTCAGAAGTCGTCAGACATAGCATTACGATGTCACTTTTCTCAGCCAGTTCTTTGCCAGACGTCGCTTCAGAGGCGTTGCCACGAGCAAGAACAGCAGCGACTGCGTCTTTGTTAAGATCCATAACGTTAACTTCGTAGCCACGGTTTTGTAGGTTCTCAACCATGTTGCCGCCCATAAGGCCAAGACCGATGAAACCAATTACAGGTTTAGTCATTTCAGACTCCTAAATGCAATATTGTATGATTATATGATGTGGTCGTAGAATACCGCTCATGAGCGGCTAACGCAATCCTTGATTCAATAAAAATTGCGGTAAAGCCTTAGAATTGTGAACTCAATCAGAATGAGACAGTGTTTTAAAACACAAACATTGCCCAGAAAAAAGAAGAAAAAATCACACCAATGAATCGTAGAAAACGCTTATTTGTGTGACCAAATGATGGGAATTGTCCGCCTTTAGCGCTCATCATCTAACACAGGTGACCAGTTTTCAGGATCGGTCAGCCGCGTTTCACTCGGCGATGCTTGCGCTCGAATGTCACTTGGGTTGTAAATAGCGCAACTCTCCATCGACAAACAGCCGCAACCAATACACCCACCTAAGTCCTGTTGCAGCGCTTTCATCTGCAATATGCGGTGCTCAAGCAGTTGATGCCACCCTGACGCCATCACTTGCCATTCTTGCCGATTGGGCGCTTGGTGGTGTGGAAGGTGGGCAAACGATGCCGCGATCTCCTCCAAGGTCAGTCCAACTTGTTGAGCAGCTTTAATGATGGCAACACGTCGCAGCACACTTCGATGATATCGGCGCTGGTTCCCGGCGTTACGCCAACTGAAGATCAGCCCTTTCTGCTCATAATAATGTAAGGCCGACACCGCAACACCTGAACGTTTAGCGACCTCTCCGACCGTCAGTTCCATCTTGGCTCCTTAATTCACTCGAACGTTATCGACTCAAATGAAAAATAACGCTTTACCTAAAGTTAACTTGAGGTTTTAGAGTAGCAGCAACTGATCAATATTGGTACACAGAAAGGAACACCACAATGACATTACACGGACGCAATAAGACCACTCCCTACCTAACCGGACGCTTTTTTGATGGCATTTCTTCTGGGCTATTTATGATGGCTCTGCCTTGGCTCATGTTGCAATCGGACAATATGGGCACCTTTGTCGCCTTAGTGGCACTCACTTGTACTGGTCTCTCATTTTTCTTCACCCCCTTCTTTTCAACCTTGATTGACCGCCATTCACGCAAAACAATCTTAGTGATGGTCCAATGGGTGCAAGCCATTTGCGCCGCGCTGGTGATGATCCTGTCATACCACGGCATGCAATCCCCATGGCTATTGGCACTCGCGCAACTGGTGTTTTGGGTCTCGAGCAATCTGGCTTGGTCTACCAACAATGCGTTTACCCAAGAAAATTATGATCACCATGAATACGCCACGATTTCTGGACAACAAGAGATCATAATGCAAGGCACCACGCTAGGTGCTGGCGCGTTAGGTATTGTGCTCCTCGAGCAATGGGGAATTGTCGAATTCTCAGGTTTTGCCATGTTGGCATCCACATTGGCGGGTATCAGTTACCTGGTGACACCTTATCGACAAGCGTTTCGCGCCGAACGTAAAGTACGCTTTTGGCAACAACTCGTCGAAAGCCGCTCCATCGTGCTTTCTGAACCACGCTTTTACGCCTTCTTGATGCTTTCTTCTCTCTCCTACCCCATTTTGACTTACTTGGGAAAGTTGGTGCCGATCTGGTTTGCACAGCAGCACATTGCTGGGCACTGGCTCGCGGGCTACAACATGGCGTTTGGGATTGGCTCGCTGCTCACCGGACTCATCGTACACAAATTACTGACCCGTCGCGCCTTACCCCGCACCATGCTGCTCGCCATGTCGCTCAGTAGTGTGATGGTACTAGGGATGAGCATCTCATTAAGCCCAGCGACCTTGCTTGTCTTCACCTTGTTATTTGGCCTTTTTAACGCGTTAAATCGAATCGCGCGAACGAACTGGATGCACCACACCATCGCCATCCATCAACGAGGCCGCGCCGACGGTGCTTTGCAAATGTTTGCCACTCTAACCCAGAGTATGAGCTATGTGCTGATCGCTTTGCTCAGTCATGCCCAGTGGATCGAACTGGGGTTCTTACTCGCTGCAATCACCATGGGAGGAGCGACCCTCGCCATGCGTTGGCTACTGACTCATGCACCAGAGTCCAGCGTTATGAACGCTTCTATTCAGAGAGGAGAGTTATCTGCCACCGCAACGTGATCAAAGGTAATCAACACATGGCCGAAACTACCGATCATTTATCAGCGCAATTGCAGTATTTTAAGGTGTAGATGTAAACTGGCTTTCGCAAAAGTACGAATAGAAACAGCAGGGATAGAACGAAGAACTGCTTTCTCCGTTCTATATAACAACGCGCGCCATGCGCTAACAACGCCCAACGACGTGAAAGTTACGCATCGATCTTTAAGAATTGACGTACTCGCTCGGAGTCTGGGTCGGTGAAGAATTTTTCTGGATGATTCTTCTCGATTAAAATCCCTTTTTCTAAAAACACGACCTGGTCGGATACTTGTCGTGCAAAATCCATTTCGTGAGTGACGATAACCATGGTATATCCCTCTTTTGAGAGCTTTTTCATCACCGCCAGTACTTCTTCGACCAGTTCGGGATCGAGCGCTGACGTCGGTTCATCAAATAAGAGAACCTCTGGCTCCATCGCCAAAGCGCGAGCAATCGCTACACGTTGTTTTTGCCCACCTGATAACATGCTAGGGTAACTATCAAGTTTGTGTGACATTCCTACTTTGTGTAGTTGAGTTTCCGCCATAGCTTGTGCGTCCTCTTTGGACCACTTTTTGACGTGAATTAGTGCCTCCATGACATTTTGCTTGACGGTTAGATGAGGCCATAAGTTGAAACTCTGAAATACCATTCCAACACGTTGCCGCATCTTCGCTAGTTGTTTGTATTTAACAGGCTTATTGGTGTCACTACTCACACCAATACGTTCTCCCCCAATATAGACAGCACCACGCTCTGGCTGCTCTAACCAGTTTATACAACGCAACAATGTCGACTTCCCTGATCCAGATGACCCAAGAATGCTTACCACTTCACCTTTTTCAATACTCAGACTGATATCTCTTAATACCTCGATACCGTCAAACTGTTTTGACAAGTTTTTAATCTGGATAGTGGTTTTGTTCAGAGACTTTAATGGCTGATGACCAACCCTTGCGCCTTGTAGCGACTCGCAAGTGACCGGCTCAACAACATGCAATTGCGTATTCTCACTCGCGATTTCATCTATCCTGTCAAACGTTTTTTCAGATGATATTTTAAGCATAACTTAGACCTCGCTGTTGCACTTTGCTAAGTGCTCGTTTTGTTAACTGTTCGACTACAATGCTCACTATCCAATACAAACCAATTGCGACGATAAACGCATTGAGTGGAATAAAGTAGGTCGACTGAATACTGTTGGCCGCTGCAGTGATTTCACTAACAGTGATAATGCTCAAGAACGCCGTGTCCTTTAAGCAAATGATTAACTGGTTGGCGATAAGAGGGATAGATTTGAACAGGACGTTGGGAGCAATCACCCTAGTAAAAGTCTTGAATTTAGAGAATCCGCACGACTCTGCTGCCTCGATGTAACCGGGATCCATCTCTTTCCTAATACCGCGAAAAATCTCGCAAAAATACGTGCTGTGGTACAAGCATAAAGAGACCAACCCCGAAGTGATAGCATCCATACGAATGCCAATTTGTGGGAGCCCGTAATAAAGCAAGTAAGCAAGAATAAGAAAGGGCAAGGTTCGCATGATATTGATGCTCAGCGTGACACCTATTTTTAGACCACGCTGTCCGTTTTCTAGTAGCCCCAATAAGGCTAAGCCAACAAAAAAACTGATCGTGGATGCGACAACAAATAACACCACAGTCGTGAAAAGCCCGTAGAGAAAGACCTCACGTTGTTCCCAGATGATTTGCCATTCGTTCATATTGATCTCTCCTAAGCCGCCAAGTGACTGGCTTTCTGCTCAGCCATATGTTGTAACTTGATCAGCAAACCGATGAACCCCATATAAAGTAGCGCTGCACAAAGAATAGGCCCGAGTGGTTCGTAAGTGACCGCCGCAATACGATTGGTGACTCTAGTCAGGTCAACGACCCCGATGACGGCGATGGCTGGACTGCCCTTAATGAGGAAAGACATCTCATTAACCAGAGCGGGTAAACTAACGATTACCATCTGTGGGAACATAATGCGACGAAAGTAGGTCCAACGGGACATACCGATAGCCTCTGCAGCTTCGCGTTGACCGTTGGAGAAGTTAAGAAAAGCGTTACGCCAAATCTCAGCATTAAATGCAGAAGTGTTAAGCGTTAAGCATAAAATAGCGGATAAATGTTTATCTAGACTAAGGCCAAAAGCGGGGAAAGACAGGAAAATAAACAACGCTAAGGTGACCAGCGGAGTCGCCCTTGCCCAACTCACGTAGATGCCAAGACATTGATCTACAATAGGAATGTGAGCCATGCGAATCAGCGCGATAATCAACCCAATAGCCACTCCAAGCCCAATAGAAACCAACGAAATCCACGCTGTGGTCCATGCGCCTTCCAATAATTGCATCCATGCATAGTAGTCCATTTTGACAGTCCTCCCGACAGTACTAATTTTGAATCAGGGCTGATCAGTGTCTATCAGCCCCAGTGCGAACTACTCCATCAGCTTGGGTTAACTTCAGTGAGTGAGTGGTACTGATCAACGGTTGTGATAGGTTCAATCGGGAGGTCATCAAAAGATTCACCAAACCACTTCTCTTGAAGCTCTGCGAGACGACCCGTTTCTTTTAAGTGTTTGAAAAAGTCTGTTAAATAAGCCAGCAGTTCCGGGTTTTCCTTCGGTACTGGCCAGCTAACGAAGCCAGGGCCAGAAACCGCCTCACCTTTTTTGAACACATTTGATTTGGTTTTAACTACCTCATTGACCGAAACGATACTATTGATTACATAGTCGACCCGACCATTCGCAAGATCCGCATAAGCTTCCGGGTAAGATTGATATTCGACCACTTTCCCAAGTGACTTGCCTTGGGCTTCCAGCATCATCTCTAGTTCAGGTAGACGCTCAAGCAACGCACTGCCCGCCTGAAGACCAACCGTTTTACCATCTAAGTCAGACACACCAGAGATTGAATCGTCTTTAGCTCGAGCGACAAAATAGTGTTGTGCAGAGGCAATAGGGGGCGTGAAGTTAAACACTTGAAGGCGAGCATCTGTCACGATTGCCCCCGTTAACGCAAGGTCATATTGTCCTGCAGATACCGATGCGAGCAGCCCAGTCCAAGGCAAAATGTCTTGCTTTACTTCAAATTTAGCGTACTCACGAAGCTCATCGAGTAGCTCTTTATTGATACCACTTGGCTCCCCCTGAAAAATGTAGTTAAAGGGAGAGTAGTTGTCTTCTGTCGCCACCTTTAACACGCCCTTTTGCATAACTTCAGGAAGATCAGCGCTGAACGCCGTCACAGATGTTCCTATAGCCATAGCGATAGCTGCAACAGAAAACCATTTTTTCAACATCATTCCATGTCTCATATATCCTTCCTTATTGATTTTGTGAACGTATTTCATCAACAGCTTCACTTTAGAGATTTGTACGGATTATCAGGTAGAGCCAATTTTTACATCGCAATGGGACAGCTTTTAGCGCAATTTTGGCGGTATACACTTTGGTCTACTTCTTGCTCCAGTAAGAAAACTTGTTCTTACTGATTACATCGGAGGTAGACGTCGTGGCTATTGACTACCAGTGTTATATTGAATTTGACTCAACCCGAAGCCTGCAAGAGCAGGTTCGAGAATATCTGGTGAGAGCCATCCTTGCAGGTAGTTTTTCTTCCGATCAGGCGCTCCCATCCTGCCGAAAGCTGTCTCGGCAGCTGAAAGTATCACGCAATACAGTGTCGCTAGTTTATGAAAGTTTGCTCGACGATGGGTATCTAGTAAGCCGACCTCGAAGTGGCTACTACCTGGCTGATAACTATAAAAATCAAGATACCGATAACCACATTGAACTTTGTGAGAAAGAAGAAAATAGTGCAGACTCCGCACCAAATTGGGACAGCAAGATCAAGGTCGATTCGCACCTGTTTCCAAGAATAGTCAAGCCGAGTCATTGGAGCTGTTATCAGTATCCCTTTATTTATGGCCAGCCTTATATCAATGAATTCCCATTGGCGCATTGGCGTGAAGCCTCAAGAAAAGTGATCGCGGATTCTCAAAACCATGGATGGCTGTGTGATAAAGTTGATAAAGATGTTGAGCTGCTTATCGAACAGATACGGACTAGAGTACTCCCACAAAGAGGTATTCTGGCCAATAATGATGAGATACTTATTACCATTGGTTCACAAAACGGCTTATATTTGTTGTCACAACTTCTCATGGATCGCCACTCTCGCGTTGGCGTGGAGAATCCAGGCTATAAAGAAGCTTACAATATTTTTGCACTTGCAGGTGCACAGTTACACCCCCACCAAGTCGACGAGAACGGCCTTAAGCTAAACTCTCTCTCATCGATGTGCGACTACTTCTATGTCACTCCTAGCCATCAGGCCCCAACTGGGGTAACCATGAGCCAGCAGCGTCGCAAAGCCATATTGGAAACTGCGCGGCAAAACGACGCTATCATTATCGAAGATGATTACGATTCCAATAGCAATTTCGAATCTAACCCCGCCCCCGCACTAAAAGCTCAAGATAAGTCTGGTCGAGTCATCTATGTTAGCAGCTTCTCTAAAATACTTGCTCCTGGACTCAGATTGGGATTCATCGTAGCACCGGAAGAGCTCATTTATGAGCTTAGGGCTCTTAGGCGACTAATGATTCGTCACCCACCCACACGGCTGCAAATGGAAATGGCACACTTCATCTCGCAAGGATATTACGACAGTTTTGTTCGCCGTTTTCGGGAAAATACCCGTCAGCGCTGGGATATCATTAATGATGCAGTAAAAAAGCACATTCCCTATTGTGAAAGACTAGCAAAAAACGAGTTGAGCAATGCACTATGGCTACAAACGCCTGCGGGAGTCTGTAGTCAAAGACTCGTTTCTCGAGCAGCTCAACATGGTGTGTTAGTTGAGGCAGGACATTCTCACTTTATAAATCCCTCTCAGCCTACCAGTGATAGTGACGCTTTCATCGGTACCGATACAATGAGTAAGGATGCGAATCGCTATTTTAGACTTGGGTTTCACTCTATTGATAAGCCGTTGATACAACCAGGTATAGTTGCACTGGCCAAAGCCTTCGACGGATTAACGTAATCGGCCTGAGGTAAACAAGACGAACAATGCCAAGCTTCATGCTTGGCATTATTAATTGAGTGCAGAAATCTATATCAATCAAATTCAGCCAATACATCACTGATGATATCTATACCGTGCTTAATCTCGTTGGGTTTTATGATGAGCGGAGGAGTGACATGAATTCGATTGTTTACGATAAACGTTAGCAACCCTTTTTCGGTAAGCTCGTGCTTAACTCGCGCCATCTTTTCATTGCTCAGAGGTATTCTACTCTGTTTATCTTCAACTAGCTCGACGGCCCAGAACATGCCCTTGCCCCGGATGTCACCGATCACAGAGCGTTTGTCCATTAAAGCAATTAACGTCGGGCCAAGAAGTGTGTTACCAATTTCATCTGCATAGTGGACGATGCCCTCTTCTTCCATTGTTTCAATAGCTGCAACAATGGTCGACATAGCCAGTGGGTGCCCAGAGTAAGTCAACCCACCCATAAAGAATTCGGACTTAAAAAACTCGCAAATTGGATCACTTACTATTACGCCTCCAACGGGGACATAGCCAGAATTCACTCCTTTGGCAAAGGTGACGAGATCCGGTATTACATTAAAGTGTTCAAAAGCGAACCATTTTCCCGTCCGACCAAAGCCCACCATCACTTCATCAAAAATCAGTTGAATCCCGTATTCAGTGGCAATGTTACGAACGCCTTGAAGATAGTCCTCTGGGGGGAGTAGAAAGCCCGCAGTTCCAGGAATAGTCTCAAGGATGATTGCGGCAATCGAGCTAGGACCTTCGCATTCAATGACACGCTTGAGGTGTATTAATGCTCGTTCACACTCCTCTTCTTCAGAGGTTGCATTGAACTCCGTTCGGTAGAGATAGGGGTTGAAAAAGTGGACATGACCACGACTGTATTCATTCGGTACACGTCTAAAGTCTCCTGTGGCTGCTATCGCGGAACCGGTATTGCCATGATAAGATCGATAAGCAGACAAAATTTTATCTCGCCCTGTGTATTGTCTGGCCATACGAATAGCATTCTCATTCGCATCAGCCCCTGCGTTGGTAAAGAAAACCTTCTTAAAGTACTCTGGTACTCGTTCCAAAATACATTTTGCCGCCAATCCTCGCGTTAGATTGGCTGTTGCAGGTGCGACCGTCGCCAACGTATCGGCTTGAGATTTTAGCGCTTCAATCACCTTAGGATGCTGGTGTCCAAGATTAGTGTTCACCAACTGACTACTGAAGTCGAGGTACTCTTTTCCTTCGAAATCCCACATGCTACAGCCCTGAGCTTTCGCGATAGCCACTGGCGTCGCACTCTCTTGAACGGACCACGAGTGAAAGACATTCTTGTCGAGATCAATAACGTCTTGGTTAGTGATACCAGATGATAACAAATCCATTTTTTTCTCCTGTACAAAACCATCGCTCTGAGTCGCGAGCCGCTCTGCTATCTTGGCGAGAAAACTGGGAGAAAGCGTAGTGTCAGTTTAAACAAAGTCGTGGGTCAGTCAGTGCCTTTCCTCTGCCCTAGCGATTTTTGCAAACTGGCTCTATGGAGAGTACAGCAGACTAATTACATTGGCGACAGCCTACCAACGGCAATGCAAGATGCTTCTACACCGACTCTGTCATCGATGCAAAGCATTGTAATGGATAGGTTCGAATACGGACTGGCTTCAGTGGCTGTGTGTCTATCACGAATTAAATAAACCGCCAGCCTTTACTACATGAACAGGGAGTAACAATAAATGAGAAATATCGCATTCATTACCGGTGCCACCTCTGGTTTTGGCCGCGCCGCCGCGCAAAAATTTGCCAGTGAAGGTTGGTCTCTGGTGCTGTCAGGGAGACGACTAGAGAGACTACTGGACCTAAAAGAGTCCCTAGATGTACCTACTCACGTTGTTCAATTGGATGTACGAGATGCCGATGCGGTAATAAAGGCGGTCGATGAACTTCCAAGCGAATTTGCACAAGTGACCACACTGATCAATAACGCAGGACTGGCGTTAGCACCCGAAGGCGCTGCTGAAGTAGCGCTAACAGATTGGCATACTATGATCGAAACCAACTGCACAGGATTGGTCAATGTAACACATGCTTTACTTCCAACACTGATTGACATTGGTGCTGGTACGACCATCATCAACGTCGGTTCTATTGCAGGTCAATGGCCCTATCCCGGCAGCCACGTGTATGGTGCGAGTAAGGCGTTTGTCAAACAGTTCAGCTACAACTTACGTTGTGATCTCCTCGGGACCGGAGTACGTGTGACAGACCTAGCTCCCGGTATCGCGGAGACAGAGTTCACGTTGGTCAGAACGAAGGGAAATCAATCTGCATCGGACAACTTATATCGAGGCACCACACCCTTAACGGCACAAGACATTGCAGAGCATATGTTTTACATCGCTACGCTTCCAAATCACATCAACGTCAATAGGGTTGAAGTAATGCCGACTCGCCAAGCGTGGTCACCTTTTGCGATAGATAGAGACTGATTGCCCAGGTGTTATCCGTAGATCGCACTGCTCGTTCGACGACCGCTATGCTGGCAACTTAAGTATCATTGTCAGCACAGCTTTACACCCTGCCAAATTTGAAGCACCTCCAATGCGTGCTTCATGTATTCTTCAAACTGCCCGGCGTGTTACCATAACGTGACGCACCTCGCATTATGCTAGCTATTCGAGGACAAATACACGCTGAATGCCAAAGTTCAGCCACAAAAAAGTGAACAGCGACATGTCTAATACGACTCACGCCATTAGTACTTCCGAAATGGCCGAAAGTCCTACTCAAAACGGAGCACCGACGCTCTTTCAACAACTTCAACTGACGAATCCAACATTTCAAATGAGTAGCGCCTTTTTCATAGCCTTTGTGTTCTTAGCGCTAACGAATACCTCTTTACTCTCAAATTGGGTCAATCAAGGTTTTGCACTAGCGACCGAATACTTTGGAGCATTTTGGCAAGTTCTTCTGCTTGCAAACTTCATTGTTGGACTCTATTTAGCCGTATCTCGTAGCGGGAGTGTGCGATTGGGTGGACTGCTCACCCCAGAGATAAGCACATTTAAGTGGATCTCTATCATTTTATGTACACTACTGGCTGGTGGTGGCGTGTTCTGGGCTGCTGCTGAGCCAATCGCCCACTTCGTAACTGCCCCCCCTTTGTATGGCGAAGCGCCCCCTATCGAAGCCGCCATCAATGCTTTGTCTCAGTCGTTTCTGCATTGGGGCTTTTTGGCCTGGGCTATTCTTGGTTGCCTGTCTTCCGTTGTGTTGATGCACCTGCATTACGACAAAGGCCTACCACTCAAACCGCGAACCTTGCTCTACCCGATATTTGGACAACGAGCCATAACTGGTTCACTCGGAAACATCATTGATACTG
This sequence comes from Vibrio sp. R10-SG3-ISO3, assembly GCF_059834225.1. Taxonomy (NCBI): domain Bacteria; kingdom Pseudomonadati; phylum Pseudomonadota; class Gammaproteobacteria; order Vibrionales; family Vibrionaceae; genus Vibrio; species Vibrio sp. R10-SG3-ISO3. The sequence goes on along the minus strand of NZ_JCBDHE010000020.1, from coordinate 28,031 downwards.
CCTGCATCATTGCAGTGGCTGCTGGTACCATCGGCCCGATCGGTTTTTTAGGGCTGCAAATCAGTTACGCGTTGAATGCTTTGTTTGGTATCTCGGATGGATTTACGACTCAGACCATGGTGATCCTATTCGCCGTCGCTATGTACACGCTTTCTGCGCTTAGTGGCGTTAGTAAAGGCATTCAAATTGTGAGTCGATACAATATCATTCTCTCAGTAGTTTTGATCGGCTTCATTCTGCTGTTTGGCCCCACTCAATTTATTATTGATGGTTACTTACAAGGGGTAGGAGGTATGCTCGATAACTTTGTCGTGATGGCCCTCTATCGAGCAGACACAGACTGGCTTAGTTGGTGGACCGTTTTCTTTTGGGGTTGGTTTATCGGCTACGGGCCAATGATGGCCATATTTATCACTCGTATTTCACGTGGTCGAAGTATCCGACAACTCGTTCTCTCAGTCAGCATTGTCGCGCCGTTAGTGACGTGTTTTTGGTTTACCGCAATTGGCGGCAGTGGACTCGCATTTGAAATTGCCAACCCAGGCGTCATCTCACAAGCGTTTGAGGGCTTTAATTTACCTGCAGTACTGCTTGCTATCACAGATCAACTGCCGCTTTCGACACCGATTGCATTGCTATTTCTAATACTGACCACAACGTTTATTATCACCACCGGAGACTCCATGACGTACACCATCAGTATGGTCATCAGCGGAGAGAAAGAGCCCAACGCGATATTACGAGCATTCTGGGGCATCACTATGGGCTTAGTTGCCATCGCCCTAATCGCCATGGGTAAGGGCGGCATCAACGCACTGCAATCGTTTATCGTTGTGACTGCGGTACCCGTCTCTTTTGTTCTTCTCCCTAGCATCTGGTTCGGAAGAAAATACGCGCAAATTATGATGTATGAGCAAGGTATAAAATAAGACGCCTAAACGCTTTATCCAGTGACACTAATCCAGCGTCATATAAAGATAAACTAAAAGCGCTCCAATCGGAGCGCTTTGTTTAATTGATGTCTTTATTCCCAATCAAGGATAACCTTCCCAGAAGCCCCGCTACGCATGGCGTCAAAGCCTTTTTGGAAGTCATCGACCTTGAAGTGGTGAGTGATGATTGGCGTCAGATCCAGGCCCGATTGAATCAGGCTTGCCATCTTGTACCAAGTCTCAAACATTTCTCGGCCGTAGATGCCTTTGATGACGAGGCCCTTGAAGATCACTTGGTTCCAGTCGATGCCCATGTCCGATGGTGGAATACCGAGTAATGCGATACGTCCACCGTGGTTCATGGTTTTAAGCATTGAGTTGAAGGCGGATGGATTGCCAGACATCTCAAGACCGACGTCAAAACCTTCAGTCATGCCAAGCTCTGACATGACGTCTTCCAGCTTTTGTTCGGCAACATTCACCGCGCGAGTGACGCCCATTTTGCGTGCCAGCTCTAAGCGGTATTCGTTAACGTCTGTGATCACGACATGACGAGCACCAACGTGGCGCGCGACGGCCGCCGCCATAATGCCAATTGGGCCAGCGCCAGTGATAAGCACATCTTCACCGACGAGATCAAAAGAGAGCGCCGTGTGAACCGCGTTACCAAACGGGTCAAAGATTGAAGCAAGATCATCAGAAATGCCTTCAGGGATCTTGAATGCATTGAACGCAGGGATCACTAGGTATTCAGCAAACGCACCTTCGCGGTTCACACCCACACCTATCGTGTTGCGGCACAGGTGCGTGCGGCCACCACGACAGTTACGACAGTGACCACAGGTGATATGGCCTTCGCCCGACACGCGGTCACCAATTTCAAAGCCGCGAACTTCTTGGCCAATCGCTACCACTTCACCCACGTATTCGTGGCCAACGACCATAGGAACGGGAATGGTATTTTGTGACCACTCATCCCAGTTGTAGATATGGACATCGGTTCCGCAGATGGCGGTCTTTTTAATTTTGATCAGGATATCGTTGTGGCCAACCTCAGGTTTGTCCACTTCCGTCATCCAAATGCCTTCTTCAGGCTTAAGTTTAGAGAGTGCTTTGATTTTCATTATTGGATGATCTCCATCTCACGGCCCACTTCAATGAAGGCGTCGATCGCACGATCCAGTTGCTCACGAGAATGCGCCGCGGACATTTGCGTGCGGATACGCGCTTGACCTTTAGGTACCACAGGGAACGAGAAGCCAATGACGTAAATGCCCTTCGCCAATGCGCGTTCAGCGAACTCTGCCGCTACCTTGGCATCGCCTAACATAATTGGGATGATCGCATGATCCGCGCCGCCCATCGTAAAGCCAGCCGCTTCCATACGCGCACGGAAATGTGCGGCGTTGTCCCACAAACGCTCGCGCAGATCACCGCTCTCTTTCAACAGGTCAAGCACACGAAGTGATGCACTGACAATCGCTGGTGCGACAGAGTTTGAGAACAAGTATGGGCGTGAGCGCTGACGCAGCCATTCAATCACTTCTTTCTTACCAGAGGTGTAACCACCTGACGCGCCGCCCATCGCTTTGCCCAGTGTACCTGTGATGATATCTATGCGATCCACTACGTCGTGATACTCATGCGTACCAGCGCCGGTTTTGCCCATAAAGCCAACGGCGTGAGAGTCGTCGACCATCGTCAATGCGCCGTATTTATCCGCCAGATCACAGATAGCCGGAAGGTTGGCGACCACGCCATCCATCGAGAACACACCGTCGGTCACGATCAAGATGTGGCGAGCGCCCGCTTCTTTTGCCGCAATCAGCTGCTCTTCAAGCTCTTGCATGTTGTTGTTGGAGTAACGGAAACGCATCGCTTTACACAAACGAACACCATCAATGATCGAGGCATGGTTCAGCGCGTCAGAGATGATCGCATCTTCTTTACCCAGAATGGTTTCAAACAGGCCCGCATTCGCATCAAAACATGAGGTGTACAGAATGGTGTCTTCTTTACCTAAAAACTGAGACAGTTTTTGCTCCAGTTGTTTATGGATGTCTTGCGTACCACAGATGAAGCGTACCGATGCCATACCAAAGCCGTGCTCATCCATACCCGCTTTACCCGCCTCGATGAGATCTGGGTGGTTAGCGAGCCCTAAGTAGTTGTTTGCACAGAAGTTAAGCACTTCTTCGCCCGTTGAGATTTTAACGGCGGCTTGCTGCTGAGACGTAATGATTCGCTCCGCTTTGTAAAGGCCTTCCGCCTTTACTTCTTCGATTTGATCTTGAATTTGTTGATAGAATGCAGAAGACATTGCTGTTTCCTTTCGCGTTATGGTTAGGCTAAGTGTAATCCATCGTCTTCACTTCCATTATCCATAGGCACGGAAAAACATTTTTGCCTCTAGGGCACAGATAAGGCGGTTTTGTGAACTCTGTTGGTTTAGCGCCCAATCACGCTCTGATACACTAGTCTTCATCACTGTTACACCGAGTTCTTGATCTTGTTTGATACCCGACTACTGACACTACTGCCCGATTTAGCTTCGTTTATTCTTGTTGTCGAGGAAGGCAGCTTCACCGCGGCCGCCAAGCAACTTGGCGTCACCCCTTCTGCGCTCAGTAAATTGGTGACTAGGCTAGAAAAATCACTCTCGACCAAGCTGTTTGAGAGAACCACACGCTCATTGATCATCACACCTACAGGGCAACAGGTTTATGACCAAGCGATTGTGATGGTCAATGCCGCTCGCCAGGCGGTGGACTTGTCGAGCTCTGATCACAGTGAGCCCACAGGGCCACTTGTGGTCGCGGCGCCAGAGGCGTTTCTTAACTCGGTCTTGCAACCCTTTGTGACGCCCTTTTTAAAAGCCTACCCCGATATTCAGCTCAAACTGCGCGCCGCCGATGGCGAAATAGACTTATTGCGCGATCGCATTGACATCGCTTTCAAACTGACCGACAAACCGGATGAGAATTTGGTCCTCAAAGAGATGGGGAAAACACACCTACAATTGTGCGCGAGCCCGGACTATCTCAGCGCTCATGGCGTGCCGACGCACCCCACTGAGCTCGCGAACCACAGCTGTCTCTATTTGGCTGAAACCGACAAAGACCACATTTGGGATTTCTTCAAAGAGGACGAATACCACTCCGTTGCCGTGAGCGGACGCTACGCCGTCAATCATTCACAAATGCGTTTAAATGGGGTCAAACAAGGGATTGGAATCGGGATTTTTCACGATTTCGTCATCGCGGATGCAATTGAATGTGGTGAGGTCATCGCGGTGCTGCCCGAGTGGACGATAAAGAGTAACTACCATGGCGCGGTGGCGATGCAATACCCGCAAACCAAGTATATGCCCGCGAGGTTGCGGGCATTCATCGATTATGTCAGCGACGCACTGAAAGAGAAATTAGCGCGTTAGCCAAACAACTTACTCCAGATGCTTGGATTGCGTTTGTCGTGATATTCGATGCGAAGCTCGTCAACGCGTTTCAACTGCGTCTTAGCGCGAGCAAGATCGCCACCTTCCAATGACTGCTGTACCTCTCCAAGCGCTTGAGATAGCGCTTGAAAACCTTCTTGGTACACCTCCACTTTCTCGGGTGGGTACTCGCCTTGCTTAGCTTGCTCCACCAGCGAATTGAGCGCCCCAACCGCAGTTTGCATCTCGACTACATCACTGGCTTGCGCCGCGTGACGAAACTCCACTTTCATCTGCTTCATCACGGCCTTAAGGTCGCCGCCCGAGGCCCAAACTTGGCACGCGACCAGCAAACTCATCGCTGCTATTAACTTTCTCATTTTATTCTACTTATTGGATTCAAAACGCCATTGTAAGCGATGGATTAAGGGGTGAAATAGGAAAAGTGTTGCGAGTTATAAATGAGTAAACTCACGACGTTTTTTTGCATGTTTCGCAGATTGGCTAATACTTAAGAGAATTCTTATAGAGGGAACTTCATGAGTCGACGCCGCTATTCACTGTCCATCCACATTACGAGTCTGTTTTTGGTGTTGACCACGCTCGTGGGCGCGGTACTTATCGGTATCAGCTACAAGCACTCTCAAGACTTGTTAACCGAGAGCGCCAAGGAGCTCAGCAGTGAAAATGGCGCCAAATTGGAAACCACCTTCCAAAATCGCGCAGGGCCTATCCTGACCACGTTAGATTTCATGTCGATGAGTGACGTAATTGAGTCGGCCGACGCACCGATTGACCAAACCCGATTCATCGCTTCCCTCGCGATCATCTTTCAGCGCAACCCAGAATTGGTCGCCTTGTATTACGCCAGCGAACAGGGAGATCTCAATGTCCTTCGCCCACTTCGCACCATCGCGGACCGTGAGCGTTTTGATGCCCCTGATAAAGCAACATTGATGATTAACTCGATGGCCGTTAGCGGTAAAAACGATGTCCATTTCTTAAATGGTCGCCATGTGCTGCTCCAATCGATTGAAAACAATGACAACGATTTTGATCCTCGAGTGAGACCTTGGTTTGTCAACGCAAGCTCAGACGGTGATATTCGCTTAACGGAACCCTATTTTTTTTACTTTCTCAAAACCAGTGGCGTGACGTTGTCACGAAGATCGCCCGACGGCCAATTTGTTGTTGGCGCGGATTTCACTCTAGACTCCCTCTCTCAACAAGTCAGCACCATGGGGTATTCTGAACAAACACGCCTGCTGTTACTCGATAGCCAATTCAATGTCTTAGCGCACCACCAATTAGAAGTAACGTTGCCCGACCTAAGCGACTCCGTCACTCAATCTGATATCAACGGCGTACTGGAACAGAGTGTGTTTGCGCCAGTGCTGGGCCGTGTGTCATCGCAAATCATCTATGAGGCGCTCGAAAACGGCGGTATTGATTGGTCCGTGACCTTAACTCCCGTCGAGTTAAACAACCAGACGCGACTGCTGCTTGCCGAAGCCATCCCACAACATGATATTCTTGCTTCGCTGCTTTCGATGCGAGACAGACAAGTACAAGTGGCGATTTTTATGCTGATTGTCAGTTTTGTGGTCATCTGGCTCGTGTCTAAACGCATTACCAATCCATTGTTGACGCTGGTCACACTGACCAGCAACATCGCACGTTTCGACTTTAAAAAGACCCGCTACCCAAAGAGTGTGATCAAAGAGGTATCCAATCTCACCAAATCCATTGAGCTGATGGAACATACTCTGCATGACTTACTTCGTCTACTGCGTGAAACGGCCAGTAACCGAGATTTTTCCTTGCTGGCAAAGACCATTACTCACCAAAGCTATATGGTCACCAAAGCGGAAACCATCGTGCTCTACACACTGGACAACAAGGACGCTTCCTTCTCGATTGCCGCCAATCACGCGATTATCCCGTTCAAAGTCGATATCAACGAGTTCCTCTCTAACACCCCCTGGATGCAGAAAGACTTAGAGAAAGGCGAAATTATCCATCTCACCCGTGGTGACAACGCCATCGCAAAATACAGCGAATCACTGTTTAACACCGATATCTATTTCTTCCCAATGCACAACAAAAACAAGAAATTGGTCGGCATTTTGTTGTTGGGGTACGAACGCCCCATCCCCCCTGAACAGAGTGATAAACATGCGTTTTTAAAAGAGCTGTTAAGCTTTGCCGAAATTGCCAAAGAAAACATCACGCAGATGGAGCAACAAAAAGAGATGCTCAATGCGTTTGTCGCCCTGATTGCATCGGCTATCGATACAAAGTCGCCTTATACAGGCGGACACTGTCAGCGCATCCCGACACTGGCAAACTTGTTGACCAAAGTGGCAGACAAAGACAAACGCTATTTTGCCGATTTTTCAATGGGCAAAGATCAATGGGAAGCGCTTAATCTCGCCGCTTGGTTGCATGATTGTGGCAAAGTGACCACGCCAGAATATGTGGTCGATAAAGCCACCAAGCTCGAAACCATCTATGACCGTATCCATGAAGTGAGAATGCGTTTTGAGCTATTGAAAGTGCAGGCTGAAGTTGACTGCTTGCAATCGATTCTCGATGGTGAGGAGAAAGAAAAGGCAGAACACATATTGGCTCAGCGCCACCAGCAATTGGATGACGATTTCTACTTCGTCGCAGAGTGCAACTTAGGTGGAGAATCCATGACCGACGAAGCGATTGAGCGCTTGGAGCAGATCGCGCAAATCGAATGGGTACGTACCTTAGATGATCAAGCCGGTACCTCCTGGATAGAACGCGAACGCGCGGGAGATCCTACGCCACTGCCCATCAAAGAGAAACTGCTCGCCGATAAGCCCGTACATAAGGTGGGCTGGGGTGTTGACGTCAACCCGAAAGATCAGTGGGCACAAGCGTTCATTCTCGATCCCGGCGAGCTCAAATACAATCGTGGCGAGCTGTTCAACTTATCCATTCGCCGAGGCACGCTCAACGATGAAGAGCGCTTCATCATCAACGATCACATCATACAAACCATCACTATGCTGAACCGTCTGCCCTACCCAGAACACTTGCAACAAGTGCCTGAAATTGCCGGTGGACACCATGAGCGAATGGACGGTAAAGGCTATCCACTTGGCTTGACGGGCGAGCAGCTCTCCGTGCCTGCTCGGGTGATGGCAATTGCCGATGTCTTCGAGGCGTTGACCTCATCCGACCGACCTTATAAAAAAGGCAAAACGCTGGACGAGTCGATCAATATCATGACCTCGATGGCCACCAGCGGTCATATCGATCCTAAGCTTTATCTGCTGTTTTTAGAGCACCAGATCGATCAAGAATACGCCAGCGCCTACCTCCACCCTTCACAAATCAGTGAGTTTGATCGTGAGGCGCATATTCAGAAGGTGAAAGCCTACATCAAAGCGTCTCTCTGATAGGGCACGGCGTACTTCACTACAAAATGAGATCTGGCACGACGAATCATTACCTACAAAACGCAGTTTTGAAGCAGGAACTCCAATATAGGTCTACGCTAGAGCTATATAAGGTATTGTATTTAAGCGGATAAATTGAATGAAGAAACGCCGATATTCTCTGACCATTCACATCACCAGTCTCTTTTTGGCACTGACGTCAATCGCTGCGGTCATCCTGGTGTTCACCAGTTACCAACATTCACAAGGGCTGCTCAACAAGAGCGCCGAAGAGCTGTCCAACGAAAACAGCGCAAAGCTCGAAATCACATTTGAAAGTGCCACTGCACCGATTTTTACTTCGTTAGATTTTATTGCCAATGGCGATAGCCTCAATCGAGGTATGGCGTTGCACCAAAATCGCGGCTTGATTGCCTCTCTGGTGAGGACGTTCGAGAAAAACCCTGAGATGGTGGGGATGTACTATGCCAGTCAAGAGGGTGATATGAACGTCATCCGCCTTTTTAAGGACGCAGCAGACGCAGAGCGCTTTGGCGCACCAAGCCATGCGAAAGTGATGGTTCATGAGATGGGTGTCGATGGAAAAAACAACCTCTACTTCCTTGATTCATCCCTCAAGATACTGACTGAGCGTCTTAAACAGGATAACCAATTTGATCCACGCGTTCGTCCTTGGTTTAAAAACACCCGCCAAGATGGCGCGATTCAGTTGACTGAGCCGTACTTTTTCTATGAACTCAAAACCACCGGTGTGACGCTTTCAAGGCGATCCGCTAATGGCCAGTTTGTCATCGGTGCCGACTTTACCCTAGATTCACTGTCGCGAAAGTTGCATTCAATGGCGCTCTCTGAACATACTAAACTCATACTATTTGATCGAAAGTTCAACGTGCTTGCTCATCACAATCTCGGTACCGTATTCCCAGAACAATCCAGCCGGTACGAGGAGGTTCACGACACTATCCGAGAAACCGTGTTTGACCCAATATTCAACCGCTTCTCCGATGGCGTGGTGTATAAAACAGTAGAGAGTGAGGGCCTTGAATGGTCGATAACACTTGTCCCTGTGATGCTTAATAAAGACATCAAACTTCGATTAGCGGAAGCGACCCCGCACGATGACCTGCTAGGTTCATTGATTTCGATGCGAGACAAGCAAATTCAAGTGGCGATCATGATGCTGGTCATGAGCCTGTGTATCATCTGGTTTGTCTCGCAAAAAATTTCGACGCCACTGAAAACGCTCATTACCCTGACCAGTAATATCACCCGTTTTGAGTTTAAAAAAACGCGCTATCCCTCCAGCATCATCAAAGAGGTCTCGAACTTAACGGCCTCTATCCAATTGATGGAGCACACGCTACATGACATGTTGACCTTACTGCGTGACACGGCCAGTAACCGAGATTTCGCGCTTCTATCAAAAACTCTGTGTAAACAGAGCTATCAGCTGACTAAAGCCGAAAGCGTTGTGCTCTTTACCAGTAAAAGTAACAGTGAAGACGATTTCGAACTGGCAACCAGCACATCCATCATCCCGTTTAAATTAGAGATCAACGCCTTTATTCATGCGATTGACGGGCTAAAAGCCAAGCTAGATCAAGGCCAGATCGTCCACTTACAGCGCCACCAAGCAGCGCTGCAGGGCATCGCCAATCGTCTCTACACTTCGGACATTTATCTATTCCCCATTCACAACAAAAATAAAAAACTGGTCGGGCTGTTACTGCTCGGTTATGAACGACGCATCACCGCCGAGCAGAGCGACAAACACGCCTTCTTAAAAGAACTGCTCAGTTTTGCTGAAATTGCCAAAGAAAACATCACCCAAATTGAGCAGCAAAAAGAGATGCTCAATGGCTTTATCTCTCTAATTGCCTCGGCGATTGATACCAAATCCCCTTACACGGGCAGTCACTGCCAACGCATTCCTGAACTGGCGAATGTCCTGACGAAAGTGGCCCACAACGACGGCCGCTATTTCCCCGAATTTAAGATGGAAGACGACCAATGGGAGGCGCTTCATCTTGCGGCTTGGCTGCACGATTGTGGGAAAGTCACCACCCCAGAATACGTGGTCGACAAAGCCACAAAACTTGAAACCATTTACGACCGCATCCACGAGATTCGCATGCGCTTTGAGCTCCTCAAATCCGACGCCAACACCGAATATTGGCAGAGCATTGCGAACGGCGTTGAGATTGCCGAGGCACAAGCGCAGCTAGAGCGAACCCTTCGCGAGCTTGATGATGACTTTGAGTTTGTCGCACAGTGCAATTTAGGCAGTGAGTTTATGACCGACGACGCGGTCGCGAGGCTAGAGCGCATCGCCGATAAGGAGTGGACTCGCACGCTCGATGACCAATTGGGTATCTCTTGGATTGAGAAAGATCGCGCGGGCCCTAGAACGCCACTGCCCACCAAAGAAAAACTGCTCGCAGACAAGCAAGTACACAAAGTGAGTTGGGGTGAAGGCGTCGATCCAAAGCAGCATTGGTCAAAAGACTTTGTCCTTGAGCCTGGGGAGCTGAAGTTTAACCAGGGTGAGCTGTATAACTTGTCTATCAAGCGCGGCACCTTGAATGACGACGAGCGCTTTTTGATTAACGATCACGTGATTCAAACCATCAACATGCTCAATCGCCTCCCCTATCCCGATCATTTGAAACAGGTGCCAGAGATTGCCGGAGGACACCACGAGAGAATAGATGGCAAAGGTTATCCATTGGGGCTTAAGGGGGAGGAGTTGTCGATTCCGGCTCGCGTGATGGCCATTGCGGACGTATTCGAAGCGCTTACCTCTTCAGACAGACCTTACAAAAAAGGCAAAACACTCGATGAGTCAATCAAGATCATGACATCGATGGCGACTAGCGGGCATATTGACCCGCAGCTGTACTTGCTGTTTTTGGAGCACGAAGTGGACCAGTACTACGCAAATCACTACCTTCCTGCCTCGCAACATAGCGAGTTTGACAGAAAGGGGCACATTCAAAAAGTCAAAGCGTACCTTAGCGAACTCGCTTAGCGGGATCGCGCGCGCTTGGGGCAGTTATCGCAATAGCTGCCGCTTTCGCATTTGTAGACCTGGCAGCAACTGATGCGATGCATATTCAGCGCTCCATCATCATCCAAATAGAGTTGCTGCGCCGCTCTAGGGCGTAATTGAAACGCCGCCAACCATAACTCAGCGTGTGTTTTGGCTTCCTCCAAGGTTAAAGTCGGCTCAAAATGTGACAATTTAACCAGACAGTTGAGCAGTGCATCACTCATCAGCGATTGGGTAAACCCCGGTCTAATTCGGGTAAATGACTCAATGTCTTGGCGGTAAACCTCAAACAACGCCGACAAGGTGCGCCCCGCAAGCGAAATCAATTTAGGTAACTCGCCATGTTGATGCGCTTGGGTCTCAAATGAAAATCCCGCGACCCAATACCCATCAACGGTTTGTGCCATCGAGTCAAATCTAGGTACCCCTCGACACGCGTAGACGGCAACAAATGCCACAAACATTGGCTGCCAACACACCAAATCCCAGGTTCGGGTTATCCAGTAGCCATTTCCAGCGCTTGTGTGTTGCTCACTCAGCCTTTGATATAGCGCACTGAGCAGACGTCGATTCTGCTCTGTTTGTTGGGGCAACAGTTGCTCGCACTCAGGTACACTCACCTTGCCATCTAACAAGGGCGTGACGTGTTTGCAGTTCTCAAAAAGCGCATGGAAAAAGGGATCGAGCGATTCAATATCCACCGCGCTGCTGCCTAAGGCATTCAATTTTGCATTCATCTCTTGGTTCAAAAGCAGCCCAATTGGGCTGCTTAGTACTGTTAAATTTAACTCACCGTTAGCCAGAACGTGGAATAACTCGGTCAGAACTCGTAATTCACATTGAGTTCAATCGAGCGCTCTTCACCGTACCAGCAGTTCGCGTCGTCATAGCAGGTGTAACTCTCTTCATCAAAGAGGTTGTTCACAACTAGATTGGCCACGGCGCCGTTAAGTGACTCACTCATTGCGCCAAGATCATACCCCAAAGAGAGATCCACCAAGGTATAAGCGGGTACTTTTTCGCCGGTGTTATACGCATCTCTTTGCATCGCACCGACATAACGAACACCCCCGCCAACACGCGCGCCGGCCAACGGGCCATCGTACAAATAGTAATTTGTCCATAGATTGGCCGTGTGCTCTAGCACGTAAATCGGCGTCGTTCCCACTAAGGCACTGTCGACATCCTCTGTCACTTCCATATCCATGTAGGTGTAGCCCGCATTAAGATCCCAAGCGCTTGTGACCAACCAGCGGCCTTCTAGCTCAAGGCCCTGAGAACGCACTTCTCCTAGCTGAATCTTCGCGCGGTAGCTAGGGTCATTAGGGTCATAAGAGACCGCATCTTGCTTAGTAATGTGGAAGTAAGACGCAGTCATGCTCTGCGCGCCATCGTGTGATTGGTACTTAACCCCGACCTCAACTTGCTCACCGAGCTGAGGTTCAAGCGCATTACCGTCGATGTCTGTGCCTGAGGCAGGCTCAAAACTGGTTGCAAAACTCGCAAACGGGGAAAGGCCATTGTCAAACTCATACAACGCCCCAACGCGATAAGAAAATTGGTGGTGGTCAGCCGTATCGACGGTGTCGCTCCCAGTGGTGCTGGTTTTGCGGTCACTCGATTCGAAGCGATCATAGCGTCCACCCGCCAGCAGTACCCAATCGCCCAATCGAACTTGGTCTTGAAGGTAGAAGCCCAGTTGTTCGGTCTCAATCTTGTGGGTTTCGTCATACACCTCTGTCAACGCGTTTCTGTCTAACAGCGCGTTGTTGGGGCGAAAAACATTGAATCCATAGAACTCGGCGTTTGCAGCGTATTCACGATAGACGGAGTCCCCTTTGAGTTTGAGGTAATCGATGCCAAACAGCAGGTTGTGCTGAGCCTGCCCGACCGTCACTAAGCCAGACAATTGGTTGTCAATCACAAATGACTGCGATGATTCGTCCGTATCGTAAATGTTTCGGCTCATAGCGCCAGTGGACGCATCGAAACTCGTGGCTCTGTGGTAGGTATTTTCCTGATATAGGGAGGCATCGGCGTAGCGTGCGTTTTGTAGGAAGGTCCATTGATGGTTAATGTCGTGATTGACTTTATAACCGAGCATAAACACTTCACGCTCAAACTGACTCCAATTGACATCGCCTGCCGAGGTGGACGGTGACGTTGAACCGTTGGCGTTGCTGTCAATCATTCCCGACGCGGGCAGCGCTGAGTTGATCCCCATGTTCGGATCTTTTTGGTAGTACAAGTTGAGGTTAATTAACGTCCGCTCGCTAGCTTGCCAATCAATCGACGGTGCAATCACGTAGCGCTCTTCCTCTGCATTATCGACTTGACTGTCTCGTTTACGAGCAAGGGCCACCAAACGATAAGAGACATCACTCTCACCGATTTGACCCGTCGTATCGAGCGAGGTTTCCATCAGGTTTCTGGTTCCTGTCGCGACACTCAAACGCGTTTGGCTCTGCTGCTGCGGCGATTTAGCAATCATATTCACCATCCCGCCCGGCGGCATGGAACCGTACAACACAGAGGTAGGGCCTTTGAAAATTTCCACCTGTTGCAGTGCAATAGGATCGATTTGTGGTTGCAAGTTCCATCCTGTTAGATAGGGAAGCTTAAGCCCATCATAATAGCTCTCACTGTTGGCAAAACCACGAATCGAGAAGGTGTCGTACATAGTGACCGACGCCCCTTTTTTCTCTGTGACGACGCCAGGGGCGTATCGGAGCGCCTGATTCAAGGATTTGACACCGCGTTGCTCCAACTGCTCTGATTCAATCGTGGTGATCCCTTGCGGGGTTTCCTCTGGTTCTAACGCAGTTTTAGTGGCCGTGTTACGATACGCTTCGCCCAGAACGGTGATGGTGTCCATCGTTGAAGCGTCTCCGCCTTCGGCAGCGTAAAGGGGCGAAGAAAACGCTGAAATGAGCGCCAACGTCAATGTCGAGCGCTGAAAGTGAGTGATAGATTGCATATTGTCCTCAATTACCCATGCCTTATCTTAATAAGAATTAATATCATTTGCATTCTAAATTTTTTAATTGGGTAAAAGTTAACAATTTGGTGCAAAGTCACCGACTTTTGTTTGGCAGTGTTTTATTCGCTGCGAGCGCGCAATTCAGTCGGAGGAGGGAAAAAGAGAAAAAGGAGTGGAAGTCAGCGGACTGCGCCTTATCGCAACTCGATTGGCAACCAATACTCCATTTCTGCACTTGGCGATTCAGAGTAATAGTGAGCTGGATACACTTCCAGTTCAAAGCCATCAACGCCGCGGTAGTTTGAGCTAGGTAACCAATTGAGAATAAACCACTCTAGGGTGTCCGGTAGCCCACGAATCGAACCTTTATGTGTGACTACCGCATAAGTTTGAGCCGGAACGGACAGAGTACTCAACGTAGATGAGTGCGCCCTATCTGGAATTTGCCGCGCATCGCAAAGCTCAACCCCTGCCCAATAAGTCAGTGGCGCGGCATCAAATTGAGCGTGCTGAGTGTCGACCACCCCTACCCTCTGCCATTGGTCAGTGGAGTCTGGCAGCGCCTGTTCAAGCTGCTGCCACAACAGTGGGACTTGCGTGGCGAAGTTGGGCTGCGGTGAAAACAACCCACTGATGTGACCGTGACTGCCGCGAACATAAAATGCGGGCTTAGATTCGACTCGAATATGGACAAACGCAGCCTGATTGCCAAACTGATACGCTGTATCTCTATCCGAGGAAAACTGAAGAGGCTTTCTTAACCCTGTGCGTTTACCTGCCTGCCGATACGCTCTTGGACTGACGCCAAACTTGTGTTTAAACGCGCGGCTAAAGCTGACTTCCGAGCCAAAACCGAGCGCATAGCCGATATCAATGACCTTATCCTCACCATCGAGCAAACGTTCAGCCGCTTCGCTGAGCTTTAGCTCTCGCACATAATTGGCCACTGTCGTGCCCGTCTCGTTTTGAAAAACGCGTTGCAACTGCCAACGTGACCAGCAACTCTGCTGAGCCAACTCATCCAGCGTCATCGGATCTTCGATGTGGTGGTGAATGTAATCCAACACCTTACTGATCCGCTGAAATACGGCCATCGATTTATCTTGCTTGCTGTCGCTGCTCATCGCTCATCTTTTCAATGCCTGGTTCGCGAAGTGTCTCACATTCTATGAGCGCTGCAAATATGTGCTCAAGCTCGCCCAAATGACCATAGTCAACCTGACTCTTAATCTCATCACCTCTTGGTCCGCTCTGTTTGGTTTTTGCGCAATCGTTTTCGAGCTCATAGCGAACGCCGCCTTACCGGTTACTGTTCTTTTTTCTGCTTATTCAATTATTTAATAAATTAGTCTGACAAATATTAATCGATTGCCTTCTCAATAGTTGATGTATGTCAAATTGTCGTAGACAATACCCTGCCGTTTCAAACGCCTAGAAAGTAAGTGGCACTCCCTATTGTGATGATAGGTAGCACCGATTTTCTATTTATTCGCTGCGCTGATAATTTGGCGCAACAGATTTAAGACCCTTGTTTCTAAAGGAAAGATGATGGTAATACCAGAAAACAGCAGCATCGTGATTTTTGGTGCTTCGGGAGATTTAACATACCGTAAGCTGATCCCCGCGTTATACCACCTGTATGCGAACAAGCAGCTTCCAGAGAACTTTGCCATTTTGGGTGTAAGTCGTACTGAATACAGTGATGAATCGTACCGTGATAAGTTGAAGCGCTCTCTACAAGAGATGGAAAAGACGGTTCCAGAGACGCTCGATGCCTTCATCAACCATCTTCATTACCAAGCGATCAATACCTCAGACAGCACCGATTACAGCAAATTGGTCTCTCGTCTGGATGACCTTTCCAACCAGTACCAGTTCGAGCAACGCAATACGCTCTTCTACCTTGCGACACCGCCAAGTTTATACAGTGTCATCCCAGCCAGCCTTGCTGAACATGGGTTGAACAATGAAGAAGACGGCTGGAAACGCTTGATCATCGAAAAGCCATTCGGCTATGACCTAGAGTCTGCGCAAAAGCTGGACAAAGAGATCCACGAACATTTTCAAGAGCACCAGATTTACCGCATTGACCACTACCTAGGAAAAGAGACGGTACAAAACCTACTGGTGTTCCGCTTCTCTAATGCGATGTTCGAACCCTTGTGGAACCGCAACTTTATTGACTACGTCGAGATCACTGGCGCCGAGTTTCTCGGTGTTGAAGAACGTGGTGGCTATTACGATGGCTCTGGCGCTGTGCGTGATATGTTCCAAAACCACCTGCTGCAAGTGTTAGCGATGGTAGGGATGGAGCCGCCAGCACAAATCAATGCTGATTCCATGCGTGATGAAGTGGTGAAAGTTCTGCAGTGTCTCAAACCGTTAGACGAAGACGCACTGCGCAATGATTTGGTGTTGGGTCAGTACACGGCGTCTGAAGTCCGTGGCCAGCACCTATTGGGTTACCGCGAAGAAAATGGCGTTGCCGACGACTCGCGCACGGAAACCTACATTGGTCTAAAAGCTTACATCAACAACTGGCGCTGGAATGGTGTGCCTTTTTACGTACGTACGGGCAAACGCCTTCCTACTCGCGTGACTGAAGTGGTCATTCACTTTAAACAGACGCCGCATCCTGTATTTGGTCAAAATGCACCAGAAAACAAACTCATCATTCGAATTCAGCCTGACGAAGGCATTCAGATGAGCTTTGGTCTCAAAGAGCCAGGCGCAGGCTTTAAAGCGAAAGAAGTGAAAATGAACTTCCACTACGCCGACCTGCAAGAGACCCAAATGCTGACGGCTTATGAGCGTCTTCTGCTTGATGCCTTAAATGGAGATGCTACTCTATTTGCCCGTAGCGATGCGGTTGAAGCGTGTTGGAAGTACGTTCAACCGATTCTCGACTTCAAACAAGATCCACAAGCACTGTTTGGTTACGCTTGTGGTACTTGGGGGCCAAAAGAGTCTGATGACTTGTTAGCACGAAACAACCGTGCATGGCGCTTCCCATGTAAAAACCTGACAGATACGGACTACTGCGAACTATGATCAATCACAAGATCCACTCAACCGCGCAGCAGGTGGTAGAAAGCCTTGCCAACGATATGAAATCGTACAGCGAGCTTGGCCGACCTGTTCACATTTCACTTTCCGGCGGCAGCACACCTAAGATGCTGTTTAACCTGTTGGCCCAGGCCCCATACGCGGATACCATCGCTTGGCAAAACCTCCACTTCTGGTGGGGAGACGAACGCTGCGTTGCACCGGATGACGCGGAAAGCAACTACGGTGAAGCAAATGCTTTGCTATTTAGCAAAGTGAACCTACCTGCTGAAAACATCCACCGTATTCGCGGCGAAAATGACGCCGAGCAGGAAGCGCTGCGCTTTGCCAACGAGATGGCAGAGGTTATCCCGTGTGAACACGGTACGCCCGTGTTTGATTGGATTCTATTGGGTGTTGGCGCCGACGGCCACACTGCCTCTTTATTCCCGGGTCAAACCAACTATGCGGATGAGAACTTGTCTGTTGTCGCTTCTCATCCTGAATCTGGCCAACTACGCGTGTCAAAAACCGCTAAAGTGCTAGAAGCAGCAAAACGAATCAGCTACCTCGTTCTTGGCTCAGGTAAAGTTGATATCGTGCACGAAATTCACACCACTCCAGCAAGCGAACTGCCTTACCCCGCGGCGAAAATTCAGTCGAAAGCGGGTGAGACGGAGTGGTACTTAGATTCTGACGCAGCGGCGAAAATCGCATAACGCGGTTGCTCGTCCAACGAGAACATATTGGAGAGAAATAATGAAAGGTGATATCGGTGTTATTGGCCTAGCGGTAATGGGTCAAAACCTTATCCTCAACATGAACGACCACGGCTTTAAAGTGGTGGCTCACAACCGTACTGCTGCGAAAGTAGACGAGTTTCTAGAAGGCCCAGCGAAGGGTACCAACATTATTGGTGCTTACTCACTTGAAGAGTTGGTTGAGAAACTCGAAACGCCACGTAAAGTGATGCTGATGGTTCGTGCTGGTGACGTTGTTGACACTTTCATCGACAACCTAATCCCACTTCTAGACGAAGGTGACATCATCATCGATGGTGGTAACACTAACTACCCAGACACTAACCGCCGCGTAGCGCACTGCCGTGAGCAAGGCATTCACTTCATCGGTACTGGTGTATCTGGCGGTGAAGAAGGCGCACGTTTCGGTCCTTCAATCATGCCTGGTGGCGCTGCGGAAGCTTGGGAAGCGGTTAAGCCTATCTTCCAAGGTATCTCAGCAAAAACTGACGCTGGTGAACCTTGTTGTGATTGGGTTGGTAACGACGGTGCTGGTCACTTTGTTAAGATGGTACACAACGGTATCGAATACGGTGACATGCAGCTAATCACTGAAGCTTACCAGTTCATGAAAGACGGTCTTGGTATGTCTGCTGACGAGATGCAAGCTGTATTCGCTGATTGGAACAAGACTGAGCTCGACAGCTACCTGGTTGAAATCACGGCTGACATCCTTGGCTATAAAGATGAAGACGGTGAGCCTCTCGTTGAGAAGATCCTAGACACAGCTGGCCAAAAAGGTACGGGTAAGTGGACAGGTATCAATGCCCTAGACCTAGGTATTCCACTGACACTTATCTCTGAGTCAGTATTCTCTCGCTGCCTATCTGCACTAAAAGACCAGCGTGTTGAAGCTGAGAAGCTGTTCGGCAAGACAATCACACCGGTTGAAGGCGACAAGCAAGAGTGGGTTGACGCACTTCGTCAAGCGCTACTAGCGTCTAAGATCATCTCTTACGCTCAAGGCTTCATGCTAATGCGCGAAGCATCAAACGAAAACGGCTGGGATCTTAACTACGGAAACGTGGCACTAATGTGGCGTGGTGGTTGTATCATCCGCTCTGCATTCCTAGGCAACATCCGTGATGCGTACGAAGCGAACCCAGACATTGCATTCCTAGGTTCTGACGAGTACTTCAAAAACATCCTACAAAACAGCCTAACAGCATGGCGTAAAGTGGCAGCGAAATCTCTAGAGTCAGGCATCCCAATGCCATGTACGATTTCTGCGCTATCTTTCCTAGACGGTTACACAACGGCTCGTCTACCAGCGAACCTTCTGCAAGCTCAGCGTGATTACTTCGGTGCGCACACTTACGAGCGTATCGACCGTGAGCGTGGTGAGTTCTTCCACACCAACTGGACAGGTACAGGCGGTGATACCGCATCGACCACATACGATGTGTAACCTGTAGCGCAACCATTGAATCGGGCGCGAAAGCGCCCTTTTTTGTTGGCTCATCCCGTTGATAGATGAGGTTGGGTGATCTCATCCCCTCATCTACGCCTATAATTAAAAAAGTGTGGATGATGTCACACCTTGACCACTCACCTAAATTGGAGTGGCAATATTTACTTAGTAGGGCTCAATTATGACTATTAACAAACACTTTGTATTTGTTCCATCGGATGTTGAACAAGCAAATAACAAGAATAATAGAGTAATTTCTGATAAAGAGACTGAGCGTCAGGCACTAGTAAAACAAGCCCAACAACAAGGCGGGCTACAAGGCTAAAAAATAAGAGCGCCATTCGGCGCTCTTATTTTTTACTCTAACAATCCCAACAACTTCAGCTTACGATAAACGGTATTTCGACTCACACCTAAACTGCGCGCCACTTGGCTGATGTTACCTTTTGACACTTGATAAGCATTGAGCAATGCGCTATTCACAGCAGTTTGCAAATCTTGTCTCTCGTCATCGCAACTCTCAGACTCAGACACCATTGCATGAGCTAAGTGGCTAGGCAGATGCTCAATACTCAGCCACTCTTCATCCGGATTAAGAAGCGCGGTCACCTTGAGTAGGTTGTCTAACTCTCGTAAATTTCCCGGCCACGAATAACCATCCAGTGTGTCAAGTAGCCTTGCGCTTAGCTGCTGGTTATCCCGCTGGGCATGCTTCTGGTGCAGCGTTTGAATTAACTCACGTCGGTCGTGTCGAGTTCGAAGTGGCGGTAAAGTGATGATTAACCCATTGAGTCGATAGTACAGATCCTGACGAAACTGCCCTTGCTCAACGAGCTTGGCTAAATCTTGATGGGTAGCGGCGATAATTTGGACATCGACTTTATAACTATCCCCACTGCCAATAGGTGTAACCACCTTGTCTTGCAATACCGTTAACAGGCGGCTTTGAGCTTCATAAGGCATCTCGCCAATTTCATCTAAAAACAGACAGCCTTTGTCCGCTTGCCGAACCTTGCCGATGTAGCCCTTGCTGTTCGCCCCTGTAAAAGCGCCCGACGCGTGACCAAACAGCTCAGACTCGATGAGCTCCTTTGCGAGGGCACCGCAATTTACAGTAACCAAAGGTGCTGAACGCCGAACGCTGCTAGCATGCAACGCTTTGACAAACTCCCCCTTACCCACGCCAGTCTCACCAAGCACTAGCAAGCTGATATCTTTGCCATATAAACGACTCGCTTGCTGCCAAGCCTGCTCAACCAAAGAGTCGCCATAATGAAGTGAATTGTCCGTGTTGAAGCGCTTCCTACGCCGAGTTTGGGGGCCAAGCGCCGTCTGTTGCACAATTAAGCCTTGCTGGCGTTGTGATTGCTCAAGTACTTGCTCAACCGACATGCCAATTAAACCAGAGTGACGTATTAGCTGTGAAGCCACTGGGTTGTGGGCCAAGACCTTACCTCGCTCATCAGCAATCACTATGCCTTGCCAGCCAGAACTGAGGAAGGAAGAGTCTGTGGCTAAGTTGAGTTGCACAGCACCGTCAGGTACAGAGGCTAACAATCGGTTTTCCACCATCTGAACCATATTTTGCACCAGTAACTGCTCGGTGGCATCGTGGGTTTTCTGCTCACTAGTGACATCCAAGATACCAACCAAGGTACCTTGATGATTGAAGAGTGGGCTCGCCGAACAACTGATGAATCGGTGATGTTTGATGTAATGTTGCTCCCCAACGATGGTGAGCGCGCGACGTTCATGGATCGCTGTACCGATGGCGTTGGTTCCCTTAACATGCTCCAACCAACACGAACCTGTGCCGAGTGAAATGGCCGCTAATTTATCGCGAAATTTATCTTGTCCCCAAGTCGCGAGAATCACGCCCTGTGGATCGGTCAAGATCAAACGACTGTCTGTGCGAGCCATCACTTGATTGAACAGAGGAAGCGCACTGGTTTCCACCGCCTCAATGACCTCACGACATTGAAAGCGACGTTCATCCAATTTCGCTTTGCTTAACGTAATGTCTTCTGGCTTCCTCACTTCTCTTAGACCCGCATGGCTACTGCGTGTCCAAGAAGAAGCCAACCAGTCTTGCGTGTTCATCGATCGCAGCTGCATACCTGCTCCAATAGTCAACAATCAGATGTGTCAATTTGGAACAGCTGAACATTCCTGCCCGCTTTCCAAAGCGCAAAAAACTCGCACCCATAACACCGTTACATTATTGGAAACTCTAGCTCGACAACATGTTTACAACAAGTTTTTAACACTTGGTCTGTGATTTGCCTAAGTATTTCTTGTCCATGTGTTTAAAACACCGTGCGATAGATTCGAAGATCAGTACCTTCGCCGATTTGATACACATGAACAATCTACCCAGAACAATAACGATAGCGCCCAGCGCTACCAGTAATCTGAACGAGAAACATAAGGACTTCACATGATCTATGCTCAACCCGGAACTCAAGGTTCACTTACGAACTTCAAGTCTCACTACGACAACTACATCGGAGGAGAATGGGTGAAACCAGTCAGCGGCGAATACTTTGACAACGTCTCTCCCGTCAATGGCAAAGTGTATTGCCAAGTCGCACGTTCTTCCGCCGAAGATATCGAACTCGCACTCGACGCGGCGCACCACGTTCGCTCGGCATGGGCATCCACGAGCGTCACTGAACGCGCCAACATCCTGCTTAAAATCGCAGATCGCATCGAGGCTAACCTTGAAGAACTGGCCGTGGCCGAGACTTGGGAGAACGGAAAACCGGTACGTGAAACGCTGGCCGCTGATCTACCGTTGGTTGTCGACCACTTCCGCTATTTCGCTGGCTGTATCCGAGCACAAGAAGGCAGCGCCGCCGAACTGGATGCCACAACCGCAAGCTATCACTTTCCTGAGCCGATTGGTGTTGTTGGTCAAATCATCCCATGGAACTTCCCCATGCTCATGGCGGCGTGGAAACTTGCGCCAGCGCTTGCCGCGGGCTGCTGTGTGGTATTAAAGCCGGCAGAACAAACACCCACGTCCATCTTACTCTTGATGGAAAAAATTGGTGACTTAATCCCGGCGGGAGTCATTAATGTTGTCAACGGCTTCGGCAATGAAGCAGGTCAAGCACTTGCTACCAGTAACCGAATCGCCAAACTGGCCTTTACGGGGTCAACAGAAGTCGGTAACCACATCCTCAAATGCGCCGCGGATAACTTGATACCGTCCACCGTTGAGCTGGGCGGTAAATCGCCCAATATCTACTTCCCTGACATCTTTGAACACGAGGATGAGTACCTAAATAAATGTATAGAAGGCACATTGCTCGCTTTCTTCAATCAGGGCGAAGTCTGTACTTGCCCTTCTCGTGTCTTGGTGCACGAAGCCGTGTATGACCAGTTCATTGCCAAAGTCGCAGAGCGAGCAAAGAGCATTCAACAAGGCAACCCGCTTGATACGGACACACAAGTCGGAGCGCAGGCCTCTCAAGAGCAATTTGACAAGATTCTGAGCTATTTGGAAATTGGCCGCCAAGAGGGGGCAAATGTGGTGTTCGGCGGAGAAGTAGCCCCGCAAAGTGACGACATTGCCTCTGGCTACTATATCCAACCAACACTACTTGAAGGCAACAATAAAATGCGTGTCTTCCAAGAGGAAATTTTCGGCCCTGTCATTGCGATCACCAAGTTCAAGGATGAAGCAGAAGCGCTCGCGATAGCCAACGATACGGACTACGGCTTGGGGGCTGGAGTGTGGACACGTGATGCCAACCTTGCCTATCGTATGGGGCGTCACATCGAAGCTGGCCGAGTGTGGATAAACTGCTACCATGCCTACCCTGCCCACGCCGCCTTTGGAGGCTACAAGAAATCAGGCATCGGGCGTGAGACACACAAAATGATGTTGGATCACTATCAAAACACCAAAAACTTACTTATCAGCTATGACGTGAATCCACTTGGGTTCTTCTAGGTAAGGCCATCCGACGTTTCACTGGGCACACTTGCGTGTGCCCATTTTTATCTGGCCACTTGAGCAATGCTAGAATGATCTTTCTGAGGATTGACGCGCTTTCTTCACGTCACCCCAATACAGTACTCCACTAGCCACCAGCGCTAAAAGTGACACCGTAAACAGTGCCGGCATACTCAAAATCCATGCAAATACCGCTGCGAGAAAAGCCACAAAACAGATCATACGGCTGCTCGACATCACGCGACCTAGTTTTCTACTCATAACGCCTCCTATCACTGGAAAGGAATGGGGAAACTGGGTGATATCGGTGACAGATGCTTCGTCATGAGTACAGTTAGAGAGTGGCAGAAAGGGAGATAAATTAACCTAAAACAAGCTCAAAATAGCTTTAGATGTGATCATGGCAGTCAGCACAACACAAAGCGCATCACCACTCGTCGATAGGCCAATATACATCAATAAAGAAGTACACCGTCATGGCTAAGCTAGACAAGGCGACGAAACGTTTCACCGTTTGCTGCGCTACTCGCCTAGACACACGTGCCGCCAAATACCCGCCGCTTAGTGTACCCATCATGACCGCTATACCACGAGGCCAGTCTATTGCCCCTTCAGCGACAAAAATAACGATCGCCACCAAAGAGACCGCCGAGGAAATCAGCAGTTTAAGACCGTTCATTTGATTAATATTTTGATAGCCTGCTAACACAAGGTAGCTCAATACAATCACGCCAAGCCCTGCATTGAAGAAACCGCCATACGCCGCGACGAAAACCAAAAACAGTGTCAAGATGACGCTTTTAAGTCGAACTTCTCGAGTCGGATGTGTCGCCAGCCGTGACGCCCATGCGCTAATGTGATGACCATAAATAAACAGCAAGGTAGCAAACAGCAGCAGCCACGGAATTGCACCAAGAAACTGCTGCTCTGAGACACTCAATAACAGCCAAGCACCTAACGCTCCGCCGAGTAGACTGCCCAGAACAATTCGAATCATTTGTTTTTTTTCAGAAGCGATGTCTTCACGAAATCCATAGGCGCCACTGAGATAACCCGCGCAAGCGGCAAAGGTATTGGTGGCGTTTGCAACAATCGGCGGCACGCCAACAAACATCAGCGCAGGAAAAGTGATAAAACTGCCTCCCCCAGCGACGCTATTGAGTATTCCCCCCAACACGCCAGCGACGAACAACACTGCCCAATCCATACCACTCCAACCTTCGCTGCAAAAAGCATAATCTAACCAGTTTTCGAGGCGAGCCCAAGTAAAGAGCAACGAAACTGTGCGTTGGCTAACTTAGACCAAGGTATTGATTTCTCGCTGTTAATGTTCATCGAATTGACAGTGCAATCTCCTTCCACTCCTGGATTTCTTGTCGATAGTGCGCAGTCTGATCAGGGGTCATGCTGTTGATAATGGTCACCAGGTAACGTCTCGACAGCTGCTGGTTGTATGCAATTTTTTGCTCTAAATCGGCGCTATAGAGCTTGTCTGGAGTATCCATCAACGATTGTAGTTTAGGTTGGAAGAGTGAAGGTTCGACACGTACAGCAAGTAAGGCATTGAGCTCAACACGCATACGCGTCTGATGCGTGACCCAATCTTGATTGGTCAGTGTCATGTCCGCAACCCATTGATCAACCATCAGCTGCTGTTCATCGGTTAAGTCACCGATCCAAGTTTCGATATTCTCTTCTATACGCGTTTTGTATCGTTGCCGAATCGCTTCTTCAGAAAGGTCTTGGTAACGTTTTTTGTACTGGGTGTGCTTTACTCGGATATTGTCCATGAGCTCTTCAACTTGCTCATCAGACAGTTGGCTGGCCAGTTCGTAGAGTTCTGGCGTCACTTTTGCGACCAGACGAGTCGTGTGCGCCTCGAGCTTCTGCTGCTCAGAGATCAGATCATCGACAGTAAACGTGGCTGGCTCAATCGCCATCAACTCATCCAAATGTTCAATATAATGTGGGATCTCTTGCTCACGGTGCCACTCGCTCAAGGTGGCTATCTTCTCGCTTGCGAGGGACTCTTGGTCATCATCCAGTTCAACGTAGTCTTGTAAGTAACGTACCAACAACCAATCCATATTGTTGTACACAAACTTAGTACTGCACCCCACTAAACCGAGCGCGATCAAAAGCATCAGTCCAAATTTCTTCATTGCGGTTTCCTTTGCAACACACTGCTGATGTCCATTCTGTTTATCACGACTGCGCACTGGCAGTGGTGATAAACCAAGCAATATTAATACCAAACTTGAAAGTTGCTATTGGTCGGTCAAGGCCTTCACCTCTATTCAACACTCCATGACCGACTTCTGTAATACGACCACAAAAATCCATAGAAGTTTGACATTGTTAACGCTAGGTTGCGCCAACGTCAGCATCGTATCCAAACTCTTTACACAAGCTGTAATAAGAATTACTTACCTTGACAGACGCAAAATCGATCACTCGCTAGTATAGACATCAACGGTAACCAATAAGGAGTCTCCGTGATGAAAAAACTCATTCTACTTTCAACGTTAATCCTAAGTTCTTCTGTGTTGGCGTCAACGCAAACCACACAATCACATCGCTCACTGACGACGGGTGATTATCAGAGTAAGCAGATGGCTTACGAGGCGGGCTTTAAACTGATGGAAGAAGTGCGCGCCATGGATGCATCGGAGTTAAAACGTACACTTCCTATCCATCAAAGTAACGTTCTACTACCTTCTATCAAAGTGGAAGATATGACGGTCACCGTCGAAGAGTTCGCTTCTGAACGCGGCCAAGTTGCCTATAAAGCGCTAGTGAACGTCGACTATGAATATCAGTACCGCGAAAGCAATAATAGCTAGTAGCGCCCTTTCTCTGAAACAACAAAACGCAGGCATTTGCCTGCGTTTTGTTTTGCCTTGTTCCAAAAGATCGCATCCGATAGACAGGCAATAAAAAAGGAGAGCCTAAGCTCTCCTTTTCCTAATCCTAACAGCGAACTCTAATTAAAGAGCTGCTTTCGCTTTTTCAACAAGTACTGCGAATGCAGATTTGTCGAATACCGCGATGTCAGCAAGGATCTTACGGTCAATCTCGATAGATGCTTTCTTAAGACCGTTGATGAAACGGCTGTAAGATAGACCATTTTGACGAGATGCAGCGTTGATACGAGCGATCCATAGTTGACGGAACTGACGCTTCTTAGCGCGACGGTCACGGTAAGCGTATTGACCAGCTTTAGTAACTGCTTGGAAAGCTACGCGGTAAACACGTGAACGTGCTCCGTAGTAACCTTTAGCTTGTTTTAGAACTTTCTTATGACGTGCACGAGCTTGTACACCACGTTTTACGCGAGGCATTATGCTTCTCCTAAACTAAACGATAAATAAACTAAAAAGAATTAAGCGTATGGCAACATACGGGTAACAGCAGCCACTTCACAACGTGGAAGGATTGCGTTAGGACGTAGTTGACGCTTGTTCTTAGTAGTACGCTTAGTCAGGATGTGACGTTTTGTAGCGTGCTTGTACTTAATACCACCAGCAGTTTTCTTGAAACGCTTAGCAGCACCTTTGTTGGTTTTCATCTTAGGCATGATGAATAACTCCGCATTGTAGTAGTTTAATAAACACGTAATCAGGGCGAATAAAACCCCGCCATTTGACCGTAAGGTAAACGGCGGGGTTGAATTACTTGTAAGCCGTTAATTACTTCTTCTTAGGGGCAAGAACCATGATCATCTGACGCCCTTCAATTCTGCTTGGGAAAGATTCCACAACAGCAAATTCTACTGTGTCTTCTTTCAAGCGCTTGAGAACATCAACACCGATGTCTTGGTGTGCCATTTCTCGGCCACGGAAGCGAATTGTTACCTTCACTTTGTTGCCTTCTTCAAGGAAACGCGTCAGGTTGCGTAGTTTTACCTGATAGTCTCCAATATCAGTTCCAGGACGGAATTTTACTTCTTTAATCTGGACCTGTTTTTGCTTTTTCTTCTGCTCTTTAGCAGATTTGCTCTTCTCAAAGAGGAATTTACCGTAGTCCATTACACGACATACTGGTGGCTCAGCGTTTGGACTGATTTCAACCAAATCCATACCTGCTTCTTCAGCAGCTGCGACTGCTTCTTGGATAGAAACAACACCCACTGATTCGCCATCAGCACCCGTCAAACGAACTTCACGAACGCCACGAATTTCACCGTTTAAACGATGAGCATTTTGTTTGGCCGGTACTTGGCCGCGTCTTCCGCCTTTAATAGTTTATTCCTCCAGATTGAGCTTACGGGTAGAGATCTCGTCTTGGATGTATGCAATAAAGTCATCCACTTTAAATTTACCGAGGTCTTTACCTTTACGAGTACGTACTGCGATTTCGCCGGCTTCCATCTCTTGGTCACCACAAACCAGCATGTATGGTACACGCTTTAAAGTATGTTCGCGGATTTTAAAGCCAATCTTCTCATTTCTCAAGTCTGCTTTTGCTCTAATTCCAACTTTTTGTAGTTTTTGAGCCACTTCCTTCGCGTAATCAGACTGCTTATCCGTAATATTCATGACAACAGCTTGCTCAGGAGATAGCCAAGTTGGGAAGAAGCCAAAGTACTCTTCGATTAGAATACCGATAAAGCGCTCAAGCGAGCCCAAAATCGCACGGTGGATCATAACTGGAACTTGACGTTCGTTGTTCTCATCCACATAAGAGGCACCTAGACGGCCAGGTAGGTTGAAGTCTAGCTGCACCGTACCACATTGCCATGCACGATCAAGACAGTCATACAGAGTGAATTCGATCTTAGGACCATAAAATGCGCCTTCGCCCTCTTGAATTTCGTATGGAATGTCCATCGATTGCAAAGATTGCTTCAACGCTTCTTCCGACTGATCCCAGATCTCATCCGATCCCACTCGCTTTTCAGGACGAGTCGAGAGTTTAACGACGATGTTCTCGAAGCCAAACGTCTGGTATGTGTCGTAGACCATCTTAATACAGCCCGTCACTTCCTCT
>NZ_JCBDHE010000019.1:0-28198 GCF_059834225.1 Vibrio sp. R10-SG3-ISO3 | reverse complement strand
TATTGCTAAGGTTAAGTGCAACTTTCCCACAGGTAGTTCCAGCACCTCAGTTTGCTGACGTAAAAGTCGATAGGGTCGTGATAGCCGCGGATACGTTGGCGGATCTGAGTTTTGAGCGCGTCGCTTTGCTGGTCAAAATTGAGCAATGCTTTCGGGTGGATGCCAATCATTTTATTGATGATGAACTCCAATCGCGCAAGACCAACGCCCTCATTGGGGATTTGGGCAAAGTCGAAAGCGCGATCTGGGTTACCGACGTTCATCATCACTTTGGTTGGCAAAAGAGGGAGCTCATCGACCGAAGAGCGTTTGATCTCAAACGTCAGCTCGCCTTCATAGACATAACCTGATTCGCCTTCTGCGCACGAGACGGTGACCGCCTGGCCACTGCAAAGGCGCTCCGTGGCGTCGCCGCAGCCAACGATGGCAGGAATGCCAAGCTCTCTCGCAATGATGGCCGCATGGCAAGTTCGCCCACCACGGTTGGTGACGATGGCTGAGGCTTTTTTCATCACCGGCTCCCAATCGGGGTCGGTCATGTCGGTAACCAGCACGTCGCCTTCTTGGACTAAGCTCATTTCATCCAGTGAGTCGACAAGACGCACAGGACCTTGGCCGATACGTTGCCCAATCGCGCGTCCTTCGACCAGCACGTTTGCTTTGTCGTTAAGCTCATAGCGCTCAATGACGTTTTGTTCATTCTGAGAGCAGACTGTTTCTGGCCTCGCTTGGACGATATAGAGTTTGCCATCAATGCCGTCTTTGGCCCATTCAATGTCCATCGGGCGTTGATAATGACGCTCGATGATCATCGCTTGTTGGGCAAGCTGTTTGATTTCTTCATCGGTCAGAGAAAACTGTTCCCGTTCCTTCTCGTTGGTATCGACAATCTCGACTTGTTTGCCAATCGTGGTGTCATTGGCGTAGATCATCTTGATCAGTTTTGAGCCGAAGGTTTTCTTCACAATCGGTTGGTGACCGGCTTCGAGAAGCGGTTTATGGACGTAGAATTCGTCTGGGTTTACCGCCCCTTGAACCACCATTTCTCCCAACCCCCACGCCGAGGTGATGAACACCACTTGGTCAAAGCCCGATTCGGTATCTAAGGTAAACATGACGCCGGAGGCCGCTTTGTCGGACCGCACCATGCGCTGGATCCCTGCAGACAGGGCGATGCCGCGGTGATCAAAGCCTTGGTGCACACGATAAGAGATCGCGCGGTCATTAAAGAGCGAGGCATAGACGTGCTTGGTCGCTTCGAGTACGCCTTCTACACCGGTGACATTGAGGAAGGTCTCTTGTTGTCCGGCAAAGGAGGCGTCGGGAAGATCTTCGGCAGTGGCAGAAGAGCGCACTGCGACGGAAAGCTCGGGGTTACCGTCGACCAATTGCAGATAATGCTCACGTATATCGGCTTCGAGGTCGGCGGGGAATGGCGCATCAAGCACCCATTGTCGTATGGTGGCGCCGGTTTGGCGTAGGGCTTCAACATCGTCGACGTTCAGGTCATCGAGCAGTTGGTGAATTCGGTCATCTAGGCCTTCAAAGTCGAGGAAGCGGTTAAACGCATAAGAGGTGGTGGCAAAGCCGTTGGGGACGCTCACGCCCGCATTGGCTAGGTTGGACACCATCTCTCCGAGGGACGCATTTTTACCGCCGACTTTGTCGACATCATCCATGGATAGACCATTAAACCAGAGGGTGTTCTTTTGCATGTCTTTCTCCAGAAACATTGCAGCTTGTAGGGACTTAAAGCAAACGATTACGTATCAACTTAAAAAAAGGCGAACCAATTTAAAAAGCTGTGGGGGACGTAATAGTCAGCAGGGTTTTATTATCGATATTATGAATGTCATCCTACTCAACATTATTTTAGCTATTCAACAAACCATGCAAATTGATAGTCAAAGTCGTGATGTATTCTATGTTTCTGATGGCACGGCACTCACGTGCGAGACATTAGGACATGTCGTTTTGGGGCAGTTCTCTTTTCACGCGAATGAAAAGACCTTTCCGTTCGTGGAAAGTGAAGAGAAATTGGCGGCGCTAGTTAAAGAGATTGACGCCTCGTATCGTACCCACGGCGTCAAGCCGCTGGTGTTTTTCTCTATGGTGATTGGTGAACTAAGGGCCAAGCTATTGCAGGCTCCGGCGCATTGCTACGACGTATTGGAAAGCTTGGTGCAAAAAGTCCAAGACGATATTCAGATGGAGGCCAAACCCAAGTTGCAACGTTCGCGCAGTGTCAGTAAAGATTCACATCGCTATTTTGACCGCATTGCCGCCATTGAATACACCCTTGCACATGATGATGGCATTACTCTCAGAGGCTTGGATGAGGCGGACATCATTTTATTGGGCGTGTCGCGCAGCGGTAAAACACCGACCAGTCTCTACATGGCGATGCAGTTTGGTTTGCGGGTCGTGAACTACCCGTTTATCGAGCAAGATATTCAGCGTTTGAGGTTATTGCCGGAGTTTGAAGTGGTGCGGCACAAATTGTTCGGCCTCACTATCGATTCCGAGCGCCTAACGCAGATTCGCCAGAACCGACTGGCTGACAGCGATTACGCAAGTAGTCAGCAGTGCCAACAAGAGCTTGAACATGTTGAAGCACTGTTTCGCCGTGAGGCCATTCCCTACATCAACACCACCTCGTTATCCGTGGAAGAAATTTGCGCGCGTGTATTGGATCGCGCCGGCTTAAGACGGCGCCTGCTCTCTTAAGATTTACGCAGCGGGCATTACCATGGGGAAGTCCAACGAGGGATGGCGATTGATTAATGCTTGGTAGCCGTACACCTGCTCGATGAGACTTGGCGTTAACGCTTGCCAAGGTTTGGCGTCACAAGCAATTTTTCCCTGATGCAGAATCACAAGTCGATCGGCGTATTGCGCCGCGAGGTTGAGGTCGTGCAACACGACGACGACGGCGGTATGGTGTTCATCGGCTAATTGGCGTGCAATTCGCAGTGTGTTGTGCTGATGGGCCAGATCCAGTGCGGAGGTCGGTTCGTCGAGCATGAGGATTTTTTTCTCAGCGGACTGATCGAGTTGGACTAACACTCGCGCGAGATGCACGCGCTGTTTCTCTCCGCCAGACAGGGAGGGGTACAAGCGTTCACTCAGGTGGCTGACATCGGTGAGCGACATGTACTTAGCCGCTACCGCTTGGGTCTGTTTGTGCGCCAAGTTGAGCGGTATTGCCCCAAGCTCCACCACTTCATGGGCAAGAAACGGAAAACTCAGGGTACTGTGCTGAGGAAGCATGCCTAAGTGTCTGGCCAGTTCATCATTTGGCCATTGGTTTGCTGCGCGGCCAAAATAGCGAATATCGTGACGTGAAGGGATCTCCCGACACAACAATTTCAGCAAGGTACTTTTCCCCGCGCCGTTTGGCCCGAGCAGCGCAGTCACTTCTCCGGCGTGAATATCAAGGTCGATGTTATCCAATACACAGCGCTGACCAAAGTGCATCGACAGACCTTGAGCGGAGATGGATGGAGCGTCCATTACAAAATCTTCCCTTTTTGTTGAAACAGCAGATAGATGAAAAACGGTGCGCCAATGATCGCCGTGACGATGCCTACAGGCAGTTCAGCTGGGGCGACCGCAACACGAGAAAACATATCGGCAAAGGTAAGCAGCAGTGCGCCCATCAGTGCAGAGATAGGCAACAGGCTGCGGTGATCTGGTCCGGTCAACATGCGTCCTAAATGGGGAATCACTAAGCCAATAAAGCCGATCATCCCTGAGACGCTCACCGTGACCCCAACGCCAATGGCGGTCAGTAGAATCAACTGACGTTTGAGACGCTGAACGGCGATGCCAAGATGCGCCGCCTCCGCTTCGCCAAGCAAGAGAGCATTGAGCGCCATCGCCCGTCGATAAAAGCAAGCGCCAAGAATCAGCAAGGTGACGCTACAAAGCGCAAGGCTTGTGAGGTTTGCGCCCGCCAGTGAGCCCATCGACCAGAGCGACAGATCGCGCAACATTTGATCGTCCGCGATGAAATTCATATAGCCAATGCCTGCCCCAGAGAGGGCACTGATCGCTACCCCTGCTAGCAGCATGATGGTGACAGACGTCCCGAGCTTACTGGTGCCCAATTTGTAGACCAGGACCGTGGTTAACGCGCCGCCCAAAAAAGCAAACATGGGCAGTGCGGCGATATTCATCAAGGTTGGGTATTCGGCGAACACATCGGCAAACATCACAATGGCGATCGCTGCCCCTAAGGAGGCCCCAGCAGAGACACCAATGATCCCCGGCTCGGCCAGTGGGTTGCGAAACAGCCCCTGCATCACCGTGCCGCACAGGGCTAAAATCGCGCCGACTAACATACACAGTAGGGTACGCGGAAAGCGAATTTCATGGATCACCAAATGCACGTGCGGTGCCAGTTGCTCCGATTTAAGCAACAAGCTCTGTACACTCTCGATAAATCCAATATTCATTGGCCCAACGGTGATTGAGCTGATCGCTGTGATAAGCAGCAAGACAGCAAAAAGACCGAGCGTAATGGGTAGCGGGATTCTTTTCAAAATCATAGGTTTAATATCATAGCGTTAAAGTCACAATCCAGTCTTGTATGTTGCCAGTCTGAGGCTTGTCGCTTGAGTGGCGGGTTATAGCAGCAACGCGCTGATGCGCTCCGCTTCAGCCAAACTTTTCAGCCCCAATCCACCGACTAAAGCATGACCATCAATTTGGATGAAGGCTTTGTTTTGACCCGCAGGTGTGGCGGCGAGCATCGGTAACTTTTTTAATATCTCATCCGCACCGCCCAAGCTTTGGTAGCTGCGGCCACTGACGAGGATAATGTCGGGTTGCATCTCGACCATCGCCTCACTCGACAGCGGTTTGTAGGAAGAAAGTGTCGAAGCTGCAGGGTTAATGCCGCCCGCAAGTTCAATAATCGCGTTAGGCGTGGTGTCGGCACCGGCGACGTTGGCGGGGCGACCTTCATGTATCAACAAAAACAGCACTTTTTTCGGCGTCGCGATCTGCTGACGGCGCTGCTCTAAATTGGCCAGTTGACGCTCGACATTCTGCTTGAGTTGCGCAGCATGCTCGCTAGAATCCGTCAGCGCGGCAATCTCATCAATGCGCTCAAGTAGACCTTCGGCAGTCGGTTTGGTGTTGACAATATCCACCGCGACGCCCGCTGATTTAAGCTGAGCGAGCGCAGAAGCGGGGCCCATTTCATCGGAGCCAATGAGTCGATTCGGGCCTAAAGCCAATAGCCCCTCTGATGACAGTTGGCGATGATAGCCAATTTTGGGTAGTGTGAGTCCCTCTGGCAGCTCACTGGTGACATCCACCGCAACGAGACTTTGCTGCTGGTCTAGCGCAATCAATAGCTCAGTAACGGCGCTGCCGGCGCTTATGATGCGCTCACTTGCCATCGCATGGTGAGAGAAGGCGGTGAGCGAGAGCGCACACAGTGACACCGCCGCAGTGAGGCGGCCGATCGTGCGTCCCCATCTTGCTTTTGAGAAAGTTCGTGTAGCACGCGCTGTCTGGCTAGGGTGCTGAGATAGTGTGGTACGTTGAGTCATAAACAAGGTTTGCCTTAAATTAATTGGGCTGCTCAGTCAGCAGCTGCGTGGCTTGAATGCCGTTTTCTTGTAAGTAGGCCAGCAGTTTGACCAAATGCTGAACGTCGGCGGTTTTCTCTGCGCCGATAACGATCGGTTGCGGGTTCGATTGGTGTTGCTCGAGCAAAGCGAGCGTAAAGTTGTGCCAATCGAGATAGGTTTGGCCGTCTATCGCCCAATGCGGCGCCGCATCGAGAATGTTGATGGTCAGAGAGCGCTTATCCACCGTAGACACCTGATTCGAGTCTGTGGTGGGCAGATCCACTTCCAATGAATCAAGTTTTACCGCCGCGGTCAGCATCAAAAACACCATCACGATGAAGATGATGTCGAGCAGTGGTGTGAGATCCGGTGTCAGCCCAAATCGTGATTCATTTTGGGGTAACTTGATCATGCGTTCACTCGCTTTTCTCGGATGGGGTGAACATGCTCATCAGAGTTTTTGGTCACGGTCATCGGTGGTGTATTGGCTTGCACGCTGACCCCTTCCAACCATAAATTGACGTAATTTAATGTGTGCTCGAGCTTGGCGGTAACGCGGTCGGCCCACAATCCCAGCAACTGCGCGCCAGCGATGGCGGGCAGCGCGATCAAAAGCCCTGCAGCGGTGGTACGCATGGCGAGGCCAAGGCCGTCAGCCAGATCATTGGGCGTGATGTTACCCGAAGAGGCCGCCACGCCTTTAAACATCTCAATCAGCCCAAGCACGGTGCCGAGCAATCCGATCAACGGGCTGATGACGCCAATCAAGGTCAATAGGCGCAACCCAGAATTGAGCTGGTGGCGTTTTTCTTGTAACCACATCCCGGCCACATCTTCTCGAAGTGACTTCGCAAAGGAGTGGTGGGCTAAGACCATGGCCACACCCTTGAAAAGTAGCGGGCGACGTGGTGACCAACGTTTCGCAAGTTGCTCAATGGCTTGATTGTCCGTCGGGCTCAGTTGGTTGAGTTCTCTTGATACGGCGCGCTTGCCAACACCGGTGCTAACCAGAACTTGGAACAAGCGTTCGAGGATGATCATGACCGTCAGTGCAGAGCAGAAAATCAAGGGCCAAGCCATAAGGCCCAGTTGTTGCTGTATTTGTTCAATGTGTTCCATTATCGATCCAACTTAAAACGAACGGGAATATGCACGCGGTGGGCCATGGAGTGCCCATTCACAGTGTGAGGAGAAAACTGCCACTGCTTAATCGCATCCAACGCGGATTTATCGAGCAAGGTGGCTCCGGATGAGCTGATAAGCACCTGTTTGACTTGATTTCCTTCATCGTCGAGCCAAATTTCATACAAAGCGACGCCTTCCAAGCCCCGTTTTCTCGCCAGTCTTGGGTAGTGAGGCGCGGTTGGGCGACTCAAGAAAGAGGGCTTCTCGACCAAGATGGGCTGCGCGCTGGCGCCTTGATTGGCTTTTTGTGGGACCTTTGCGGTGTCCGTTGGGGCAGGCTCAGCCGGTGTTGCTTCTGTTGGCTTGGCGTTGGCAGGCGCTGCCTGAGTATTGGCCACCTTGGCAGTTTCTTTCGGCTTAGGCGCCGCCTTTTTTGGGGGCGTTTTCGCCACGACTGGTTTCGTCGTTTCTTGTTTGGCGACCACCTTTTTGATTGGGTCTTTGCTGACCGGCTTTTTCACTATTGTTTTTTCTGGTCTAACCGCAGCTTTGTCTGGCCTCACTACAGCTGTGTCCGGTTTCACAATAGCTGTGTCTGTCTTCACCGCAGGTTTATCTGGCGTGGACATCGGTGTCGGGATCGGCTCGGCAATAGCTGCCGCTTCGATCGGTGCAGGTTCCGGTTTCACGGGCAGGTCGGCCTCTGGCGAGACACTAGGCGCTGGAACTGCCGCTGCTTTAAAGTTAATTGAGACACTTTGAGACTGCGTTCCCGCGGGCATCGCAAATACTTTCGCTTCATGAGCGACGAGTAATATGGCCCCGTGAACCGCTAGTGAGAGCGTTCCTGCGATAGTGTAGCGTTTGACATTCACGGTGAATTCTCTTGTCCGACATCAACAAATTGCCAAGATTATTACTTACAATGCAAATAAGATCAATTATCAATTGCATTATCATTAACGCGGAATTATGATCTTGTCCAGTTTTTAAGATTTTGGCGCGAAGCAAGAGCTGACAAGCGCTAAGCGAGTAAATAGCATGTTGGATATCCATCAATTTGATGAATCAGTGCTCGGTAAAGAAACCTCTGATCCGTTGCATTTTGCCTTCGCGGATAAAACCTCAAGACTTGGCACAAGCGGCGATCAAGGTTCTACAATTTTATTATCAACCCGCCTCAATGAGCCCTCATCATGTCGGTTCAATCGCTTAGAAATGGAACGTTTATGGATTCAGTAATGACAAAGACCCAACAGCCAGACACGCTTGCTCAGCAAGTCGCAGCGCTATTAGACAGCGACCCAGCATTATTGCCTGCTGCCATCGCAGAGCAGTTAGGAGTCAGTGAGTATGACGTGGTGGCCGCTTTGCCGACGGAGATGGTGACCTTGATCTCGGGCGACCATGCGCAAGTTATGCTGGAAGCGTTGGTTGACTTTGGGCCAGTGACGACAATAGTCCACTCATTTGGCTCTATTTTTGAAGTAAAAGCGCCGTTTCCAAAAGGGAAAGTGGCCCGCGGCTACTACAACCTAATAGGACGCGAAGGTCAGATGCATGGGCATCTCAAACTCGAAAACGTACTTGCGATTGCCTTAGTCAGTAAGCCTTTTATGGGACGTGAGAGCCACTATTTTGGTTTCTTTAGTCAAGAGGGCAACAACATCTTCAAGATCTACTTGGGGCGCAATGAAAAACGTGAACTCATTGCGAGTCAGGTTGAACAGTTTCACCAGTGGCATGCGCATTATAAAGGTTTATCAAAGTAGCCGCGCACGGCCAGGACTTAACAACAATCATAAAATTGAGAAAGACAATCAGGAGCTCAACATGGAACAACAGGTCAAGCAGGAACGCTTGCAAGGTCGCTTAGGTCCAGAAATCAAAGAATTTCGTCAAGCGCGTAAGACATTGCAGTTGGCGACAGTCGACGAACATGGCAAACCCAATGTCAGTTACGCGCCGTTTGTACAAAATCAAGAGGGATACTTTGTGCTGATTTCTGAGATTGCCCGTCACGCGCGCAATTTGCAGGCGAATCCGACGGTGTCCATCATGTTGATTGAAGATGAAGACAGCTCCAAGCAACTCTTTGCTCGCAAGCGCTTAACCTTTGATGCCACTGCACACGTTGTGGAGCGAGAAAGCGAGCAATGGCGACAAGTGATCGCGCAGATGCAAGAGCGCTTTGGTGAGATCATTGATGGCTTGAGTCAGTTGCAAGACTTTGTGCTGTTTAATCTCAAAGCAGAGCAGGGCTTGTTCGTTAAGGGATTTGGTCAGGCGTATCAGGTATCTGGTGACGATTTGGTGGATTTTGTCCACCTGCAAGAAGGGCATCGCAAAGCCTCTAACGCGTAATATAGTCAGGTGCTTAAAGTCATCATCTGCTTAAAGCCATTATCCGCTTAAAGAAAGCTGCCGCCTAAATCAATCAGCGAAAAAGACAAAAGGGAGCCTGTGAGGGTAATCACAGGCTCCCTTTTACTTGTCTAACAAGACTCAGTGAGAGGATTGAGCGATGAGGCTTGCCAAATCCTCAATACCTTGCTGCCAATCCGCGGTGGAGGTTAAGTTGGCGCAGCTAAAGCGCATCGAGTGTTGGTACTGCGTGCCGGTGGCAAAGAGTGAGCCGGGCAGAAGGCTTATTCCACGTGGCTTCGCGTGTTGATAGATGGTTTGACTGTCGCAGTGGTCGGGCAAGGTTAGCCAGACTAAAAAAGAGCCTTGCGGTTGGTGTAGTGAATAGCGACCTGAAAGGGTGGGATAGCGCTGCAAGGCGAGATCCAACTGGGTGATAAACAGTTTAGTGTTGTGCTGATAGAGCCGGCGCATTTTCTGCACGTGCGAGCGGTATTTACCGGTGGTGAGAAACTCTGCCACGGCAGACTGCATCAGGTTAAGGCTGCCCATGTTATCGCTCATCAGGTAACGCTCAATCTGCGCTTGGTATTGACCCGCCATAATCCAGCCGATCCGCAACCGCGAATCGAGCATCTTCGAGAGCGAATTGACATAGATGACCCGGTTGTCCTTATCGAGTGTTTTCAGTGGCGTGATGCTTTGGTCGTAGGCCAATGCGCCAAACACATCATCTTCAATGATGGGCACCGCGCCTGACACCTCTAGTAATCGAATACGGGCCGCGAGTGGCATGCAGGCTCCCGTTGGGTTGGTAAAGTTGGGAGTGACTAAAATCGCCTTAATATCCCAGCGGTCAAGTGCTTGTTCAAGTGCGTTCGGATCTAAGCCATCTCGAGGACAACTCGGCACTTCTACCACTTTAAGGCCCAGCGATTCCATCAGTAGCAGATTGCCAAAGTAACAAGGCGATTCGACCGCGACGATGTCGCCTGGCTGTGTCAGTGCACGCAGGGCGAGGCTGATCGCTTGTTGGGCACCATGGGTGACAGACAAAGACTCACCGCGTGCATCCACCCCCAAATCATGACTTATTTTCGCC
The DNA here is from genome assembly GCF_059834225.1 of Vibrio sp. R10-SG3-ISO3. Taxonomy (NCBI): domain Bacteria; kingdom Pseudomonadati; phylum Pseudomonadota; class Gammaproteobacteria; order Vibrionales; family Vibrionaceae; genus Vibrio; species Vibrio sp. R10-SG3-ISO3. The sequence continues at coordinate 18,025 of NZ_JCBDHE010000019.1, read as the reverse complement.
AGCTGCCGGATCAGCAAATCGTTCCCCGGTGGCAGTTGGTAATGGCTAGGAATGTGTGCTTGGCGTCGGCTGTGGCGGCCAATTTCGGCGTACAGGCTTTTGATCGCCGGTGTGTCGATAAAAGGGTGTGCAGACCCGGTTACGAGCCGTTCTTGGCTTGGGGTGTAGGTGAGAATCTCTTTGCAAGCGCTCAGTAAATCGACTTGCATGGGCCTTTGAGTGGGGGCCGGTGGTGTCGTTTTCGCGCTGACTCGGTAGCCCGATCTCTGCTGCGTATAAATCACGCCTTGCGCCTCGAGTTCTTGATAGGCACGAATGACGGTGTTTTTGCCCACGTCTAACTCCGTGCATAAAGTGCGGATAGAGGGCAATTTGTCATCACTGGCATATCGACCCTCCTCGATACCTTGGCGAATGAGCTGCTCTACTTGGCGATACTTGCTGCGACTGTCCATCTTTCTGTACCCATAAAACTAACCTGATCTGTGCCTTTAAAATCAACCTGTACCCACTACAGTAACGTTAAAACAGAATAAAAAGCGAGGAGAATGTGTATGTGGGCGCGATTGATCCCTTTTGTGTTTGTGGTGCTTTGGGCATCGGGGTTTGTTGGAGCAAGGTTTGGTCTTCAGTACGCCGAGCCAGCGACCTTGTTGTCACTGCGAATGATCGCCAACGTCGCGTTATTCCTGCTGTTGATTGTGCTACTTCGTCGTCGCTTGCCGAGAGGTAAAGCGTTACTTCATAGTGGCGTGGTAGGGCTGTTCATTCACGGCTTTTATCTCGGCGGTACGTACTTTGCGATCCATCTTGGTATGCCTGCGGGTCTTAGCTCTCTGTTGGTTGGTCTGCAACCCATTCTTACTGCGTTTTTGTTGGTGGTCTTTACTCAGCACTCGTTTAAACCCTCGCAGTGGTTAGGGCTGGTGATTGGGTTTGCGGGTATTAGCCTTGTGCTTATGGGTAAAATGGACTGGCAATCCGAGCAACACAAAACCTTAGCGGTTGCCGTCTGTTTGGTGTCGCTCATCGGCATTACATTGGGCACCCTGTACCAAAAGCGTTTTTGCCAAGGCGTGGATATGGTTGGAGGGGCCACCGTGCAGTATTTTGCCGCGGGACTGCTGTTTGTACCCGTCGCGCTGACCTTTGAAACCAATGTGATTGTTTGGTCTCCTGCCTTTATCATGACCTTGGTATGGATGGTGGTCGTGCTCTCTTGCATTGCGATTCTCTTGCTACTCTATATGGTGGAAAATGGCGTGGCGTCGAGTGTGGCGTCGGTGTTTTACCTGGTTCCGCCCGTCACCGCCTTCCAAGCGTGGTTGATGTTTGGTGAATCGTTCGATGCGATGGGCGTGATGGGCTTTGTTTTAGCCGCTTTGGCGGTATTCTTGGTCACCAAAGCACCAACTGTGCCGCGAATCAGAAAGTGGGCACGCGTCTAAAAACATCGCTAATTTGCAGCGCGGCATTGAACGGCTTAAATCGATGCCAGGTGAGCAAGGACAAAGCCGTTATCAAGAGATTTTAGCCAAATACGAGTGACGGACTGTGATGATAGCGGCCTCTAACGTCAGACTGATATCGTCAAGGCGGTGTAATCTCAGCGCCGTCTAGACGGTGTGCTTTTTCACGAAGTAGGGGTTAGCAAATTTCTTCGCTTGGCCGAGCTCTGACACCACCAATTTGTTCCACAGGGTTACGTCAAACTTCTCTTTTGGTATCGAGGGATAGAGTGTCTCTAGCTCTTCTAATGCGAAGCGCAAGAACTGTTTTTTCTTAATTTGATTGTATTTTTTCGCCACACGATTGTGCTTGGCGATGAACTCTTGTTTGAACGCGACCAGGGCTGGCGTCGCTTGCTCAAGCGGCACTCGAGAGAGGTAAATGCGTTTATACGACACCTTACGGTCCATCATGGTACGCATCGCGGTTTGAATATACTTACCATGCTCGGTGATGGAGATGTCCTGATTATCAAACAGGTTGACGCACCACCCCGCCGGGAAAAAATCAGGTTTACGGTACTGTTTATTACGCGCTTCAATAGCACGGTGAAGCACAATGTCTGATGTTCCGTTGAAGGTCTGCTGCCATTTGCCAATGCGAATTTGAATCGCCGTGGGTAAGCGATAAATATTGGTAAACTTATCTTGATCCATAAACAATCACACTTTTCTACAGTCAGCCACCTGGGCTGCAACATGCATGGTTTTTGGTTATTACGTCGCTCATTATCACCCAAGCCAACGCGACGTTAAGCGGCGCTTAATGGGTATATTAACGCGATAATGAAAGAAATTTGTTTGATCGGTCGCATTTTAGTGAAAACAGTGCCGAGGTGCTAGTCGTTTTATTGATACGACCAATAATAGCGAATAAAGCGGCTTAGGTGGACGTTGGGTAGGGGGAGGGCATAATTGGGTGATGGGTGGTGGGGCAGCGCGTGTGACGGGGCGTCAAACGCGCTGCATCTATCGATAAGATTAATCGTAGATGGTCGGGATAGGCTGACGTTTGTGCTGCGTGATGGTGTAGATGTGCACAAGACGCTGCGAGACTTCCTCTGATACCGGTTTCCCTTCTAGGAAATCATCGATCTGATCATAGGTGAGGTTCAACGCGTCTTCATCGGCTTTTTGTGGTGCCAGTTCTTCAAGATCCGCGGTTGGCGTCTTTTTCACTAATAGCTCTGGGGCGCCGAGGTGAGCTGCCACTTCACGAACTTGACGTTTGCTCAAACCAAATAGCGGTGCAAGGTCACAGGCGCCGTCGCCAAACTTGGTGTAAAAGCCAGTGATGTTTTCCGCTGAGTGATCGGTGCCGAGTACGAGCCCGCCCACATAGCCTGCGATCTCGTACTGCGCAACCATGCGCGCGCGCGCTTTCACGTTGCCTTTAACAAAATCCAATTTTGGTGCGTCAGTCGGTAGCAAGTCGGTGCCTTCAAGGGCGGTTTGTGTGGCGGCGTGAATACCATCCACACCCGCTTTAATATTGACGGAGACAGAATGTGTCGGCTCAATAAATTTCAATGCAATTTGGGCTTCATCTTCGTCTTTCTGTTCACCATAGGGCAATCGGACGGCAATGAACTGGTAACCGCCATCGGTTTCCTCATTGAGTTGGTTGACGGCTAGCTGAGCCAAGCGGCCACAAGTGGTGGAGTCCACCCCTCCACTGATCCCCAGTACCAAAGACTTGCAGCCTGCTTCTCGCAGTTTGCGTTTAATAAAATCGACTCGACGTGTCACTTCAAATTCAGGGTCAATTGAAGGTAAGACACGCATCTCATCGCGAATCAACTGTTCCATTGTGTTTCCTTCCTGCAAGCAATGTATTTTCAAATTTGCGGATATTCTTGATACCCTTAAAGCGTCTAGCCGATATCATACCAATTTGAACAGATTAGAAAACTGCTACGACCGTTTAGCAGCAGAAAGGAAGAAAATGAGCCATATTGCGGTGTTTGGAAGCGCGTTTAATCCACCCAGTTTAGGGCATAAAAGCGTCATAGAGTCGTTGACTCATTTTGATAAGGTGCTGCTCGTGCCAAGTATTGCCCATGCATGGGGCAAAGTGATGCTCGATTATGCGCTGCGTTGTGAACTGGTGGATGCGTTTATTGATGATCTCTCGCTGCCTAATGTCGAGCGATCGCCAATCGAAGAAAGTTTGCTTAGCCAAGATGGTGGCGTTACGACGTTTGCTGTCCTGCAAGCGTTAGAGGCGCAATACTCTAATGCCCATTTAACTTTTGTGATGGGGCCAGACAACTTATTAAACTTTGCCAAGTTTTATAACGCCGAGGAGATCCTAACTCGTTGGTCTGTATTGAGTTGTCCAGAAAAGGTGGCGATTCGCAGTACGGACATAAGAAATGCCCTACAGGACAAGTCGCCTATTTCCCACCTGACAACAGAAAAAGTGAATCGCATATTGAGTAAAAAAGCGTATTATTGAGGGTGTATTTAGTGGTTACATAAGAGATATGAATGCGTTTTTCTCAATATATAGGGTTTTGTTTTGGTGCAATGGCATTCGCATCACAAGCATGCGATTTATACGATTATTCGTATGAAGAGAAAAACAAGCCGTCCAACTCTCTGATGTTTCACTCAGCCCAAGGCCTCTGCTTTTCGATGCTAGATGGCATCGAGTACACGGTTAAAGCGCTCGACGATCTTGAGTTCTATCTCGATGATGACAGTCGAGACTACGCCTCTTACTGGGATGATTGGGTATTGAAAAGTGCCAGCAACCCAATTTTGTCCCGCCACTTATCGTCCAACTATTTTGGTATCGGCGTGTGGATGCCTTCTGAGCTCGAAGAGAAGATGGCCACGATGAGCATGGATGAGTGGTTACGCAATCATGGTTTGCAGTTCAGTGTCGGTTTTGGTGACAAAAAAGCCGGCGAGCCAAGAATGAGGCTCGACTACCGCTGGCATGATGACTACGAAGGCGATGTGATGATGACCATCGAAGTCCCTTTGTAATCTCGCCAATGATTGTGCGCCGTACCTTTGTTCAATCCCACTTCTGATTGTGTTTAGCCAAGCGATCGCCGCGACTGTGTTTGATCGTCAGCGGACTCTAGCGCTTTAACTATGGACAGGTTGCTCAATTGCTCAACTTCGCAGTGCGGGTGAGAACATCGTCTACAGAGGGACGCGCTCTTCAGAGAGTCTGGCCTTTAAATAATCGAGAAACAGTTGGGTTCGAGTGTGCTGATAATCAAGTTTTGGGTAGTACGCATACACCGTCGCTTCGTCGGCAGTGATGTCGGGCATGATCCGTTTTAACGCACCGGACTTGAGATCCTCTTTAATCATCACATCGTAAGTGAGCAAAATGCCCATGCCACTTTTGGCCGCATAAAACAGCGCCTCTGGATTGGTGGTGGCGAAATTTCCGGATAAACTCAAGCGCTGTCCTTGACTGAGTCTCACTTCACGCTGTGGGCGTTCTCCCCACATCAGAACATTATGATTGAGCAGATCATCCGCTGAGCTAGGTTCCCCATACTGCGCGATGTAGGACGGTGACGCATAGAAGGCGCCTTTGTGTTCAAACAAGGCGGAGGCTTTGAAACTCAGTGAGTTAAGCTGCTCGATTTCTCGGCTAATAAAAAGATCCAAACTCAATTCTGGCAGTTGGCCGGGGGTCGTCGTCAGCAACTGAATACGAATATCGGGATACATCTGCAAAAAATCATTGAGGTATTGGACAAGAAATTTCGACCCTATCGCCAAGGTCGCGCCAATTTTGAGTAGCCCAGCTGGGCTTTGATTGACCGAGCGCGTTTCATCGACGATCGATTGCCACTCATCCAATTGGACTTTAGCCCGCTGATAAAAAAGCGCGCCCGCTTCGGTTTGGGTGACTGAGCGCGTGGTGCGCTTTAACAGCTGGACACCGAGGCGCTCTTCAAGCCAGTGAATGCGCTTGCTGACCGCGGAGTTGGTGGTGTTGAGTTTACGCGCAGCGGCGCTAAAACTGCCTTCGTCTACGACACGAAGGTAACTGTGTACACTTTGAATCCAATCCATACTGGCTCATTGTTTCGCTTTAGGAAGTAATGAGACCACATCTTAATAGATTACGACGAAAACGCACGGGGTTTCGTCTGGAGTACCACTCAGTAGAGGATGTAGGTACAATGGCGCGGTTTGAATGCGATGAGAGATCGACAATGGAATACCAAGAGTTTGAAAGTTTAGTGAAAGCACTGTGCGAACAAGGCAGTCTGCCACAAGCATTAGAGATGCTGAAAGCCAGTAGCGATGAAGAAGTGGCGCAGGCGGCCGAGGCACTGACGGGTCAGTTTGCTCTAGCGAAAGTCGATGGGGAATCGCGTATTTACCATGTGACTCTGCAAGAAAACGAGCAAGGCGAAGAGCAGGAATTCATTGAGCACGTGATGAACGAAGGGGATGAGGTGATTCGCTTTGTGGCTTGGTTCTTCGATACGCAGTTTGACGTTAAGCGTAAAGATACCTACCAAATGGCGGGTAAAACCTACCAACAACCCAAGCGCAGTTAACGACACGCAGCCATGAAGGTGACCGTTTGAGAGCAGCGTTATTTGCACCCAAATGATCTATCGCGCACTAAAATGAAACAAGTGTGCAATTAAATAAAATAAATGTGATATATCTCTTGCTTTTGTTGTTTTTGTGATTAAAATCACACTCATGTTCTTTGAGGAGAAAATCATGAATAACGATCTAGCAGGTGCATACCTAGGCCAAATGATTGCAAAGCACGCCATGAACGAAATGTTTTACGGCAAGCCAAAAGCGAAAAAAGCGTCTTTCTTTAAGCGCGTACTGAACAAAATCGCTAAGTAATCTGGCACTGGCGAATCTAACGCCAAACGAACGAATAGATAATATTAAGCCCCATTTTCGATGGGGCTTAATTGTTTGTTCAAAACGTCATGTGATAGCCAGTGCTAGCCGTTAGAGGACTGATTTTGCATAACGACGACATTGTCAGGCACCTTGCCTAATCCTTTGTTAACAAGCCACGCCTCTAAGTTGTCAGCCCCTCCAATGTACTGACCATCCAGCCATATTTGTGGCACGGTAACGGGCGTTTTTTCACCGATGATCGCTTTTACTTCCGGGATCATTCGATACAAAGCCGCACTCTCTTTGACCACGTCGTGATAACGATATTCGATGCCTGCCTCATCGAGCAATGCCTTCGCTTTTACACAATAAGGGCATGTTGCTTTACCAAAGACGATATTACCGCTCAGTGTATCGTGCTCGGTCCATGCTTTTATGATCGACTGCACCAATACACCGCGGTTGAGGGCTTCCCCTTGACTGATCACTTTACCCTCGACCATCACAATTGGCGCATGCCACGCTCCGGCTTTGAGCGGCTCCCACCAATGAGAGAGCCAATCTTTCACCTCAAGTTCGACCGGCACATCGGCCAGTTCGTTGGCAAAGGTATCAGTGAGAATGTCTTTGGTCAGCGTGCACTCACCACAGGGAATGTTCACTTTGAATGGTCCCCAACTGCCCGCCCAGCGATAGAGGGTTACTTTGATTGGCGCTGCCATATGTCTCTCCTAGGTACGTCGTTTTGTCTGCTTTGTATTAAGAACGGCGAAAGCCACCTTTCATTTCAACTTATTTTATTTGGCCGATTCAATCGAGCGTAACGTACGCTGATACAGTACCCAAGCGCAGGCACCCGCGAGGAGATTACCGATGCTCGCTCCCCAAAAGAGCCCTTGAATCCCGCCGAGATAAGCGCCGACCCACAAACAGGGTAGGAAGAAGGCAAACAGTCGCAAGGCAGAGATGGTTAACGCTGTGTAGGCTTTACCCAGAGCGTTGGAAATAGAGACCATCAACATGCACACCCCCAGCGGACCTAAGCTAAATGGTACTAGCACCAAGTGCATCGAGAGGATCGATTCGACTTGATTTTCCCCCGTCATGAGATCGGCTAACAGACCCGAGCTAAGACCGGTCACCAGTGCAATCGCGAGCTGGAACAGCAAAATAAACTTAACCGCAATCGTGACGAGTTGACGGATATCCTTAATATTGCCGGCGCCGAGTAAGCGACCGACCATAGGGGGCATCGACATTGTCAATGCCAGCACTGAGACGATGGCAAAAAATTCATAGCGCGACCCCAATGCCCATGCGGCCACGGCGGCGGTGCCGTAACCGGCGACAAGCTTGGTCGCAAGCATTGAAGATAGGGGGGGAAGGAGCTGACTGACCATCGCCGGGCCCATAATGTTGCCAATAGAACGCACGCTGCTGAAAACGTTCAAGTCACTCCAATCAAAGCTCATCCACTCTTTACGTAGCACTTTAGGGGCGACGACCAGAATACCGCAGCCAAAAGCAACAATGGTGGCTATTGCGGCGCCGTTAATCCCTAGGTCGAGAGTAAAAATAAACACAGGATCAAGCGCTAAGTTTATTGCGCTGGTGACCATCATCATGGTGCCGGGTAGCAGAGTATTGCCGTTGGCGCGGCATATGCTGTAGAGAAAGTACAACACTGCGCCGACCCATGCGCTCGCCGCCCAAACGATCCAGTAGGTATCGATGATCGGTAAGACAGAGTCTGGTGCACTGAGTAGGCTCAGTATTGGCTTGCGCAGTAGATAAAGCACAACGGCGAAGGCCGCAACCCCTACGCTACCAATGGTAAGGACTAGCCCACCCAGTTGTTTGGCGTAGCGAGTGTCGTTGGCGCCCAGTGCTTTGGCGATGACTGCTGTCGTGGCGATACCTAAGCCAACTTGAATGCCAATAATGATCATTTGGATAGGCAAGGTAAATCCTTGCACCGCGAGTGGAAGCACACCGAGTTGGCCGATGAATGCACTGTCCACTAATTGAAAACTCATTAGCGAAAGGACGCCAAACAGCATAGGCCAAGTCATGGTGAACAGTTGCTGGCCTAATGAGGCTGTCTGTGAGCTTGTCTGTGTGTTAGTAGCGCTGTTGGATTTTCTCTTCATGGTCACTTCATTGCTGGTAAAACATGGCGACCGAGCTAGGCTCGATCTTGGGGATCGCTGTCATCAAGTTTGTCCGCGTATCCTTTGGGCGGTGGTGTCCAACCTCGTTCTCCGGGTTCATGTTGATCCTGTCTATCGGTGGACATCGACAATTTGATTTGCTGTTCTAACTCGATAAAGAGCTTGCGATAGTTGTTGTCAAAACGTTCGCCGTGGGAATCATCCTCCCAAGCGCGATAGAGCATATCCGATTTGCGCTCTTCCACTTCTTTGTAGGCGGTTTTATGTTGCTCGACATAAAACGGATGAAAGTCTAGGGCCCTCATGGCCTGCGCACCCATCTCTAGGGCGGAGTGGTACGTCTCTAGCTCAATGACATCAGCCCCCGCTTGACGAAGACGATAGCCGTGTCCTCTATCGAACGCACGGGCAAGAATTTTGACATGAGGGTAGGTGTGTTTCACGTACTTAGTCAGCTCTACGCTGCTTTCGCGATTGTCCATGGCGAGTATGATCATCGCCGCCTCTTCAATGCCTGCGGTATGGAGTAAATCAGGACGAGTCGCATCACCAAAGTAGGCTTTGGTCTCAATTTGCCTCATCATATCCACCTGATCCGCTTGGTGATCCAGTACAACGGTGTGTACGCCGTTAGCGACCAGTAGGCGATTGACCACTTGGCCAAATCGACCAATCCCAGCGATGATAACTGAGCCTTTTTCATCAATCACATCGGCGTCCTGATCGTTGGCCTTCGTCTGAAAACGCGGCAAGATAAACTTATCGTAAAAGATGAATAAGCCAGGGGTGAGGAACATCGATAGCGCGACGACTAAAGAGAGCCTCTGAGCGATATCAAACGGCAATACGTGATTTTGCATACTGAAACTGAGCAGCACAAAACCAAATTCCCCTGCCTGCGCCAAGCTGAGCGTGAACAACCAACGGTTGTTGTTTTTAATTCGAAACGCCCAAGCAAGGAGATAGAGGATGCCACCTTTCAGTGCCATCACGCCCAGTGTTAGGCCTATAATCAGGAAGAAATCGTTAAAGAGAATCGAGAAGTCGATGCCAGCGCCGACCGTGATAAAAAAGAGCCCCAGTAACAAGCCCTTAAAGGGGTCGATGTTGGATTCGAGCTCATGACGAAACTCACTGTTTGCCAGAACAACCCCCGCCAAAAAGGTGCCCAGTGCGGGGGACAGGCCAACTAAGCTCATCAATGCGGCGATACCCACAACTAACATTAGGGCCGTAGCGGTGAATATTTCTCTTAGGCCGGAGCTGGCTACAAAGCGAAGCAGTGGCCGACTCAGGTAGTGCCCGCCAATGACCAACCCTGCAATGGAGGCGACAATCACCATCGCATACGCCCAGCCTGGCAGATGCGCGACTAAGCTGAGCTCTTCATGGTGCTCGGCGGCATTAGCTGCCAGGTTTTGTGCTTGCTCGACCAACTCAGGTAATGCTAACAGTGGGATAAAGGCCAGCATAGGGATGACGGCGATATCTTGAAAGAGCAATACAGAGAAGGCGTTTTGGCCACCCTCTGTTTTGGATAGCCCTTTCTCGTTAAAGGTTTGCAGGACAATCGCTGTCGAAGAGAGGGCAAAAATCAGCCCTATCGCTAACGCTATCGTCCATGTGATCCCAAACCAAATCGCGATGTACATGGTGGCCAGTGTCGTGAGCGTGACTTGCAATCCGCCCAGCCCTAATAGACGATTTCGCATTGACCAGAGCATTTTAGGTTCAAGCTCTAAGCCAACTAAAAACAGCATCATCACCACACCAAACTCAGCGAAATGCTGGATTGTGGTGGTCTCTTCACCGACCAAACCGATAATGGGCCCGATCACCACTCCCGCAATCAAATAGCCCAGCACAGAACCGAGGCCAAATCGCTTGGCTAAGGGCACGGCAATCACAGCCGCGACTAAATAGATAAAGGCTTGGAGAAAATAGAGGGTCATGCATGGCCTCCTTGACTCAGATAGTCATTGAGTGTGGCGGCCTCTGCGGCGCTATTGACCTCCACACGGTCTGCGACCAGATCATTCAGGAGTTGGGTCCACTGTGATAAGTGAGCCTCAATCCGACCATCTTCCTTAGCGGTTCGAGCGCCAAAAAGAGCAAACGGTGGTAGGTAGGTCATGCCAGTGAGTGTCGCCATTTGTTCAATGGGATGCAGTAGCGCACGAATGGGGAAGTGATTGTAACCATCGGTTTGGTAGGCATCTTGTTTCCCTCCGGCCGATAAAGCGCAAAAAAACAGTTTACCGTGTAGCGCATTGGCATCTTGCCCGTAAGCAAAGCCGTACTCAAGTACCAAGTCTTGCCACTCTTTTAAAATAGCGGGCGTGGAATACCAATAAAGCGGAAACTGGAAAATCACCACGTCGTGTTCGCGCAAACGTTGCTGCTCTCTGTCTATGTTGATGTTGTAGGTCGGGTATTCCCAGTAGAGGTCGACCGCGGTGACACCTTGGCATTGCTTGGCTGCATCAAACAGTCGCTGATTGACTTCTGAACGCGCAGAAGAGGGGTGTGCGTAAAGCACCAACACTTTCTTTTCAGGCATACACAATCTCGTGTTTTTTCAGGTAAGTACCCATTTTTACAATGGTGAGCGCCCATTGTGGCACAGGACCGAAAGGATAACTATGAGTGACCTACAAGTCACAGATATTAGCTTAGTGTATTTGAAGAGAATGTGTTGAAAAGGGCGACACAACAATGTGTGTGTCGCCCGAATAGAGGATCAGTGCTGATGCTGAAGTGTCGTGACTGCGACTTCAAATGAACCCTGTTCACAATCAATAAAGAGACTATCGCCGGTGATCATCACCGACAAATCCATCGTGCGAGCGACCACATCGGCAAGCGCTTCGACGGTGTCAGCGTCTAAACGGTAAATCGACGCAGGGTATTGATGGGCCTTGTTTTTACTTTGCTCCCACCATACATCAGATTTGCTATTGAACGAGTAGACGATCACTTGCTGAGCGATTCGCGTCGACTTTTTGATTCGGTCAAGAGAGGGCTCACCCACATCGACCCAAAGCAGTGTTTGATCGTCGAGTGATTTGACCCAAAGGTCTGGTTCTTCGGTGGTAGAGAGACCTTTAGTAAAGGCTAAATCCGGTTGCCATTGTAGGCAGTACGCTAAGACGCGGGCCATCATACGAGCGGTCGTTTCTGACGGGTGCTGGGCAAGCGTCAGTTGAGTGGCATCGTACAAGTCACGATTGGTATCAGACAAGTTGATGCGAAATTTATAAATAGTGGGTTTGAGTGCCATAATACTTCAATAAAAAAATAGCCAGCGAATGCTGGCTATCATAATTCTTTAGTACTTGAAAATTAAAGTACTTTGATGTTCTCAGCTTGTGGGCCTTTTTGACCTTGAGAAACAACGAACTCAACTTTTTGACCTTCAACTAGAGTACGGAAACCGTCGCCAGTGATTGCAGAGAAGTGAGCGAAAACGTCAGGACCGTTTTCTTGTTGGATGAAACCGAAACCTTTAGTTTCGTTGAACCATTTAACTGTACCAGTAACAGTGTTAGACATAATGTATATCCTTGATAAATCTTATAAAGCCATGACGGCACCTATAGCGTGGAAAAGGAGATTGCTATTGCGCACGACGTTAAGGCAGATATACAAGAAATCTAACGATAACGGCGAAAGTAAACAAGAACCGTTTTCTAGCTGCCTGACAGTCTAATGCTAAGTGCAACTAAGTCAATAAAAATCGGTGTAAATTATTTAGAAAAACAAATGTTTTCATTAGAATTTTGCGCTAGGTTTACTTTCGAAAATATTATCGTAGCTCGTATAACTAGTGTAACATTCGATTGCTTGGTTGAATGTGTGGCTAAGTGACTGGTGAAAACCTGCTATTGAGTGTTTTGTCAGTCAAATAAACCGTGTTATGAACCGAACAAATCAAAGAGAAAAAAGGAACAGTGATGAAAAAAAGTAAGGGCGATCTCACGCTTAGTGTGACGTTGGAACATGATATGGGCAGAGGGGTGGTGAAAGATAACGCCTTAAAAGCACTTGTGACGAGTTCGATGTATCGAACACAAGTCGAGAAAGCGAAGAAAGGCAAAGGCAGTTTCAGTCGTAAAATGAAACACAAAGGCAAAGAGCCCTACTCCATAGCTGCCTAAAGGTAACTATCGAATAGGGCTCTTAGTTTCAGAAGCTAGAGTGTTTGGCGTTAGCGTTCAATTTTTGGCGAATAGAGGGAGTACGCGGTAATCTGCCCTGCCACGATCGCTGAGAACATGAACAACGCAGAAAGCCCGATACTCGGAATGGGCAAAATCGATTGTTCAAAGACGGATTGGCCCGCACTGACTAACACGCGGCTACCCGGAACCAAAATGATGATGCCCTGCACAATGTAGATGCTACCCGTCAATTCCATCTTTTTCGCCAACCACGTGCCATATAAAGTGATCAGCACTGTCGTTACCCAAGTTCCGACGACCCAGCCGCTCTCAAAGCCTAAATAAAATGGCCCCCACATGCCGAGCATCGCCACCGGCAGCCCCAGCAAAATGTCCTTTGGTCTTGCGTTAAAGATAATGCCGAGTGAAATCGAAATCAGAAACAGGCCACTGACGTGCAACCAAAGCGGAACTTGATTGATGTAAGTGCTAGCGGCAGCTTGCCCCCATATGGCTTCACCAATGTTGAGCCCCATAACGATACCGACAAACAGCTTAATCAACGAGAGCGCACTTTGTCCGAGTAAGCTCGTGCCAGACACCAAATCATTGAAGGCGAGACACTCAAGGGAGTTGGCAATCGACAACCCCGGAACGAACAGCACGATGGAGGCAATACAAAGTGCCCAGACCGGTATCTGCGCCGATGTGCTGGCAAAATAGGCCACCAGAATGCCAGTCAATAACGCCGAGACAAACTCCACCGCGATCGCACGGCGAGCTTTACACACTTGCTGCGTCATCCACACCACAAAACCAAGTAGCACAGAGAGTAAAATCGCATCGATGGTACTGCCGACCAGCATCAAATAGGCCGGTGGAATCCCCATGTTCGCCAGAGCAATCACCCATTTCGGGTAACCGATAGGCTCTGGAACAGGTTCGGAGCTGGGTTGGTTAATACGAATGATGGTATTGGCCAATAAACTCAGATTGATCGACGCGAGAGGATGGCGGCGCATCACGACGGCGTTATTGTCATCCGGAAACTGATAGTTCACCGTGGTAGGCGTGGCTTGAACCATCACATCGACGCCGTGTTTACGGGCGTAAAACTTAGTGTATTTTTCTAGCTTATAAGGCGCACAGCCGCTGCGATGGAGCGTGTCTCCGATTTCGACGATTTTTTTGATTCGGTATTCTGAAGGCATGAGTGAATGACATCCGTTGGAATGCACAAAGTTGAGTGCGCGAAAGGTATCAGAGCGTGACTAGCGTGTAAATATCGAACAGCGCATTGTTATAGAGGTGGGGTAACCGATGTTTTAAAACTGATGACGCATGCGCTTATGCCAATCTATGGATCAAAAATGAAAACTAGGGTTTTGCTGTATATAAATGGCGCTACTTTTGCCTGTGTTGAAGTGATTTAGATCATAAAACAGCCACTATTTTTAGATGTAACGTTTGTTATCGACTTGTAATTTTTGTGCCGATTTATGTGTGTGAAGGCTGCAAGCCCAGGTAGTGTAATCACTCCAGTAAATCTATCTGTAACAATTATTTAACCATTGTTGATTCTGGTCGGATGAGCCTATTTTGGGTCAAAAAACGCGCTTGCATTTGGTGGGGGAAAGGCGAAAATATACGCAAAATGAGTTTGCGAAAATGAAAGGAAGCTTTTTTCTAGGTTTAAAAAGCGAGGCACACAATGAAACTGTTTCTTATCCTTATGATGTCTGTATCTGCGGGCGTAGCGTCTGCTGATCACTTTCACTCTTTCTTGCTCGGTGTTTCGATTGCGACACTGGCAGTCGCAAGCTGCTACTGGTGCGCGTTTCAGCGTGTTCAATTCCCGCAATTGGCGTTGGCGATGTTGATACTCGGTTTGTTCGCGAAGTTCTTTGTCGCCGCGGCGGGCGTGCTCTTCGGTGTATCACAAGGTCTAATTACTTCACCGCTGGTATTTGTGATGAGCTATCTCTATTTCTCGATCGTCGCGACGTACCTCTGGTATCGCTACCGTAATCGACGCACCAAAAATCCATTTTCGGTGAAGCGCACGCTCTCGGGATTCGCAAATTGATAAGCGGAATCCACACTCAGCATCGATGCTGAGTGTTGTGACCTATTACTAAAGCCAGCGACCAGTCGCTGGCTTTTTCGTCCTTACTCTTTTTACCTGTTGCCGTGTGATTGTTACGTCAAATCTCGCTCAATAGTAACCATTGATTACAACAGGGCTGCAAGCAGCATCAGGTTGTTTATACTCAGGTAAGTGTGTTAACCCAACAGGACATTTACCGCGAATTATGAAAAAACACTCTTTGATAGCGTCGGTCTTCCTTTCTTCTTTGGCGACTGCTCACGTAGCAGTGGCTGCTCCAACGATTGTTCCTGATGCGCCGGTGTTGGGCGCCAATGGGTATATTTTGATGGACTACAACACAGGTCACGTGTTAGTCGAGAAAAACGCCGACACCAAACTTAACCCAGCCAGTCTGACTAAGTTGATGACGGCCTATGTCGCTGGGCAAGAAGTGAAAGCAGGCAACATCTCCTTAGACGATGATGTTCGAATTAGCCAACGCGCATGGGCGAAGAACTTCCCTGATTCATCGAAGATGTTCATTGAAGTCGGCACCGACGTGAAGTTGATGGATCTCTACCGCGGGTTGATTGTTCAATCAGGTAATGACGCCAGTGTCGCCATTGCTGAGCATGTGGCAGGCAGCGAGGACGCGTTCGTTAGCTTGATGAACTCTTGGGCGGACAAGTTGACACTCACCAACACGTCCTACACCAACCCCCATGGTCTAGATAGCGATGGTCTGTTCTCCACACCTCGGGATATCGCTAAGCTCAGCCAAGCGATTATTCGTGAACTACCGGACATTTATCCGCTCTACAGCGAAACCTCCTACACCTACAACGGCATTACTCAATACAACCGTAACGGTTTATTGCGTGACCGCAGCATGAATGTCGATGGTATGAAAACCGGTTATACCAGCGGCGCCGGCTACAGCTTAGCGACATCAGCAACCAGTGGCGACATGCGTTTGATATCGGTTGTGATGGGTTCAAGCAGCACCAAATCACGTGAGTCAGAAAGCAAGCAGTTACTGAGCTACGGTTTTCGCTTCTTCGATACCATCTCGCCAACCCGAGCCGGTCAATCGGTCGCCTCACCTAAAGTGTGGATGGGTAAAACCGATACCGTGGACGTGGGTGTGGAAAAAGATGTTTTCATCACTCTAGCGAAAGGAGACGTCACCAAGCTCACCGCCGAAGTTGAATTTAGTTCCGATCTTGTTGCGCCGATTGCACAAGGCGAAACCCTAGGACAAGTCATTTACAGCATCGATGGCGAAACCGTGGCGACGGCCCCACTGATTGCCCAGCAACCTGTCGAGGAAGGTGGCTTGTTTAAGAAGCTGGTGGATTGGTTTAAGCGCCTGCTAGCGAGCCTGTTCTAACTCTCCCCTCGATATATCGCGGGCACTTTGTGCCCGCAGATTTCTCGCCAAAGATTCAAATTGCGCTAACTTCTCTCTGACATCGTCTTGACGCGCTGCGCGGACAATACCGCCTTATTGACTCAACTTTATTATCGCGACCATTGAACAACGAGAGCAGCATGGAATTTACCGAACAAGACAGAGAGGCGATCTACACGACTTGGATGTCGCAAAAATCAAAGATGCGCCTAACGCAAATGGAGTTTGCGAAGAAACTGGGCATGAACCAACTGAGCTTCTCGCGCGTGCTGCGCGGTGAGGCGCCGATGACAATGCCTTTTGTCACCAAGTTCTGTCACTTACTTCACTTAGACCCCAAATTGGTGGTGCCCAGCTTAAAAGAACGCAGCGATCAGGGACCGAAAATTGTCTACTTGCAGAGCCGTATGAGCGTTGATGGCGAAATCCAAAACGCTTATATCGAAGGCAATCAAGTGATTGTCGAATACGCACATGTGGTGCGAGAAGGGTAGTCATGTTAGGGTATCGCGCGACCCATTTATCCAAACAGCGCACTCTGGTTACCCCACCATGCTTGAAAAAGAAAACCTCATCAAACTGGCTCGCACCCCTATGCCTTTTGGCAAATACGCGGGCCGCATTCTCATTGACCTACCTGAAGAATACCTGCTGTGGTTTGATCGCAAAGGCTTCCCAAAGGGCGAGCTTGGTGACTTGCTTAAGCTCTGCCTCGCGTTAAAGATTGAAGGCTTAGATAGTGTCGTCAAGCCCTTAAAGCAATTGTAATTAGCGAATTTCCTATGCTCTAACATTAAAAGAGAGATTGTTGTCACTTTGCTTTCCAACAATCTCTCCAATATATCAACTAATTTCTAAACATAACCGCTAGTTTACGCCTATGGCTCGATATTTAACGAATCAAATGGCTGTCCAGCAGGGTTTTGCTTACTGTACATATTGCGTAAAACACGTTCAGCATTTTTATTGAATGCAGCTCCGTTACCAAACCCATCAAAGTGATTACTCATACCAAGAGCATGTGCTAACTCATGCAAGCTTACCTCATTGTTCGCGATTGTTGTGCAGCCGGGATCAGGCTCAGATATACTGTCTAACTGTATCCATGCATACCCACTACCCCATTTGGTTTTATCTATACCGTAATCGTTGCCTACAGCATAAGAAACAAGATTGGTGCTGTACGGTCTACTTGAAACTCTTCCTGAACTGCAAGACCCTGATAATGTCCCTTTGCTCCAAATAAATCCCCAATCTGTAGGCAGTTCTGAGTAGTCGATATCAAAGAATGGGGTATCATCGAACTCAAGTGAGATAACTCCTTTTCTATCAAATAACTGATATCCAATGATCTCTTCAGCTTTGTTCAAGGCATATTCAAAACGAGGATCTACAGCGTCTAAGTAGTAGGTAGGTATTAGCTCACCAGAATCTCTAAACCGAGTTAGGTGAGGGTATTCTGGTGCCGAACTACCATCTGCAAAGCAGTACACTCCATTACAGTAATCATCGGCATAGTCTGGTGAAACAAGTACACCCCAAGAACCGTATACATTCTGAGTACATGGAGTTGCTTCTGCTAAGTTACTACATTTAATTAGTGCTGAAACTTCGCTATCTGATAGTGTTTTGTCTCCTTCATCATTATCACTCCCACAACCTGCAAGTGCGATTACAGCAATAACTGACGTTGCAATAACTGAGTTTTTTAAAAACATTGTGTTCCTTGTTCCTTGTTCCTTGTTCCTTATTTATTAGATATTTATCCATATTTTGTAGAGCTTAAACCTCTGTTGCATAATAACCTGAAAGCATGTATTAGGAGGTTTTTTTTT
>NZ_JCBDHE010000018.1:0-21112 GCF_059834225.1 Vibrio sp. R10-SG3-ISO3 | reverse complement strand
CTTATATCGATACCGAATACTTCGATTTTGAATACGATAAGCGTTTGCCTTTTGCCGGTGCATTTTGGTCTAGCACCGTGTATAACAAAGGGGCAGTACAAAATTTCACCACTCATGGAGGGCTGCAGGGTGGCTTCGGCTTCAATTTTGCCGATGGACATATCAAATCCTATGAAACAGGGTTGTTTTTTGATGGGTCAGAAATTCAGGACTCCGATAATATGTTTGTACCAGGTAACTACGTACGCGCAGTTCGTGGCACAACGACTCTCTATGAAATGGATTACGTTGATAATCAAGATGGTACCGTTACAGATCGCTCGACTGGCTTGATGTGGGCGAAAAGTGACAGTGGCGAAAGGATGAACTGGGTTGACGCACTGGAGTACGCCGAAAACGCCACTTTGGCAGGGTATAGTGATTGGCGTTTACCTAACGCAAAAGAGCTTCAATCTCTGGTTGACTACGAAAAGAAAGATCTACCCGCGATCAACACGACTTATTTTGATGTGACACCAACTCAGTTTGAGTCAAGCAATGATTCGTACTATTTTTGGACGAATACCACTCAAGGTGACTTTAAACACACGGCGGTCTACGTTTCTTTTGCGCAGGCATGGAGTAAGAAAAATTCTGATTCTACTCAATACTACGATTGGCATGGCGCCGGCGCACAACGTAGTGATCCCAAAAGCGGTATACCTGCCGACTATGAGCTTGCTTCTGAGATGGCCACGGATTACATCTCAATTGATAATTGGGTTCGCTTGGTGAGAGACGTGCATTAAGTTAATGTTGACGCCTAACTAAGAATTGAGGGCTGGGATCATCTTGCGTGAATGAAACAGATTGTACACGCTCTACAGCATTTTGATTTCAGTCCTTGCCCCCTAGACTCACAAGACACGCCATTTCCTCGCTGGCTCTCCCTCGCGCTTAGCGAGTTATTCTCTCTGTTCACTATCACAAATCTATATCAGCCCTTTCTAAAATAAAGGCTGATATATCAGCATGATCAATTATTAACTAAAGCATCATCACGGTAATTGTTTACTATACTTTCGTTTAGATATCGTTCTCAAAGGCGAAGTGTTTGTGACCAAATCCATTCTGATTGTTGATGATCAGCCCATTATCCGCACCATGTTAGCGTCCACGCTTAATGCGTTGGGGCGCTTTGATATTCATGAGGCAGGGAATGGGGCGCAAGCGTATGACGTAGTGGCTGGGGCGCACATCGATCTTATCTTTTGTGACATTAATATGCCCGATTCGGATGGACTCTATTTACTGCAAAAGTTGAGTAATGAACGATTTCGCGGCGACATCGTCATCATTAGTGGTGAAGACGATGCGTTGATTCGCTCTACGCGCACGCTCACCGAAAGCTACCATCTGCGTATTTTAGGCGTATCGTCCAAGCCCATCACGGCTGCGATGATTCGCCACTACCTGCATCGTAAACCGGGCTGCGATGTGCACGATCAACCGCTCGAGAGTGAGCCGTTAACGCCGCAAGCGTTGGCAATGCATCTCGATAACAAACATGTAAAAGCGTATTTTCAGCCACAATACTCATTAGACACCATGCAGTTGATGGGCTTTGAAGCCTTGGCGCGAATCGAACCCGATGAGAACACCTTGATTCTGCCCGGCCGCTTTATTTCGACTGCGGAAAACAGCTGTTTGATGATGCGGCTCACCTTGCAAGTGATCAACGCCGCCATGCACGCTTTTTCTCAGTTAGGCAGCGCGTATGAGCATCTCACCTTATCACTCAATGTCTCTAGCCAAGTGCTGGAAGATGAGCACTTCCCGCAGTGGTTGTCGGACAAAGCGGCAGAGTTTCGCATCAGCAATCATCGCATCGTGTGCGAACTGACCGAAACTTTGATTTCAAACGATCCACAAAGCGTGCATGTGTCGTTACTTCGCTTGCGGATGCTCAATTTTGGCGTCTCGATTGATGATTTTGGTACCGGCTATGCAACCCTCACCCAGCTGCACTCTCTACCCTTTAACGAGCTCAAAATTGACAGGAGCTTTGTGTTTGATGTGCTAGAGAATGAAAAATCACTGGCCGTATGTCAGCGCTGTATTGGCCTCGCCCAAGACTTTGGTCTCAAAGTCGTGGCAGAGGGGATTGAAGACAATAAAACGCTGCAAGCGATACAGCGTTTGGGCTGCGATATCGGTCAAGGGTTTGGTTTAGCTCGCCCTGAACCTAGTGAGCAGGCAGTGGCGAGAGTCAATCGTGGCCAAGTGGGATTATGGACTGAGCACCGCAAACAATAACTCTAATAGCCTAAGGACAGAAAATGAAACTTTCAAAGCAATTGCCAATAGGACTGATGATTGTTGGACTTTTCATGATGTCCGCGACCTATCTAATGCTGAGTAAAAGTGATGGGCTGCTCAAGCAATACACTTCCAACGGCTTAGAGCGGGAAGCTAAGTTCCTGACCTATTTGATTGAGCAAAACTTAATGGAGCGCTATCACGACGCGTCGATTTTTCCTTTAGTGCTGGGTGAGTTGGAAAATGAAGCCGAGCTTAAATATGATGTCACAGATCCGGAATTTTTGGCCTCGCTTAATCGACTTATCAAGAACTATTCAGTCTATCGGCGCATCGGTATCATGGATCTCAATGGAGAAATGATTGCAGAAAATAGCCGCAACCATTTAGGAAAAACGATTTTCAGCAACAATATTTCCAAATCAGAGGTGGTGGAATCCAACTGGTTTAAAGCGATTTCTAGCGCCGAGCACGCCGTCGGGGATGTGTTTTTCTTCGGCCCAACCAAGCGCATCATCGACACCAATGAGCAGCAGTTTGATCTCCTGATCGGCTCGAAAATCTACGACACCCAAGGCACCCTGATTGGCTATTGGCTCAATATCTTGGATTTTACTATTGTTGAGCAGCGTTTTGAGAAAGCCTACCAACTGCTGGCGCAAAAAGGCTTACCTTATGCCGAGCTCACCCTACTGGATGAACAAGGCAACGTGATTGTTGATTACGACCCGCTTGTCCAACAAACCACCACTTATGAGCGCGACTTTTCGGTCCTGGGCCAGCTCAATTTGGTCAATGAGGGGGTCGAAGGAGCAAAACGTGCGATTGCTGGTTTGACGGGGACAGTCATTTCAACTCATGCACGCAAAGGCATCGAGCAGTTCACCGCTTTTGCGCACTTCAGTAGTGAGACCGACGTGCCGGTTCCGAATTGGTCGACCTTGATCCGGGTCGACAAAAATATCGCCTACAACGAATACGCTGAGCTGATGAAACTGGGCAAGTGGATATTCTTTGTCGCGTTGATGTTGATCATCTCACTCTGGTATCTCTCCTCGCGCATATTGACGCGCCCTTTGCAAAAGGTGACTCAAGCCATACTGGAAATCGCCAATGGTAACTTGGAGCCAGAGATTGAAAAGCGCCAAGGAAAAGATGAAGTCAGCTCGATCAACAACGCGTTACTGGAACTGAAAGAAAAACTGTATGAGCGGGATGGATTGCTCAGTGAAGTGAGCGAGAAGCAGCAGCTAGTCGAGCTGCAACGCACGGCGATGAACGCGATGGCTTCTGGCATCATGATTGCCGATGCCAGACAAACCTCGATGCCGATCATCTTCGTCAACCAAGCGATTGAATTTCTCACTGGTTACCGAGCAGACGAACTGATCGATCAACATTATCAAGTGCTCTGGGGAGCAGAAACAGAGCGTTCTTCTAAGCAGCGCGTGATGGAAGCGATCGAGCACGGCAAAAGCTGTACCTGTGTGATGATCAATTACCGGAAAAATCTCACTACCTTCATTAATAACCTCAGTGTTGACCCCGTCTTTGATGATGAAGGCAAGGTGACCCACTTTATTCTGGTGCACAACGACATTACGGAAATTAAGAAAGATGACGAGATCGCTAGGCTTGAGCTTGAAAGGCGTATCGAAGAGAGTACCAGAGAATCTCGCGAAGCCGCCAAGCGTTTAAGAACCGTGTTTGATACCGCCATCGATGGTTCGATAGTCATGAATGACAAAGGGATCATTATTGACGTAAACCACTCGTTGGAGTTGATGTTTGGTCGCAAGCAGCACGAAATGATAGGTCAACCTATCGCAGTGCTCCTACCGCAAACCACTTTGAAAGACGACGAAGCGCGCCAATGCTATTTTGACCAAGAGATCCGTCAATTTATCGGTCAACTGCGAACCGTCAAGGCGCAGCACAAAAGCGGGGCCATCATCATTGTTGAAATCTCAGTGGGCGAAGCGAGATTGGAAAACGAGAGCTTGTTTGTCGCTGCAATACGCGATATCACCGAGCAGCAAGCGATCAAAGATGAGCAATTAAGCCTGCAAAAACAGCTAAAAGAACGAGAGACCATTTATCGTACCGCTTTCGACCAAGCCGCCGTCGGGATTGCTCGTGTTGCGCTGGATGGAAAAATGCTGGAAGTCAACCAGCGTATCTGTGCCAGTTTGGGGTACTCTGAACAGGAGTTGCTTGAACTGAATGTGGTAGACATTACCTATCATGAAGATCTCTCTGTAAGCAAAGGCTATTTAAAGGACTTGCTAGAAGGCCACTCAGACTTTTATACCCTAGATAAGCGCTATATCCGCAAAGATAGAAGCGTTTTCTGGGCAAATCTCAACATCTCTTTGGTGAGAGATGACGAAGGGCAGCCCAAATATTATATCTCCATTATTGAAGACATCACGGAACGCAAGACCTTTGAACAGGAGCTGCGTGACGCACGCGATCAACGCGAAGAGTTGATTCGCGGAATCAACATCGCGTCAGAAGCGGGTGGGATTTGTAACTGGGCGTACAACATTGAGACGGATGAATTGCGCTGGGATCCGAGTACCTATGATCTTTATGGTGTCGAAGAGGGGCTCCCACTCACCTACGTTGACTGGCGTGACCGCGTGTTGGAAGAGGACATTGATGCGATAGAGAAAGAGATTCAAGACGCGATGCAGTTTGATTTGGCGATCGAGTCGGAATTTCGTTTTCGTCGTAAAGGACAGCGCGATGTACGCTGGGCGAAGGTGGCGGCGGCTATCGTGTATGATGACGACAACAAACCGGTCAAGATGTTTGGTATCAACATCGACATTACCGAGCAGAAACGCATCCTAACCGAGTTAGAAAAAGAGACGCTCGCTGCCCAGCGGGCTAACGAGGCGAAGTCGGCATTTCTTGCGACCATGAGCCATGAAATACGCACCCCGATGAACGGCGTGATCGGCATGATTGAACTGCTGAGACAAACCCCACTCAACGCCGACCAAAAACGCATGGCGACCACAGTGCGTGATTCTTCATTTGCCCTG
Organism: Vibrio sp. R10-SG3-ISO3; assembly: GCF_059834225.1. Lineage (NCBI taxonomy): Bacteria > Pseudomonadati > Pseudomonadota > Gammaproteobacteria > Vibrionales > Vibrionaceae > Vibrio > Vibrio sp. R10-SG3-ISO3. The sequence goes on along the minus strand of NZ_JCBDHE010000018.1, from coordinate 15,764 downwards.
CTTGATATCATCAACGACATACTCGATTTCTCTAAAATTGAGTCAGGCCAAATCGAAATTGAGTGGACGCCTAATTCGCTGCTTGAAATCATGGAAAAAACCGCTGCGAATCTTTGGGTCAACGCGTCGGACAAAAACGTCGATCTGGTGTTGGAGCCAGACTTGTCTATCCCACAAAGCATTGCTATTGACTCCCTACGCATCCGACAAATTATCCTTAACCTAACGGGCAACGCGATCAAGTTTTCCCACTACGAGGACAAACGAGGATTAGTGAAGTTGGTGAGCCGCTTTGACCACACTCAATCTTTGCTGCACATCGAGGTGAGTGACAACGGCATCGGCATCAGTGAAACCCAATTGCAATCGCTCTTTACTCCCTTCCAGCAAGCGGACACCTCGACCACTCGTAAATATGGCGGGACAGGGCTTGGCCTGAGCATCACCAAATCTTTTGTTGAGTTAATGGGCGGTGAAGTGGCGGTGCGCAGTGAAGTAGGGGTCGGCAGTACGTTCTCGCTCACGATTCCCATCCCAGAGGTGATTGACCGTACGCCAGAATTTAGCAACGTGATGTTGGCGAATCAGCCGATTGTGATTGGCTTAAGTAAAGCGCCGTTCCAAGATGGCTGTGAACACAGCTTAGTGCAGTTAGGCGTAACAGACATGACGGTGTTATCGAGCCCACAAGAGTGGCAACCCGTCACTCGCCGTGAGGGCGACAAAAAGCCTATTTTGATCTGCGATCCGCTCTTTGACGCTCAAATTGACAGCGATGGCGCGCTGCGTTTAATGATCGAAGAAGATCCAATCAAATCAAAAGGGTATGTGAATCCTTATCTGTTCGTGATTGCAGGGCATCCGCTTAAACCGAGTGAGTTGATTCATGGCATTGGCGTGCTTTGCGGTCTGGTGAGTCCTGATTTTCAATGGCCGGAAGAGAGTTTAGAAAGCGCGCATGGCGCGAGTGGGTCGATGCTTACTCAACTTGCCACCGAAGGGGTACGTGTGCTGGTGGCCGAAGATAACAAAACCAACCAAATGGTGATTGGCCGTCAGTTGGACAATCTCGGGATTGCCCATGATATCGCCAATGATGGGGTCGAAGGTCTAGAGATGTGGGAAGGCGGCGCTTACGACTTAATTTTGACCGATTGCCATATGCCCAATATGGATGGCTACGAGCTCACGGCTCAGATCAGGCAGCGTGAAGCACAGCGATCTCAAGCACCGATCCCCATTATCGCGATCACCGCTAACGCCTTAGTGGGAGAAGCGGACACCTGCCTCAAAGCGGGCATGAGCGACTACATCTCCAAACCGGTCGAAATTGGTTTATTGAAGAGCAAACTGGCGCATTGGCTGAAACAGATCAGTGCCGCGCAAGCCAGCGCTCCTGATACGCAGGAAGGGGAAACGGAAGAGGGGATGGAAAAGGGTCTGAGACTAGAGACCTTAGTTGAGGTGATTGGGACCGATGACAAAGCGATCATCAGTGAGATCCTCACCATGTATTGGGAAAGTATTCAAACGGAAGTGGCCGATCTTGAGTCGGCCATCTCTGCTTTGAACTATAATAAGATCAAAAGCTTGGCGCACGCCGCGAAAGGCTCTTCGGCTTCAAGTGGCGCGGCTTATGTGAGTGAACTGTTTAAACAGATAGAGCTGAACAATCAAGACGTTGATTTAGCAGCGCACAACATCGAGCAGATTAAGACGGAGCTGACGCAGATAGAGCAGCAATTGAACACCTTGGGCATTCTTTAGTTTCACTGATTTAAGGGCCGAGAAAAGATATGGATAAATCGATTACCGTTGTGGTGTTTTATGAGTCACATGAAATTCGTGACTTGATGGAGGAGGTTCTGCGTGGTCGGGCCAGTGAACTGGTCTTTTCCAATTTAAAAGAGGATCAAAAAGAGTTTATTGAGTTTGCGCGTGGTCAGCACACTGCCTTCATGTTCATCTACGCCTTTGAAGACCCTAAGTTTGCGATTGATTTGTACCAGTTGCTTGATTCACACAGTGCGCTGTCGAACATCATGAAATACCCTCATTTGTCGGTGTTGTTTTGTAATCGAGAGTACCGTGAGCAAGCCTACCAAGAGTGCATGTCGAAGCGCTTTTTTCTCTACGACACGATCAATCCTGTTTATGACATGAACAAGGTGCGTTTGCTGTTGGATCTCACGTCTGAGGCGCTGATGCAGCAGATCAAAGTCAGCGAATTGGAGCAAGAGATAGAGGATTCGCGCCGAGATATGTTCGACGTGTCGCTGCAACTCGATGGTATCGAAGGATCGATCAATGATGAGAAAGGCATTCAGGGTGGTCTTTTGGATGATTTGGCAAGGGATCTCAATGAATTAGGTGAGCGCCATGAAAGCCTAGAAGGCGATGAGACCAGCGGGCGTATGAAGCAGGGCTTAGATGAATTTAAGAACCTTAATGAGGTCTACTTCAGTGATCTCGGCGCTCAGGTAAGAAGTGCTAAGCCGAAAACCAAAGAAACAGAGCCTTTGGTGATTGTCGCCGATGATCAGAAAATGATGCTTAAAATCATCACCACGATTTTGCAACCGAAAGGATTTCGGGTGGAAACGGCCTCGAATGGCGCTGAAGCGATTATGAAAGCCAAAGTGTTCCCACCCAGTGCCGTACTACTCGACATTGATATGCCTGTGATGAACGGTGTTGAGACATTAAAAGCGTTTAAAAAGCTCGAGCCACTTAAACATGTGCCCATCATTATGCTGACCAGCAATACCGATAAACACAGCTTTGTCGAGTGCCTCAAATTGGGCGCGGTGGATTACATCGTCAAACCGACTAATGCGGAAACCTTGCTCAAAAAGCTGTTGGCGGTGGTATAGCGCCTGAGCCCAACACTCTCCATTTTTGCCACAAGCCAAGTTTAGTGTTGTGCACTTTGTTTAGTGGGCTAATCAACAATATTTCGTATACGTGATTTTTATCTCTTGCTGCTCTTGCGTGTAAATCGCACTCATTGGTCTCCTCTCACTTTTAAGTGGCGTAATTGATGCTGCTATTACTTCATATCTATAACTTTCAGTTATTTGAAGGCGATCATTGTCGCTAAAATGTAGCAATTTTGTGTCGTTTTTGCGGTTTTCTTCTCACCCGTTTTCGCCTCTCAATCAGGATTGATTCTTTACGTTAATGAAAAATCATTTGAGTTCGAACTAATTTTCAGGCATTTTATATTTAACTGAACGTTCAATAAAAAATAAATGGAGCCGTTTGATGCCGAAAGTTGGGATGCCGCAAATTCGAAAACCGCAATTGGTGCAGGCCACCATGACGGTGATTGACCGCGTAGGATTACACGCGGCGAGTATCTCGCTGATCAGCAAAGAAGCGGGTGTGTCGACGGGCATCATCAACCACTATTTCGGCGGTAAACATGGCCTGTTAGAGGAGACGATGCGTGAGATTTTGCGTCAGCTCTCAACCACCATCACCGAGAAACTCAAGGTGTTGCCAAAAGACGCCCACGTTGAACGCATCAACGCCATCATTGATGGCAACTTTGTCGGTTATCAAGCAGAGAATAAGGTGGCCAAAACCTGGCTGGCTTTCTGGTCATACTCAATGCACGACGCTCAGCTCAAACGTCTTCAGCAAGTCAATGAGAAGCGCTTGCTCTCTCATCTGAAGATCGAACTCAAGGCGCTGTTCTCTGCCGAACAGGTGGAGGTGGTCGCGCACGGTATCGCTGCGTTGATCGATGGGATTTGGATTCGCGGGACGCTCAACCCGCAAGGCATAGACGCCGATATGGCGCGCCAAATCATCAACGATTATCTCGATAAACAACTCACGTTTTACTCACAAAAATAATTTAAGTCAGACTTTACATGGATATGAAATCACTATTTATCGACGGTAAAGCCCACCAGGCAACGTCTGGTGAAACATTTACCACCTACAACCCGGCAACGGGTGAACCTTTGGCGACCATAGGTCAAGCCAGCGAAGCCGATCTCGCGCTTGCGATTGAATCGGCGAAGAAAGGCTTTGCTGTTTGGTCAGCGATGAGTGCCACTGAGCGCAGCCGCATTTTGCTCAAAGCGGTGGCGCTGCTGCGTGAGCGCAATGATGAACTCGCCGCACTCGAAGTGTCGGATACGGGTAAACCTTTGCAAGAAGCGCTGGAAGTGGACATCGTCACCGGCGCAGACGTGATCGAATACTTTGCCGGGCTTGCTCCTGCGCTTCAAGGTGAGCAGCAGCCCCTAAGTGAATCACAGTTTTTCTACACACGTCGCGAGCCGCTGGGCATTTGCGCAGGGATTGGCGCGTGGAACTACCCGATTCAGATCGCTATGTGGAAATCCGCTCCAGCCCTCGCCGCAGGAAATGCGATGATTTTCAAACCGTCGGAAGAGACACCACTGACCGCGCTGAAACTGGCTGAGATATTCACTGAAGCAGGGCTGCCTGATGGCGTCTTTAACGTCTTGCAAGGGGATCATCGCGTTGGTCAAATGCTGACCGCACATCCTGATATCGCCAAGGTGTCGTTTACTGGTGAGTCGGGTACGGGCAAGAAAGTGATGGCAGACAGTGCGCGTACGCTCAAGCACGTCACCATGGAACTTGGTGGTAAGTCACCGCTGATCATTTTTGATGATGCCAAGCTTGACGATGCGGTGTCGGCAGCGATGGTGGCAAATTTTTATACCCAAGGCGAAGTGTGTACTCACGGCACTCGTGTGTTTGTGCATGAGTCCTTATACCCCGCGTTTATTGAACAACTTAAAGCGCGAACCGAGAAACTGGTGGTTGGCGATCCTATGGATAAGGCGACCCAGATTGGCGCGCTTATTTCTAAAGAGCATCAACAAAAAGTGCTCGCAGCGATTGAAAGTGCCAAGCAGAGCGGCGCGACCTTATTGACTGGCGGTGAGGCGGTGAAAGATGGCGCGCTAGCAAACGGCAATTTCGTTCAGCCAACAGTGTTTATTGATTGCGATGATGACATGCCTCACGTGCAGCAGGAAATCTTTGGCCCTGTCATGTCCGTGCTCACCTTTAGCGATGAAGACGAGGTGATCGCGCGTGCGAACAACACCGACTATGGCTTGGCAGCGGGTGTCTTTACTCAAAACCTGTCTCGAGCGCATCGAGTGATTCATCAGATGCAAGCGGGTATTTGCTGGGTCAACACTTGGGGCGATTCCCCGGCAGAAATGCCAGTGGGCGGCTACAAGCTCTCTGGTCTTGGTCGTGAAAATGGCCCAGAAACCCTGCGCCACTATACCCAAACCAAGAGTATTTTGGTGGAACTTGGCGGCTACGAAAGCCCATACGCGTAACGGGAGGCAGACAATGACAACTCGTTACGACTACATCATTGTGGGCGCTGGTTCAGCGGGCTGTGTACTGGCGGACAGATTGACCGAAAGCGGTGAGCACCAAGTGCTGCTGCTTGAGGCCGGGGGCAGCGATAAGAGCATTTTTATCCAGATGCCAACGGCGCTCTCTTACCCCATGAACAGTGAAAAATACGCATGGCAATTTGAAACGACGCCTGAGCAAGGCTTAGATGGCCGACAACTGCACTGCCCAAGGGGCAAAGTGTTGGGTGGTAGCTCATCCATCAATGGCATGGTGTATGTGCGCGGTCACGCCTGTGACTTTGACCAGTGGCAGGAACACGGCGCCGAGGGTTGGAACTACCAAGCCTGTCTGCCCTATTTCCGCCGAGCGGAATCTTGGCAGGGCGGCGCAGATGCCTACCGAGGCGGCGATGGGCCGCTTGGCACCTGTGGTGGCAACAATATGGAACTCAATCCGCTATACCGCGCCTTTATTGATGCTGGCGTGGAAGCGGGCTATCCCGAAACCGACGATTACAATGGCTATCAGCAAGAAGGTTTTGGTGCGATGGACATGACGGTAGACAAAGGGGTTCGCGCTTCTACGTCTAACGCCTACCTAAAGCGTGCCCGTAAGCGTTCAAACTTGACTCTGATTAAAGGCGTCGTTGCGCGCAAAGTGCTGCTCGATAACGGCCGTGCCATTGGCGTGGAGTATGAAAAGTCGGGTCAGGTTATGCAAGCAATGGCGAGTAAAGAGATCGTCTCAAGTGCCGGTTCCATTGGCTCGGTGCAATTGCTGCAACTGTCCGGCATTGGACCTAAAGCGGTGCTTGAGGCGGCGGGTGTCGAGGTCAAACATGATCTACCGGGTGTGGGTGAAAACCTGCAAGATCACTTAGAGGTCTACTTCCAATATCACTGCACCCAGCCCATTACCCTTAACAGCAAACTTGGCTTAATCAGTAAGGGCATGATCGGCGCTGAGTGGATCCTGACGCGCAAAGGTTTAGGGGCCACCAACCATTTTGAGTCGTGCGCCTTTATTCGTTCACGTGAAGGGTTGAAGTGGCCCAATATTCAATATCACTTTTTGCCTGCAGCGATGCGTTACGACGGACGCGCGGCGTTTGATGGCCACGGTTTTCAAGTGCATGTTGGCCCCAATAAGCCTGAAAGTCGTGGTCGCGTGGCGATCACGTCGGCGAATCCGCACGATAAGCCGCAGATTGAGTTCAACTACATCTCGACTGAGCAAGACAAGCAGGACTGGCGAGATTGCATTCGCCTGACACGAGAGATTCTCAACCAGCCAGCGATGGATGCGTTTCGCGGTGAAGAGATTCAACCCGGCAGCGACGTCACCAGTGATGAGGCGATTGACGAGTGGGTGAAACAGAACGTAGAGAGTGCGTACCACCCGTCGTGCAGCTGCAAAATGGGCGCAGACGATGACCCGATGGCGGTATTGGATGAAAGCTGTCGAGTTCGTGGCGTGGAGAGTTTGCGTGTTGTGGACTCATCCATCTTCCCGACCATTCCTAATGGCAACCTCAACGCGCCCACCATCATGGTGGCTGAGCGTGCAGCGGATATGATTCTGGGCAAGCCTCTGCTTGAGCCAGACAACCAACCTGTGTGGGTTGCACCGAAATGGCAAGAAAAACAGCGAATTCATGCGCCCAAACGTGCGCACATCATTAAGTAAAGCGAAGGAAAGACTCGCAAAAAGCGAGCACGGACCGGCACGTTGCGGCCGGTCAACATAATAAGCAGTTAGTAAAAACAGAAAGTTAGTAAAAAGGAAATCAACATGTCTATGATGACGAAAACCTTCTCAACACTCGCCCTGTCGAGTTTAGCGATCAATGCGTATGCCAATCAGTGTGAAACCGTGCGTTTCGCCGATGTCGGTTGGACGGACATTACCGCGACCACCGCAGTCACGTCTGAAGTACTGAAAGGTCTGGGTTACCAAACCAAGACGGATCTGCTCTCTGTACCCGTCACTTACTCATCGATGGCAAACGGTGATATCGATATCTTCCTTGGCAACTGGATGCCAACGATGGAGGGAGATATCGCTAAATACCGTGAGGCTGGCACAGTGGAAACCGTACGTGCCAACCTAGAGGGTGCGAAGTACACGCTAGCAGTACCGAAATACGTCTATGAAGCGGGGGTTAAAGACTTCGCTGATATCGCGAAAAACGCCGACAAATTCCGCGACCGCATTTATGGCATTGAGCCAGGAAATGACGGCAACCGCCTAATCCAATCCATGATAGATAGCGATGCATTTGGCCTGAAATCGTTCAGCCTGGTTGAATCCAGCGAGGCCGGCATGGTGTCTCAAGTGGCACGCGCTGTACGCCGCAATCAGTGGATTGTCTACCTTGGTTGGGCACCGCACCCAATGAACAGCAATATTGAGATGGAATACCTCGCGGGCGGCGATGACTTCTTTGGCCCGAACTACGGCGGTGCGAACGTGTACACCAACGTGCGAGCGAACTACTTGTCTGAATGTGGCAACGTTGGCCAACTACTGAAAAACCTTGAGTTTAGCCTTGAGATGGAAAACCAGTTGATGGAAGCCATCTTGAATCAAAATGTTAAACCTTCAATTGCGGCTCAGCAGTGGCTAAAAGCCAACCCAGAGCAGGTTGAAAAGTGGCTAGAAGGCGTGAAGACCATCAACGGTAAAGACGCGGCTTCAGCGGTGAAAAACTACATTGATTCAAAAGCGTAATTCAAATGGGTGGGCACTGCCCACCCGCAACATCAAGGTTATATTGTGAATTTTATTACTGACAACAAAATCCCATTGGGTGAGTGGATGGAAGCAGGGGTTGATTGGCTAACATTTAACGCTGCTGGGCTGTTTGATGCGATTTCTCTCTTTCTTGAAACCATTATTCTGTTTGTTGTAGACATTTTTAAATGGATGCCACCTGCGATGCCGATCTTAATGACGGCGGCCATTGCTTGGTATCTGCATCGTAGTCTTCCGCTGGTGTTATTCATTATTGGCGCGTTGCTGACGATTCTCAATCTTGGCTACTGGCAAGAGATGCTAGAAACCTTTGTTTTAGTCTTTGCTGCGACAACGATTTCTGTATTAATTGGCGTGCCTCTGGGCATTATGGCGGCGCACCGTCGTTGGCTCTACACCCTGCTCAGACCGATTCTCGACTTAATGCAAACCGTACCCACGTTTGTTTATTTGATCCCCACGCTGGTTCTGTTTGGTTTGGGTATTGTCCCGGGGCTGATTTCAACCATCATCTTCGCCATTGCCGCGCCGATTCGTTTGACTTACCTCGGCATCACTAAAGTACCGGAAGAGCTGGTCGAAGCCGGTAAAGCGTTTGGTGCCACGCGCATGAAACTGCTGTTTAAAGTGGAACTGCCTGCGGCCATGCCAAGCATTATGGCGGGCGTGACACAGTGCATTATGTTGTCTTTGTCGATGGTGGTGATTGCCGCGCTGGTTGGGGCAGACGGTTTAGGGAAACCTGTAGTGCGTGCGCTTAACACGGTGAATATCTCGCAAGGTTTTGAAGCCGGTCTTGCCATCGTATTGGTCGCTATCATCCTTGATCGACTGTGTAAATCACCGAACCAGAAGGAAGCCTAATCATGAAAGCGATTACGATTAACAATCTTGATGTGGTGTTTGGTGACAAACCACAACTGGCCCTCGATTTACTCGACAAAGGACTATCACGCCAAGAGATCATTGACCAAACCTCGCAAGTGGTGGGGGTCGATAATGTCTCTTTGTCGGTCGATGAAGGCGAAATTTGTGTCTTGATGGGCCTCTCTGGCTCGGGCAAATCCAGCCTGCTTCGCGCGGTCAATGGGCTCAATACGATCTCTCGTGGTTCATTAACCATCAAAGATGGTGATTCACAAGTCGATCTCGCCAACTGTGATGAACAGACACTGCGCCATTTGCGCACGCATCGTGTCTCTATGGTGTTTCAAAAATTCGCGCTTATGCCTTGGCTCACCGTATTGGACAACGTCGCCTTTGGTCTCGAGTTGCAAGGGCAAGGAAAAGCCGAGCGAAGAGCCAAAGCGCGCGAGCAGCTCGAGATGGTAGGCTTAGCCGAGTGGGAAGATAAGTTCCCGCATGAGCTCTCAGGGGGGATGCAGCAACGTGTCGGTCTTGCGCGCGCCTTTGCGATGGACAGTGATATTTTACTGATGGATGAGCCGTTTTCCGCGCTCGATCCACTGATCCGTGCTCAGTTGCAAGATGAACTGATTTTGTTGCAGAAGAAACTGAATAAAACCATCTTGTTTGTCAGTCACGATCTTGATGAAGCACTTAAAATCGGCAACAACATTGCGATTATGGAGTCAGGCAAGCTGATCCAGCACGGTAAACCAGAAGCAATCATTCTGACGCCAGAGAACGACTACGTACGAGATTTTGTTGCGCACACCAATCCTCTTAATGTATTGAAAGGGCGCTCCTTGATGCAGCCGGTGGAAGAGTTGAAGCACAACGCCAACCAATGGCAAGTGTGCGGCAGTGACGCGCTGTGGGTGAGTCAACAAGGCGAGCGCCTCGAACTCGCGCCTGACTCCTCGCTCTCTTTGCTGCACTGGGATGCAAGCAAGGGTGATTTCGACGCCGTGAATGCCTCGACCGTGGTGGTCACCAGCCCGGACATTGGGATGCGTGAAGCGATTGAACTGAAACAGCGCAGCGGGCAGCCTATCTTATTGATGGAAGAGGGGCGCTTAGTGGGCGTGTTGAACGACAGTGAGTTTTATGACGCGTTGCTAGGCAACTACAACGCGCCGAAAGCAGCGTAGTGAAACCCTTGCATCGTTAGCGTTCATCTCAATCTGAACGCCATCAAAAAGGGCTGACGTATCGTCAGCCCTTTTCGGTTTAGTGTTTACGGCCAGTGCCACTTCTGACTAACTCTTGACCATTTTGGAACACATCTTCCGTGACCCAGCGGCCCAGAATCAATTGATGATTGTCATCGAGCACTGCGACAAATCGGCGACCGTCTGCGTTGCTGGTCGCAAGGGCGATACCGGCGACACCCTGTAGGCCAAGCGTGCCGTTTTCAACGGCGATCAAAAAGGCTTCAAGTTCTTCTAGGCTGGCGATAATTGTGTCGTCATTAATCATATTGGTTATCTCTTGGTCTATCTTGTTGACATCTGTGCGGTATTACGCGCATAGCCGCCACTCTATCACTGCCGCTTAGGCTGTGACAAACAAATCACCCTCTTGGCCAACACACAGGATACCTTTTAGGCATTCGTCACTGAGGCTGATACACTGAAGGTGAATATGGATTTCAGGAACCTTCAGATGCAAAGCGCGCCCATTCTCTATTATGTTTACGATCCGATGTGCTCATGGTGTTGGGGCTACCAACCCGTATGGCAGGAAGTCAAACAGCAACTCTCAGGTACGGTTAGCGTGCAGTACGTGGTTGGCGGTTTAGCGCCAGACAGTGATGAGCCGATGCCAATAGCGATGCGAGAGCAAATTGCCTCCTACTGGCGCAAAATAGAAAACTTGCTCGGCACGCCATTTAACTACGATTTTTGGACTAGCAACACGCCAAGGCGCTCAACGTACCCCGCATGTCGCGCTGCCTTGGCGGCGCGCAAGCAAGACGCCGAATTGGTGATGATCAACGCGATTCAACGCGCCTATTATCTTGAGGCGAAAAATCCCAGTGATGATGAGGTGTTGCTTGCACTCGCCAGCCAGGCTGGGCTGGATATGACGCGCTTTGAAGAGGACTATCGCAGTGTGCAGCTCAACCAGTCTTTGCTGGATGAGATTCGTTTTTCTCGCCAGATTGGCGCGAATGGGTTCCCTTCTTTGGTGTTACGCATTGAGGATAACGTTTATCCCATCGCCGTGGATTATCGCGATGCACACAATACAGTTACCCTCGTGCGCTCCGTGTTGGAGGGGCAATCATGATTTGCATTGAGCCGCTCAGCGAACAGACCATTGATCGAGTAAGAGGGGTCACGCTACCCCGAGCGCAAGTGAAGTTTGCGGGGACCGCTGAGGAGTTTCTCTCCGATCATTGCCCAACCACACATCGGCATGTGATTCTGGCCGGCGATAACATAGTCGGCTTTTTCAAACTCGATATCGCCTATCGTCGCCGCTACGACTTTTGTCCCGATCACGCAATGGGGCTCAGAGCGTTTGCCATCGACGCCGCTCATCAAGGCAAAGGGTATGGCAAAGCAGCGATTCGCGCATTGATGCCGTATCTCGTCGCCAACTATCCGCAGTTTGAGACGATTTACCTCACGGTCAACTGCAAAAATCCCGGCGCGCAAGCCTGCTATCTCAAAAGCGGCTTTGTCGATACTGGCAAGATCTATTTAGGTGGTTCTGCTGGCCCGCAACACATCATGAGAGCGACTATTCATGCTTAAGTCGTTGGTATAAAAAGGGATAAGTACCAGAAAAAACGGCTCGACCGTGCCTAAATTTCTCTAGACAGGGTCGAGCCGTTTGAGTAGCGGCGCAGGGCTTAAACGAGTTTGGTCTTCGTCACTTCTTTAATCGCCGACAGAATCAAGGTAGGCAGAGAGGCGGCCATGATGACGCCAAATAGGTGACCACCTTGCAAGGCTTCAGTGCTGAAGATCAGCTGACCAATACCGGTGTAGATGACGCTAAGCGACAGCGTGGCTGAGATAGCAACGGCACCAAGCAGCGACTTGTTGGTCAGTGGGTTCTTGCGGAACAAGGTCGTGAATGAGCGCGAGTCAAATAGGTGCCACAGCTGAGCAAACACCAGCATCGCAAAGGCCATGGTCTGTGCATAATTTGCACTAAACCCATTGTCAAGCGCCCAGTTAAACGCTAGGTAGCTCATTGCGCCAAGGGCCAAGCCACGGGTGACAATGCGAGTGCCTAAGTGGTCGCTGAAGAAGCTCTCGTTACGCTTGCGAGGTTTGCGTTCCATCAAATCTTTTTCTTCTGGATCAACACCCAGAGCCAGTGCTGGTAGGCCATCTGAAACCAAGTTAATCCACAAGATCATCAATGGCGTGAGCGGCAAAATCGCCTCTGGTCCCATCATCAAGAAAGCAAATAGGATCACCGATACTTCACCGACGTTCGCCGTTAGCGCTTGGCGAATGAACTTGCGTAGGTTATCGAAGATTTGTCGACCTTGACGCACCGCTTTCACTATGGTGCTGAAGTTGTCATCCAGCAGAATTAAATCACCGGAATCTTTGGCGACCGAGGTACCTGTGATTCCCATCGCAACACCGATGTCAGCACGGCGCAAGGCTGGAGCGTCATTGACACCATCACCTGTCATCGCGGCGACTTCATTGTTGAACTGCTGAGCTTGAACGATGCGCAGTTTGTGCTCAGGCGTCACGCGAGCAAACACGGCCACTTGTGGGCAGATACGGCGCAATTCGTCATCGTCCATCGCATCGAGCTCGGTACCGGTGACGACGCGGTCTTTCTCGCTGCGAATAATGCCGATCTCACGTGCAATCGCGGCGGCGGTCAATGCGTGGTCGCCGGTGATCATCACGGTGCGAACGCCTGCATCGAAGCAGCTGTCTACCGCAGCGCGCACTTCAGGGCGAGGTGGATCCATGATGCCGTAAAGACCTAGCAGAATGACCTCTTGCTCAAGCTCGCTGTGATCGCGTTTGAGATCGTCATCGCTTAACTCTTTGTAACCGACCGCCAACGTGCGCAGTGCTTGATGGGCAAAATCTTGGATCGCCGCCTCATAGTTGGCCACGATGCAATCCGCAGCATCAGTCTTTAGGGCACAGTTTCCAACCGTCGCACTCACCGGCAGCTTAGACACATATTGACCATCCACCATAAAACCGGCGGAGTGGTTCAATACCACATCGGGTGCGCCTTTAATGGCGAGGAAGTGCTTACCTTCAGGGCTTCGAACAATCACAGACGCCATTTTGCGCGCTGAATCAAACGGGAACTTTTCAACAATAGAGTAACCGCCCGTGCTCAGCATTTCAGATTGCTCTAGGCCTGCTTTGGCGGCCGCGACGATCAAGGCGCCTTCGGTTGGGTTACCGCGCACTTTAGACTGGTCACCATCTTTGAGGTATTCGGCGTCGTTACACAGGGTCGCGACGACTAAGCCTTTCATCATTTCCGGGCTTTGCTTGGCATCAATATGGTGACCGAGTGGTTTGAATTCACCTTCTGGGCTAAAGCCTTTACCACTCACTTCCCAGTAGCGGCCGCTCACATCGTAAGCTTTCATTACCTGCATTTGGTTTTGAGTCAGCGTGCCGGTTTTGTCTGAACAGATGACGGTAGTCGAGCCCAGCGTTTCAATCGCAGAGAGCTGTTTAGCCAGTGCGTTGTTCTTCACCATTTGCGTGGAGCCCATGGTCAATACAATCGAGATAACCGTTGGCAGACCTTCTGGAATTGCTGCGACCGAGAGCGAAATACCCGTGTTAAGAATTTCAAGCCACGGCATACCGTGATAGAGACCAATACCACACACCACGGCCACGACGGCGAGCGCCGCGACCATCAAGATTTTTGCGATGGTATCCATGCGCTCTTGCATTGGGGTTTTGGTCTCTTCGGTGTTCGCCATCATATCGGCGATGTGGCCCACTTCGGTTTTCATACCCGTGTTGACCACAATACCTAAGCCAGTACCTGATGTGACGATGGTGGTCATAAAGCCCATGTTGCGCTGATCGCCAAGACCAACCGTGGCATCATCGATCACCTCGACTTTCTTATCGACAGGTTCCGATTCACCGGTGAGCGCCGCTTCATCAATCGACAAGCGGTTGGCTTCGATAATGCGTACATCGGCGGCAAGAATGTCACCGGTGCTGATTTTTAGGATATCTCCCGGCACGATTTCTTTGGCCGGAATATCCATCCACTGGCCGTCACGTTTCACTTGTGCGGTAGGCGCCGCCATCTCGCGCAGGGCTTCCATCCCTTTTTGCGCTTTGAACTCTTGCCAAAACGCGATGATGGCATTGATGAAGATGATCACCGTGATCGCAATGGCATCGACGAGGTGTCCGGTAAAAAAGGACACGATCGCGCCAATACCGAGGATAAAGATTAGAGGGTTTTTGAACTGGTGAAGGAAAAGTTCTAGAGCGGATTTTCCGGCTTGCTCTTGCAGTTCATTTTTACCGTATTGTGATTGTCGGTTCGCGACGTCTTGCGCTGTTAAGCCTTGCTCAACGGAGGTTTCAAGCACCTCTTTTGTAGCGTCAACCGACTCAGTAAACCACTTTTTAGTCATCGTTTGCTCCGTTTGGATTCAGTCGATATCAGTAAAATCACCAACTGATAGAAAAAATCGCTGAATCTGAAAATCAAGATCTCTGCAAAAGCGTGTTCCTTGGGGGAAGGGTAAAGTCATATTGAATGACAATTAACTCGTGCAGAGATAAATAACCTACTAAAAAGTGGATGGGCTTGTAATTATCTTTCAAAAGGCAAAAAGGTGGAGTAGAGCACTTCTATGATGCAGGTCAGGTCAAGTGAGATCGGCTGAGGGAAAGTCGCAGTTTAGTGTAAGCAAGTATAAATAAGACATGAGTTTAACGGAAATTTGGCTTCCAAATTTCCGAATTGTGAAAGTAACTTTCACAATGGCACGGTTTCCAATGCGTGCAGTTGCGTCGAAACCATGCTCAAGATTGAGCATGGTTTAACGCGTAGGAGCAACGACTAATGATAGAAAAGTCGGTTTGAGCGGCATTTTAGTAGATAAGGATCGTAGATTTGGAATATGGCTTATTCCAAATCCGTGTTTGATTCCTCAATCAAGGTTCGAGAGTAGTCATCCAACAGCAGAGCAAAGGTGTTGACGCTGTGGTCGCGGTAAATACCTGCTTTAAAATAGGGGCCGAGACAATCGACATAACTGGTTGGCCCGTGGTGGTTCACGACGGGTTGGTCATTGATGGTAATGGCAAGGTAGCCGTCAGAGTTAGGCGTCCATTTCACCTTGACATCAAACTGATACCAGCGATTCTTCTCGATAGGCGCGCTGAGGTAGTGCTGAGTTCTCGTCATGCCGTGTTTGTTGTCGGTGTTCACCGCTAGCTGACTGGTTTGGGAGCGAATCAAAAAGCGGTCATTACGCAGTTCAATCCCGAGGTTTGGGCTACGGCTGATTTCATTCAAATGACGATCTGGCGTGGCATGCCACTGCGCAATTAAAGCGCGCACATCATCGTATTGCCATTGGTCAGTGATCAGTACTTTAAATCGATAGTGTATTGGCTGATTGAACGGTGCTTTATAGCGCTCGTACACTTCCGCGCGATAGGCGTACCCAGAGCGCGTACGAAATTGATCGCCGTCTCGCAATTCTAATCGCAGTACATTATTGCTTGAGTCCATCGGATCTTGGACTATCA
>NZ_JCBDHE010000017.1:0-185341 GCF_059834225.1 Vibrio sp. R10-SG3-ISO3 | reverse complement strand
TAAAAGCACTGAACAAGATCCCAGAAGGCGCGCCAGATCAAGTCGATATTAAACATTCGGTGACGTTGAGCAATGACACGCCATTCCATGAGGGCGAGTTAAAGAAACTCGAAAACTTACTGCGTACCTTCCACCCTTGGCGTAAAGGGCCGTACACCGTACACGGTATCCATATTGATACTGAGTGGCGCAGCGACTGGAAGTGGGATCGTGTCCTCCCTCATATCTCTCCACTGAAAAATCGCAGTGTGCTGGATGTCGGTTGTGGCAATGGCTATCACATGTGGCGCATGCTGGGCGAAGGCGCGCGTCTTACGGTCGGCATCGACCCATCACACCTGTTTTTGATCCAGTTTGAAGCGATTCGCAAACTGATGGGCGGTGATCAGCGAGCCCATCTTCTGCCTCTGGGTATAGAACAACTGCCAAAACTGGAAGCCTTTGATACCGTCTTTAGCATGGGTGTGCTCTACCATCGCCGCTCGCCGCTTGATCACTTGATCCAACTTAAAGATCAATTGGTGGCAGGCGGAGAGCTGGTGCTCGAAACTCTGGTTATCGAAGGCGATGAAACATCCGTGTTGGTGCCGACATCGCGCTACGCACAGATGCGAAATGTGTACTTCTTCCCTTCCGCCAAAGCGCTCAAAGTCTGGCTGGAACTGGTTGGCTTTGAGCAAGTGCGTATTGTGGATGAAAACGTCACAACCACCGGTGAACAGCGCACCACCGATTGGATGACGCATAACTCATTGCCAGACTATTTAGACCCAAGCGATCCGAGCAAAACCGTGGAAGGCTATCCGGCGCCACGACGTGCGATCTTAGTGGCGAAGAAACCCAACTAGGAATTCCGAATTTCTTAAAGATTTGACAATACGTTAACGCATTTTTGCTATCGAATCGTTACTCTCCAAACCCTTACTTTCTGCCGCCTAATACGCCCAGTCAGTAAGGGACTATTTCTTTGTTTTTATCTCTGTTTTACTGCCCAATTTAGGTTGATTAATGTTTTCAAGATTGACTCCGCTTGTCGCCCTTGCTGTGCTTTCAGGCTGCGCGACAACTGACGAAAAGCCGTACCATCAAGAAACACTCGCCGCGATTTCAGCGCAAGAAACCTCTCTTAATAACAAGCTCGAAAACATCGCCCTGCAACTGAGCAATCAGTCCGACTACATCGAAAGCCTAGAGAGCCAAGTCTTGGTGTTAGGTGGTGAGGTGGGTGAACTGAAAAAACGCGTCAACACACCGAGCAAAGCACAAACCACACCCAAAGCGCCCACGCAGAAAATTGTCAAGGTTGACCCAAGTAACCGCATTGTGCTGGGAGAAATCGAGACGGTCACCATAGACAACGTCTCACAACGTTTTGACGCCCGAGTTGACACCGGCGCTGCGACCTCGTCACTCAATGCTGTCGACATTGCGGAGTTTGAGCGCAACGGCAAAAACTGGGTTCGCTTCCACCTCTCCGATGGTGTCACAGAGTTAAATGATGACAACTGGATCGAAGCGCCCGTGGTTCGCCATGTCAAAATTCGTCAATCCACCAATGAAGAACTGGAGCGACGAGTCGTGGTTGAACTTTGGGTCAAACTTGGAAAAATTCATGAAAAAGCGCAGTTTACATTGGCAGATCGCTCTCAAATGAGTCATCCTGTTCTTCTAGGTCGTGAATTCATCCGTGACATCGCCGTCGTCGATGTCAGCAAGAAGTACATTCACACGGAAGTTGCAAAAAAATAATAAGGTAACGGTATGACGTCAAAAGTCCCTTTTTATATTTCAGTGGTTGTCCTGATCTGCGTAGGGATTGCGCTGAGTCTATTTCGCCACCAGAGCTATGGTGTGCCTTGGACGCCAGGAGAAACGCGCCAAGTCTGGGATATCGAGGCTCGCATTGAATTTAATGCGCAAAATAAGCCCGTCAAAGCCTCCCTTGCTGCGCCTCATACACAATCGGGTTTTACCCTGATTAGCGAGTCGTCGTCTTCTCCAGGCTATGGTGTTTCCTACATTGACACCGAAACCGGGCGCCGTGCCGAGTGGTCCATTCGCCAAGCGAGCGGCGCGCAGACCATCTACTACAAAGCGCAGTTTTTGGTTGACCCGCAAGCCGACGTCGATCCGATTCCACCTGTTGCCGCCACCACCAAACCCACTTTCGATGGTCCTGTCGAAGCGGCGGCTAATGCATTGATTGAACTCGCTAATCAACGCTCTGCCGATGACATCACCTTTACCCGTGAACTGATCAAATCCATCAACGATTCAGACAGCCAGAACGCGGCGTTAATTCTCAATCGCATGTCTAAAGTTGAAGCGGTTAGCAAACTGCTCGCCTATGCGGATATCCCAAGTAAAGTCGTCGGTGTTATCGAGCTGGAAGATGGCCGTCGTCGCCAAAGCATTCAGCAGATGAACCAAGTGTGGAATGGCAAAAGTTGGGTGCTGTTCAACCCAAGCAAAGCGAGCCAAGTCACCGCAGAGAACATTCTGGTGTGGGATGAATCGAACGTCTCGCTACTTGATTTGATTGGCGGTCAAAACAGTCAAGTCCACTTCTCCATGATTGCTCAGGAAGTATCGCCGTCTCAAGCGACGATGGACAAAGTGCAAGCCGACGGTTTACTCAACTTCTCTATTCATAGCTTGCCACTAGAAGAGCAAGCCATGTTCAAAACCATCATGCTGATCCCAATTGGCGCCTTGATTGTGGTTTTCTTACGCGTGCTGATTGGTCTGAAAACCTCCGGCACCTTTATGCCCGTTCTGATTGCGGTTGCCTTTGTGCAAACTCAGCTTGTGACCGGTATTGTCGGCTTCCTATTGATCGTCGGTACTGGCTTGGTTATCCGCAGCTATCTCTCTAAGCTCAACCTGCTTTTGGTGGCGCGGATTTCGGCGGTCATCATCACGGTGATTATGATCATCTCGGTGTTTACCGTGGTGGCATTTAAAATTGGCTTGACCGAAGGTCTCTCGATCACCTTCTTCCCAATGATCATACTATCTTGGACCATTGAACGCATGTCGATTCTCTGGGAAGAGGAAGGCGCTAAAGAGGTAGTATTGCAAGGTGGGGGCTCGCTACTGACTGCTGTACTGGTCTACCTAGCGATGACCAACCCTTACATTCAACACCTGACCTTTAACTTTATTGGTCTGCAACTGATCGTACTGGGCGGTATTTTGTTACTCGGTACCTACACTGGATACCGTCTGACTGAGCTGCGTCGCTTTAAGCCATTAGCGGAGGACTGAACGATGTTTTCACGTTTTACCTCTCCGAGTAAGCTGCGCCACAAGGGCATTATGGGCATGAACCAACGTAACCACAGTTACATTGGTCGCTACAATGACCGTTCAAAATACCCCTTGGTGGACGATAAGCTGAAAACCAAGATCATTGCCGAGATGCATGGCGCGACGACACCGAAGCTTATCGGCGTTATCAGTAACCAAGCCGAAGTCAAACGTATTCACAATATGGTGCTCGATTGGCCTGGTTTTGTTATCAAGCCAGCACAAGGCAGTGGTGGCAAGGGGATCCTTGTTATTACCTCTCACAAGGATGGCGTCTACACCAAACCTTCTGGTGCCACCATCAATAAAGAAGATGTCGAACGTCACATCAGTAATGCCCTAGCGGGGCTCTTCTCGCTCGGCGGCAAGAACGATGTCGCCGTGGTTGAAAACCTGATCAAATTTGATGATTGCTTTGATGGCTTTAGCTACGAAGGGGTGCCCGATGTACGCATCATCGTATTTAAAGGCTATCCAGTGATGGCTATGATGCGCTGCTCGACCGCTGCGTCTGATGGCAAAGCGAACTTGCACCAAGGCGCCGTGGGCGTCGGGATCGATATTGCAACCGGCCGCGCGGTGCGAGCGGTGCAGTTTGACCAACCAATTACTCATCACCCAGACACCGGCAAAGAGCTGGCGACCCTACAAGTGCCTCATTGGGAGCGCCTTCTGGTGCTGGCTTCTAGTGCTTGGGAGATGACCGGTCTCGGTTACATGGGCACCGACATGGTGCTGGACAAAGAAGAGGGGCCAATGGTGCTCGAGCTCAACGCGCGCCCCGGTCTGGCGATTCAGATCGCGAACGGCAGCGGACTGCTACCAAGGCTGCGTCACATTGAAAACATGGGCACCACTATCCGCTACCCTTCGCCGGAAGAGCGCGTCGCCTATGCCGCGAAACAGTTTGGAATTTTCGCCAACGAAATTCCTGCTTGATTCCTTAATGTCTAAGTTGCCTTAAACCTCCAATAAAAAATAGCCGCTTAGCGGCTATTTTTGTTTCTGGTCTTTTGTTTCTTGTCGACCTCGGGTGTCACATTAGCTCACGGCGCGCACGTCAGGGGTAGACTGCAGGCCATATTGACGCTGAATTTTATCCGCAGCTTGCTCGGCAATCATGATGGTCGGGGCATTGGTATTCGCGCCCACCAAGGTCGGCATCACCGACGCATCCACCACCCGCAGCCCTTCTAAGCCATGTACCTTGAGGTCGGCGTCCACTACCGCATACTCATCGCTGCTGGGCCCCATTTTACAAGTACCGACTGGGTGATACTGGGTATCGGCGCGATTGCGAATGTCTTGTTCGATTTTCGCATCATCGGTGATATCGACCGGATAAAAGTTCTCCCCCCTCACCTCGTCAAACGCACGGCTGTTTAGCATGCGATGCTGCAACTTCCAGCCACGCTTCATCACTTCCATATCGTCTGGATCAGCAAAAAATTGCGGATCAATTAATGGGGCTTGAGTCGGATCAGCGCTCGCCAGCTTAACGGTGCCACGGCTTTTCGGCCTTAGCACAGTGACATGGCAACTGAAGCCGTGGCTGGTGTGGATTTTTCTTGCGTGGTCATCGACCACCGCGACCACAAACACAAACTCAAGGTCCGGCACATCGAGCTCAGGATCGGAGTACACGAACGCAATTCCTTCGGCAAAGTTGCTGCTAAGCTTACCTTTGCGCTCAGACATCCACTCTGGCAGCGCCTTGCTCATCTCAACCGCCATAGAGAGCGACACACCAAAGGTCTCTTTCTTGGCGCTGGTTTTATAGCTATGGACAAGGTCGATGTGATCTTGCAAGTTTTCCCCCACACCGGGTAGATGATGGTGATGCGTCAGCCCGTGCGGTTCAACATCGCTCTTGGCGCCTATGCCCGACAACAGCATAATTTGCGGCGAACCAAAGGCTCCAGCACTCAAAATCACCTCTTTGCGCGCTCGAATTTGGTACACCTTACCCTTGTGCTGGTACTCCACACCCACCGCACGCTTCTCTTCAAGCAGCACTTTTCGGGTCGTGGCTCGGGTAATCACGGTGAGATTTGGGCGATGTAAGTTCGGCGTGAGATACCCTTTTGCCGCGCTGCAGCGTTCACCGTTTTTTTGCGTCACTTGGGTGACCATAGCGCCAAACTGCTCTGCACCATTGATGTCATGATTTCTTGGCACCCCGATGGATTCACATCCATCGAGAAAACGCTCTAGTAGCGGACTCGGTGAACGCAAGTTGCTGACGTTAAGCGGTCCACCTTGTCCATGATACGCGTCGACGTGCTGCTCATTATGCTCTGCCTTTTTAAAGTACGGCAGGCAATCGTTGTAGCTCCAGCCGGGATTGCCTAGGCTTGACCAAAGGTCGTAATCATAGCGATGGCCGCGTGCGTACATCATGGCGTTGATGGAGCTTGAACCACCGAGCGTTTTTCCACGTGGCTGATAGCCTTTGCGACCATTTAGACCAGGCTGAGGCACTGTCTCAAACGCCCAGTTATTGATTTTGGTCGGCATCATCGCCACCGCGCCTACCGGCGTGTGGATCACCGCGCTGCTATCTTTACCGCCAGCCTCAATTAAGCACACGCTGATACTAGGGTCTTCACTCAAACGTGACGCCATCACGCAGCCCGCCGAGCCGCCGCCGACCACAATAAAATCGTATTCCATTATCACGCCTCCTCGGCATCACAAGGATGCAGCTCCCGTTTGAGAATTTTACCCGTCGCTGTCATCGGCAAAGATTGACGAACAAATATGCGGCGCGGGTATTTGTACTCTGCCAACTGCTCACGGCACCACTGAACCAGGGTGTCCGCGTCAAGATCACTGTCATGTTTTAACGTCACGTGAGCGTGGATCTCTTCACCCAAACGCTCATCAGGCTCACCCACTACTGCCACCATCTCAATCGCGGGGTGGCACATCATCACTTCTTCAATTTCACGTGGGTAGACGTTGTATCCACCGCGAATGATCATGTCTTTCACTCGATCGACGATAAAGAGGTTTTGCTGCTCGTCTAAACGGCCAATATCCCCGGTTTTAAACCAGCCATCTTGAATCACTTCTGCGGTGGCTTCTTCGCGGCGGTAGTAACCTTTCATCACACTCGGGCTTTTCACGCAGATTTCACCCAGTTCTCCACACGGCACGCGATTGCCCTCTAAATCGATCACTTTCACCATGTGGCCACACAGTGGCTGACCGACACTGCCCGGCAGGCGCTCACCGTCAATGTGGTTGAACGTCGCCACTGGTGCGGTTTCGGAGAGGCCATAACCTTCAAGGATAGGCACTTCAAACAGCGCCTCAAACTGGCGCAGCACTTCAACCGGCAGTGAAGCACCGCCAGACACGCCAAGGCGCAAACTCTCTTTAAGTTTGTGCGCCACTTCGGTATCCGCTTGCCCAGCGCTGAGCAGCGCAATGTACATGGTAGGCACACCAGCAAACACGCTGACTTTGTGGCTAATAATGTCTTCAATGACCTGCTTAGGATCAAAGCGAGGCACCAGCACCATACAACCACCAATCATCAAGGTGGCGTTCATCATCACCGTCTGACCAAAACTGTGGAAGAGCGGCAAGGTGGCGATGGTGGTGTCATCACGTTGCAAGCGCATCAAGTTTTGTGATGCCATCGCATTGGTGAGCATGTTGGTGTGTGACAGCTCTGCCCCTTTAGGCTGCCCTGTCGTACCTGAGGTATAAAGAATCACCGCACTGTCATCGCCTTGACGAACAATCGACTCTAGCGGCTCGACGTCCGATGCCAACCACGCTTCCAACGAATGCTCGCCCACTTTACCTTGTGGCATGGCGATATAGTGCTGACAGCCTTGCGCGGCATGAAAACCGTCTCGGCCGTATTGGCCCATCGGCAGCGCTTCATTGCCATCAAAACAGAGATACGCTTTGGCCTCTGAATCATTAAGGTGGTAAGCAATTTCGCGCGCTTTAAAGAGCACATTCATCGGTACCACAACGCACCCAGCTTTTAAAATGCCGTAATAGGCCACCGGAAAGTAGTGAATATTGGGGCACGATAGCGCGACTTTATCCCCCGGCTCGAGACCAAGATCAGCCAAGTGACGCGCCACCTTACCCGCCATGATGTCGAGCTGCTGATAGGTGATAACGTTGTTCGCCAGTTTGAGCGCGGGATGAGACGCAAAGAGCGCGGCATTACGCTCCAGATTGACAGCCAAGTTGTGCATGCGGGATCTCCTTATCTTAGCCGCATCAAGACGATGCGGCCCGTAAGTTTGTTATTGTGTGTAGGGTATTCCCCTTCTCGGGGAGAGGGTCGATTTAAACCGTTGGGTCGGATTTGCCGACAAATAGCTTCACCACGAGCTTCTGCACCCAAGTGCCGTAGGGAGGTGAAAACAACGAAATAGGGAACCACTCGCGCATTTGCAGTACGCTGCGCGCGTGGCTGAGCTCGCGAAATCCTTCTTCGCCGTGGTAGTTACCGATACCTGAATTGCCTATGCCGCCAAACGGGACCGAGTGGTTGAGGACATGCCAACCCCAATCGTTCACGGTGACGCCGCCACTGTGTGTTTGGCGGAGAATGTCATCGCGCAGCGAGCCACTGTGGGTAAACAAATAGCAAGCCAGCGGTCTAGGTCGATTGTTGATGTACTCCACCACCTGCTCGATGTTTTTGTAGCTGTGCACCGGAAGCAGTGGGCCAAAGATCTCTTCCTGGCAAATACGCATATCGCTGCTGAGATTCGTGGCAATATAAAGCGGTGTCTTGCGTCCTTCCCCTTCAGGCAAACATTGAATGATGTTGGCGCCTTTTTGCTTCGCGTCCTCGAGCAACGCATGGAAGCGTTGATGTTGTGGCTCATCCACCAAAGAGGTGTAATCCGCATTGCCACTGATTTGCTGATACATAGCCACATGGGCATCACGCAGCGCATCGACAAACGCCTCTAGCTTGCTCTCATGGACAAACGCATAATCGGGCGCGATACAAATTTGCCCTGAGTTAAAGCCTTTGCCGTGCGCCAAACGCTTCGCCGCTTTGGTGACGTCATAATCCGGCGCCACAATAGCGGGAGACTTACCGCCGAGCTCCAATGTGACCGGCGTTAAATTGGCCGCAGCATTGGCCATAATGATCTTGCCGCTGCTCGGCGATCCGGTGAACACCAAGTGATTGAACGGCAGATGCGATATGTCCATCGCTTGCGGGTGATCGCCGGGGACAATGCGCACCAGATCGTTTGAGTAAATTTCCGCCAACATTTGGCTCAATACACGGGTGGTATTGGGACAGTTGGGCGGCATTTTAATCATGCAGCGATTACCCGCAGCCAATGCGGTGATCATAGGCCCAATAGAGAGATAAACCGGAAAGTTCCACGGACAAATGATGCCCACCACCCCTTTCGGTTGGTAGCGTACTTGCAATTTGTTGCCTTTAAATAGCCACTCCGTCGGGCGACGCTTGGCTTTCATCCAACCTTTCAAGTGACGAAGAACATGGTTGATGTCCAATATCGGTGCCAACACATCCGCCATCTTAGATTCGGTCTCACTGCGCCCACCAAAATCATCACTCATCGCCTGAGCTAATCTATCTTGATAGCGGCGCAACTGAGTTTTCAACGCCACTAAACGCTGCTTACGCACATCCAGTGACGGCATGGGTTCGTTGCGATAGGCCGTGCTCAACGCATCAAACCATTGCTGCAGATCTTGGTCTGAGGGTGAAATAACATCATGAGGTGTTTGAGGGTGTACTAATGCATTCATAATCGATTCTCGTGGTACTGACACAAGTATTACAACATTTTGTTAACATGCCACCTAGGTGGCAAACAGACAAAAAACGGTGAATTTCGGACAAAACTGCGAGACTGCTGACAACATCACAGCCCCATCTTGGCTATACTCAACGCCAATATCCGTTATCTTACTCTCATACTGGAGCGGTCACACAATGCAACATTTAGCGGTTTATGAGCCTGATAGTAACGCATGCGGTCTGCTGGACGTGCAGTTGTTGGTGCGCTATCTCGGTCAGCGAGTGCCGCTCACAGACCTGCTGGATGGCAGTGGTGTCAGTGTCGAAAAGCTCTATCAACCCGACACGCAAGTCACCCTCGCCCAGAAGCTGCATATTTTCAGCAATGCCCTACTCTGTGCAGACGAGCCCGGACTTGGCCTTAAGGTGGGCCAACAAGCCAGGTTCAGCGATTTTGGCGTGTTGGGTTACGCGGTGTTTAGCTCCAGCACCTTGCTTGAAGCGATGACGATGGGATTCAAATACCTGAGATTGGCGGGGCCAGTGCTGCGCAAGCAGCTCCTCATCGATAAGGATTTAGGGTATATCCGCGCGGAAGAGTTAATTGATCTCGACACCTTGATGCCCTTTTGCTGCGAATACTGGTTTTCGGCAATTCAATCTTTGTGTGAAGAGGTGATGCAACATCCCTTCCCCTCACACCAATTGCATTTTCCTTACCCCGCGCCCCACTACGCATCATTGTATCAAGAGGTATTTCGCTGCCCGGTGAAGTTTCAATCCAAACAGCTGGAGTGGCAATTTTCTACGGATGTGGTCAATCAACCCTTGCCCACCGCCAACAAGATGACCTTGCAACAGTGCTTAAAAACGTGTGATGAGATGCTGGCAAAACTGAGTGGTACCAGTACTAGCTTAAAAGATCGGATTACTCAACGCTTAATCGAGCAGCCGGGGCACTACCCATCGATTGAAGTCGTGGCGCAGCAACTGGGGATGTCTTCACGCACTCTGAGACGAAAACTGACTCAAGAGCAGACCAGCTACCAACAGATTTTGGATCACGTCCGCTTCCACCTTTCACGCCATTACCTCTGCTCGACGCAATTGAGCATTGATGAGATTTCAGAGCGCGTCGGCTACTCAGACAGTGCCAACTTTCGTCACGCGTTTCGTAAGTGGAGTGGCGATTCGCCAAGTCACTATCGCAAATCGGCCCATGCGGAGCCCCATCTTGGTGAGCATTAGCGAATGCAGAGTACGCGACGTTTCGACATATAAGTCCGTTAAAGCAATAAGTCCGTTAAACAAATACGTCCATCCACACACATAAAACAACGCCCACCAAAAGGTGGGCGTTGACGTTAAAACTCTTCGATGAGTTGAGCAGCTTCACTCTTAGGCTTTTCGCCTTGACCAAAGCCCCTTAGGCCCACCACATGTACATGTTCGTGGTCTTTGAAGACTTTACGAACCAGCTTGTACGTGGTGCCTTTTTCTGGACTGATGTTCTCAGGCGCCGCGATCAACAGCTGCATATCGAGGCGGTCACACAGCTCGAACAGGGTTGAAATCGATTTGGCATCCAATCGAGCCGCCTCATCGAGGAACAACAAACGACACGGCACAATGTCTTTACTGCGTAAGCGGCGAGACTCCTCTTCCCAGCTCTGTACCACCATCAAAAGAATCGATTGGCCGGTACCGATCGCTTCACCAGTAGAAAGCGCGCCCGATTCCGCTTGCAGCCAACCGTCTGAGCCACGGTTCACTTCGACGCTCAGCTCAAGGTAGTTACGGTAGTCGAGCAGCTCTTCACCCAGCACTTGCGGTGAACGTTGGCCCATATCGATGTGCGGGTTCACACGTTGGAACAATTTTGCCATCGCCTCTGAGAAGGTGTAACGCATCGACTCAAACAGGTCTTTGTGCTGCTCTTGACCGGTCGCTAGGCCGTTTAACAGCACCTCATGACTTTCACGAATCTTAACGTTCAGACGCACCCCTTTCACCTGACCAAACGAGATGTTCGAGAGACCTTGGTTGAGCATGCGAATGCGATTTTGCTCGCGCTGAATCGTCTTTTTGATGATGCTTGCAACGGATTCAGAGCTGATCGCCAAACGGTTTTCACGCTGGGTCAACTCTTCGGTCAAACGCGCCAGTTCCACTTCCATCTCTTCGATCGCTTCCACAGGATCATCGGTGCGAATGATGTCTTGGCGAATGCGCTCGCGCAGATGCTGGTAGACCGCAATGTAGAACAAGACTTTTCGCTCTGGGCGAGCGTTGTCTTCCGAAAGGCGCAGCGCATCTCGCAGATCTTCGTTGTCGGCCACCGCAAGGCGTAGCGCGCCCAATGATTTGTCCGACATCGAACGCAATTCATCCGCAGAGAGGTAGGCAAGCTCACGCTTGTGCAGGCGTCGCTCGACATCATTTTCACGCGCCAATCGAAGTACCGAGCACCAACCCGCTTTTGCTGCCACAACGAACGTGCGCAGATCCGTGTACTCTTTTTGTACTTTCTTCAGACGCTTAGCCAGCCCTTTCATCTCAAGCTCTGTCGAGGTGATGGTGCGCTCATACTCGCTCTTACGTGCTCGCGCGCTGTGCAAACGCTCATGCAGCTCATCACGGCGGCGCTCAGCACGTTCCATCGCGCCTTCATCGGCATTGACACCATACTCTTGCAGCTCTTGCTTAAACTCTTGCACCGTTTCCATTTTGGCTTGGTGAGAACTTTTCAAAGAGGCGAGCACTTGGTTGTATTGGTTCAGTTGGTCTTGCGCAAGCTTAAGCTCTTCGCGCGCTCGGCCACGGTTGACTTCCGCTTGTGCCAACTTAGCCTTCAACTGCTCACTGAGCTCGCTGCTCTTACCCAACATGTCGATAGAGTCGGAGTAAGCGAAGTAGTGGCGACGTTCAATAAGATCAGAGAGCGCAAAAATTTGTGCTTTGATCTGCTGCAGTGCCACATCGGCTTGACGATAGTTCGTCTCCAGAGCTTCAAACTGCTGTGGGTCAGCCTCAAGCGCGGAGGCGATCGGCGTTAGCTGCTCAATCGCTTTACCATGCTGGTTGATAAAGGCTTTCGCTTCGCTCAAGGCGCTCATCTGCGCGTCAAGCTCGGCAAAACGCTCAGCCAAGGTATCGTCTTCCACCAGCGACATCATGGGCGCTAATTTATCCAGTGCGCTGAGCGCCTGTTTGCTCGCTTGCAGCTGACCGCGTAAGCTCGCCTCTTGCCCATCTAACTCGGCTAAGGTGTGCTGCACTTGAGTGCGTTTCTCACGCGCGACTTGCAGGCTTTGCTCAGGATCGTCATCAAAAGCGACCTGAATGTGCTCTGCAACAAAACGGTTGAATGCTTGGTAAAGGCGCTGCAGTTTTTGCGAATCAAACGCCGCTTTGGCGTGCGCTTCGATGACCTCATCACGTTCACTGCGCAAAAGCTCAAGGCGCTGTTCACGCGCCGCACGCCCAAACAGTGGGATCTGAGGGAATCGCGAGTAACGCATTTGGCGCTCATTCATGCGCACGCAAACGGCGCCTTCTAGTTCTTGCGCATCAAAACTGCTGTCATCAAAGGCATCAATATCGCCTTCAATGATGTAGAGATCCTCAGGGCAGTCGTCCAGCTCAACCAGCTTTTGCTCGATGCCAGACAAATCCGATACCACAATCGCATGACGAGCAGGGCCATACATGGCGCTGAAGTACGGCGCATCGTCGATAGTGATGTCATCGTAGATTTCAGAAAGCAACACACCACCCAGTGTATCCGCCAATCCTTTAAGGCGCGGATCGTTCGAGCCACCCGGTGAGGCTAGGCGCTCAATATCGCTATCGAGTGTCGTGCGGCGCTCTGCCAGTTTCTCTTTCGCCAGAGATTGCAGCTTCTCTTGCTCCAACACTTGCTGCATGTGCGCCATCACCGACTGGCTATCGCCAAGCTCAGCACCGCTTTGCTCACGCAGGTTTTCTAGCGCATCAGACGCGGCAATCCAAGCCGGAGCGAGCGCTTCCAACTGGGTGATCTGCGCAGCGTAATCTTGCTCACTGCGGCGCTGCTCACTGCGCTGCTCACGCAATGCTTCTTGATTGTGTTCAAGAGAGTCAATCAGCGCGCTGTGGCGTTCGCGCTCTTGTTCAAACGTCAGTTCATCAACCAGTGCGACGTTGTGCTGCTTTTGATAGCTCGCCACTTGCTCTGCGGCGCTACGCTGCTGAGTTAAGCTGCGTTCAACATCACGATGTTGGGCGCGCAGTTGAGCTTCGTTTTGCAGCGTTTGCTGCGCATCGCGCGCTTGATTGATCAACGCTTTAGCGCGTTCTGACGCCTCTTGGCGAGCTACCTTGCCCACGACAGACTCAACCAGCGCAAAGGCTTTATCAAACTGCTCGGCCGCCGCACTCGACATATCAAGTTTGTGCTTCATCGCGAGTAAGGCGTCGGTGCGCTCGCCCTGCTCAGCTTTCAAGCTGCTCACCAAGCTTTGCGCCGACTCGGCGGTCAGATTATTGTCACCCAGTAACGTTTTGGCTTTTTCCAGCGCTTGCACCGCTTGCTGATATTGCAACGCGCGCGTCTGCTGAACATCCAACGCTTGTTGGTAATCGGCCAACTGACTCTTTAAGCTATCGACTTCTTCTTCAAAAACCAGCGCTTGGTCTTGCGCGATGTGAACTCGTTCATTCGCTTCTTCCACCACCATCATCTGCTCTTCAAGACGCTCACTGAGCTCTTCCAGATCATCTTGGTAGCGGGCAATTTTCTCTTGTTGACGCAGCGCAGTTTGCACCAGTTGCAAGTGGTCGGATGCGGCTTGGTAATCTTGCTCTAGCCCAGATTCAGACTCCACCAACAGCTCAAGCTCTTCTTGCACGCGTGTCAGCAACGCGTTTTGTTCGATCAACATTTCACGTGAGCTGAACAACTCGCTGCGCAGCGCCAAGGTCTGATCGAGTTTATTGCGTCTGTCGTTGGCATGACGCATATAATCCGCCGCGACATAGTTCGTCGACTCTGTGATCAGGTGTTTGAATAGATCTCGGTCCGCTTGAGTAGTTTTGATCGCTTCAAGCGTCATGCGGTTTTCACGCAGCGCCGATTCCATATCTTGGAAGGCTTTCTTCACTCCGCCGTTTTGTGGCAGTAGGTAGTCACGTAGCGAACGGGTGATGGCGCTGGAAATACCGCCATACAGTGAGGCTTCAATTAAGCGGTAGAATTTAGAACGATCGCCCGAGTTACGTAGCTTTTTCGGGATCACACCAAATTCAAACATCTGCGCGTGATAATCAACAATCGATGGGAAGGTTTTAAATTGCACCCCTTCAAATTGGACCACTGCCTCTTTGACTTCGTTGACTTGACGTACGCGCGCTTGGGTCGCCGAGACGGTTTCAATCAGTACATCGGTAGGTTTGACATGGCTTGGCAAGCCTTGAATGACGAAGGGTTTGATATCGACCTTTTTGTCACGCCCCGCCACCTGTTGCAGCTTAACGGCAAACAGTAGGCGTTGCTTACGCGAGTTGACCACATCGAGCGCCGCGTAACAGGCACCCGGCTGAAGTTTACCGTAGAGACCTTTGTCGCGAGAAGATTGGCTACTGCCAGCTTCGGTGGTGTTTCTAAAGTGAAGCAAGGTTTGGTCAGGGATCAACGCGGTGATAAACGCCGCCATGGTGGTCGATTTGCCCGCTCCGTTCCCTCCCGATAAGGTGGTCACCAGATCATCAATGTCAAAAGTGCGGGCAAAAAAGCCATTCCAGTTGACCATTGTCAGTGATTGATATTTACCGCGTTCAATCATGCTTCACCTGCTTGTGTCAGTTCTTCTTCGCCTTCTGGCGCATCTAGGTTATCGCTGTGCAAAAGATCGCCTTGGCTCGGCTCTTTGGTGTGAACCACTGCTTCACCATCACGGATGAGGCGTAGCTGCGCTTCACGCATATCGTCACCGACACGAACATCCGCACCAAAACGGAACACCGCTTCACTGATGCTGAATTTTCCGGTTTCACCGATGTTGATCACCATGCCCAAACGGCGCAGGCGGCGCAACGAGGTGCGCACTTTCTCGAACAGTTTCTCTTTGTCGAGATCAGAGCCGCTGGCTCGGTTGGTCACGAGCTTCATCAATTTGGACTCATCGGCCAGTGACAGAAGCTCATCGTACAACTCTTGGTTGGTAAAGATGCCTTCGTGAGCAAGACGCTCTGGGCTCAAATACAAAAAGCACAACACTTTGCCCACCAGCATATCGAGCTCAGACAGGACACTGCGGTTAATCAGCGACGTCGAACGCGGACGCAAATAAAAGAAGCCTTCAGGCGCTTTCACCAGTTCGGTGTTGTAACGCTGATAAAAACTCGATAGCTCCACTTCAAAATCCGACAACAAGGCGTGGTTGTCGAGGTCTTCGCTGGAGATGTGACGCCCGGCACGCAGCATGCTGTCTAGCGCCGGAAACAGCGGATTAGAGATCGCTTTGACCAGATTCTCTGGCATGTATTCATTAGTATCTGTCGATGACATTGGCTTGTACCTTTGCACCATAATTGTTGATCGCTTGCCAATCGGGCTGAATCGCTTGGTAATCGGACTCGGAGTAACCCAGTCGCACCGCTTGATCGACAACAATTCGGGCTAAATCAAAATGATGGGTATAGGGGTGCTCGGCGAGGTAGTCGCGCAGCACTTGGCCTAAATCAATAGGCTGACCCTGCGCTTTGTGCACTTGGAGCATCTCCCCAATGCGCTCAGACAGCGCATCATTCACTTGCTGAAATTCTTCGTAGACCACATCGAGTGGCACCTGGCCGGTCACTTCATCATCACGCAACACCAAGGCTTCATCACGTAAATCGCTCAAACGCTCCGCATCGGCGTAAGTGAGGTACCAAGGGTTCTCAAAGTAGTCTTTGACCGACTGACGTAGGCGCGAGCTAAACGCGCGGTTTTTGTCCATGTCGATGGCAGTTCGTATGAACTTGTGCACGTGGCGATCGTAACCAATCCAGAGATCAATTGCTTGCTGACCCCAACTGGTGATGCGGTCGAGCTTCATCTGCAACACAAACAGGGTTTCGGCAATAAACTCGAGCTCATCATCGCCATGTACCAACTCTTGAATATCGAGGATTTGGCTTTGCAGCTCATCACCCGCCGCTTGCAAGGTGTCTTGTAGCTCTTTCAGTGTGCTGGAGGTTTCTGACAGCAAGGATTCACAGTTATTGATCGCATCGCGCCAATCTTTGTTAAGTAGCTCAGCTATCTGTGTTTTGACCGACTGCTGCTGCTCATCCATCACGCGCTGGTTTAAATCAATCTGATCGAAAATTTCACCGACTGAGTATTTCAGCACGCCGTAAACGTTTTTCTTCCAATGACCCGCCGTTCCGCCTTTTTGTGCCGCTTCAATGGCTTTCGCCATTTCGTCCGCCACCATAGACAGTTGGATAGAGAGTTTCAGTTTGGAAAATTCGCGATGACGAACATAGTAGTCCGTAATGCCGATGGCCAACGGCGAGAGACGATAGATACTCGCACCGTCGGTAATTTCGCTGGTAAAGCGGCTGATAAGGCGCTGTTTGACCATGTCATTGATGGCGTTGTTGGCGCGAAACGCCGACGCTTCGCCCGAATCGGCAAACAATCGAGTGACAATGGCGAACGCATCATGCAACTCCCCTTCACCTAACTCTTCATCAAACCTTTCATTACTCAACACGGCAATGGCGATCAAAAAGGCCAAGCGTTCGTTGGTCAGGTTCAATGAAAAATCATGCTGCTTGACCCAACCCACCAACTCATCAATCGGTTGCTCAGCGGCATTCAGAGTCATTTCACTCATGGTTTATCCTGTTTTAATTCTTTCTTGCCCAAACGTGGATATAGCGTCCGAGCGACACATACGGTTCTTGGCGGCAAAGTTGCCTCTCTAGGGCCAAGACATCCTCACTGGTGTAGTCGCCCATATACTGGCGATCGCCAATGTAGTCACTGAAACAACGAATGCCGGATTTCCCTTCAATGTGAAACCCCGACTCCTCTATCCAACGGTAGACATCTTCAGGCTTAAGCCCTTTTTGGGGCTGAAGCTTAAATCTCTTTCGGTGCGGCATTCCCTCTAACACATGCGGAAGGTTGCCACACACGACATTTTTGTACACGAGGCCATGATGGTTGTAGAACATGACCGACGCGATACCGCCCGGTTTGACCTGCTCTAACAGCGTTTGCAGCGCTGGCTTTGGCTCAGCCAACCACTCCATGACGGCATGAAACATCACCAAATCCGCCGGTTGCTGCTGGTGTTGAGCGATGGATTGAACGGGCGAATGAATCAAGCGATACTGCTCAAGCAAGCCATTTTTTGCAATATCCTGCTCAGCTAATTGCAGCATTTCAGAAGATAGATCACATAACGTAATGCGATGGCCTAGTTTCGCCAGCTTTTGCGACATTTGTGCCAACCCACCCCCGGCATCGAGCACGTCGAGTGGTGAATCACTGGCGGGTAACGAGGCGAGGATGGTTTGAAGGTCTTCCCAAACAATGACTTGTCGAATCTCGCCTTTGTCAGAGCCGTATATATTTTTTGCAAATTTGTGGGCAATATCGTCGAAATTGCGGTCTTCAGTCACAGCAGCTTGAGTTATGATGTTGAATCGTGCTGCTATTCTGTCACAAGAAAGGCAGGAATAAAGAGGCTTTCTCTTAAATTATAATCAACTGGTGTTTTTTCGGACTATTTAAGTATGTTTGAGCTGAAAAAAGTCGTCTCGGCTTTACTTATGCCTTTGCCAGCCCTGCTGATCATTGGCCTTGTGGGACTCATGCTCGTCATGTTCACACGAAAACAAAAAACAGGATGTTTCGTTGTTCTCTTCTCGTTTGTTGGCATTTTTCTCGTTGCCTTCCAGCCCGTTTCATCACGTCTTCTCATGCCTATCGAGCGCCAATACTCGGCCTTTTTTCCTGTCGATGAATCGATTGATTATGTGATGGTGCTTGGCAGCGGCCATGTTGTGGACGACGACATTCCGCCCACCTCAGAACTGAGTCGCGCCGGCCTAATGCGTTTGACCGAAGGGATTCGTGTGATGCGAATTTATCCGGGCTCTAAACTGATTCTCTCAGGCTATGCCGCCGGTTCTGAAGTGAGCAATGCGCGCATGATGGCTAAAGTAGCGCTGGCGCTTGGCGTTTCTAAATCTGACATCATTCTGCTCGAAACCGCCAAAGATACTTGGGAAGAAGCGCGCCAAGCGGCAGCGTTCGTTAAGAACAAGAAGTTGGTGGTGGTCACATCGGCCAGTCACATGAACCGTGCCCTGAATGAATTCCACTCCGCAGGATTGAAACCTTACGCCGCGCCGACCAACTACCTAGCGCAGAGAAACATCGATCAAGCGTGGGAGAAGTACGCGCCGAAGGGCAAATATCTCGAACAAACTGAGCGCTACTGGCATGAAACGCTGGGCACCATTTGGCAACACCTCCGCGACTGGGCGTCCGATTATGAAGAGCAAGCCTTAGAGGTGGAGGCTGCGCAGAGCGACGTTTAACCGGCCGCCAGCGTAGACGGATAACGTCTTCGACCTAAAACAAAAATCCAGGCTGCATGCCTGGATTTTTCGTTTCTTTTGCGTCAATTTTCGCTCGTTAATTGCCGAACTACGTTAATCTCCGGCGAACATGTAGCCTTCGCCATGCACGGTGACGAATATCTGCGGATTTTTTGGATCCACCTCCATCTTCGCTCTCATGCGTCGAATCAGGACATCGATAGTGCGATCATTGGGTGCGTCCACACGATGACTGATCATATTAAGAATACGCTCTCGGCTGAGCACTTGGTTAGGGTGAGAGGAGAGCGCCACCAAAAGCTCATACTCTGCTTTAGTCAGTTTGACCGGTTCATCCCCTCGGCTCAAAGCGCGGCGCTGAATATCGAACGTCCATTCAGCAAAGCGGACCACGCCGTCTTGCTGATCGCTGCCCGCGTTTTGCGCTCCCGCAGCCAGTGCGATGCGCCACAAGAGGTTCTTGACTCTGACGAGCAGTTCCCTAAGCTCAAATGGCTTGGTGACATAATCGTCCGCGCCCATTTCTAAACCAACAATCTTATCAATGCTGTCGGTACGCCCGGTAACCAAGATAATACCGATGTCCGATTGACTGCGCAGCTCACGTGTCAGCATCAAGCCATCTTCGCTGGGCAGATTGATATCCAGCATCACCAAATCGACCCGACTGCTACTGAGTACGTCGCGCATCTGCGCGCCATTCTCAGCTTGGCTCACCTGATACCCTTCGGTTTGAAAGTAGCCCGCCAATTTACGGCGAGTCACTTCATCATCTTCAACAACCAAAATGTGGTAGCTCATCGGCTCTACTCACTTATTCACACACTGATTCAATGGCTTTATTCTATTCATAATTAGTCACAACTCCATCTTTGTCCTCTTTGGGAGGTGAAAAGTTGGCGATTCATTGATGCAAAGCAAGCTTTGCTGCCCTGTTCACAAATTGCCATATTTGACCATTTCTTCTCATAATCAGGTTGACCGCTGTTCATTTTTATCCGTTAGACTTAACGGCATCTGATTCAGTTGAGAGCCCATCATGCCAGAGACACCTAACGCCCAGATTTCCGACCCTTTATCTCCCGCCGAAAAAGAGCAGCGCGCCTTTGATGAGCAACGCGCCGAGCTCTACTGGTGGTTTTCGAGCGTGTTTGCCAAAGAGCTCTCAGAGCAAGAGCTGGCCCAATATCATTCGGTGGACACACGTACCTTTCTGACGGGACTTGCACAAACCCCTGAGCTTAACGTAGCCGCAGACAGGCTCATCGATGCATTGAACCGATTGCAAGACAGGCCAGATGCTCAGTTGGAACTATCAGCCGACTATTGCGACCTGTTTTTAAAATCCGACCGAGACAGCGCGTTGCCTTACGCCTCTGTCTACTTAGATGAATCCGGACTGCTCAATGGGGAGCCCGCCAAACAGATGGACACTCTGCTCCAACAACATGGCGTGGCCGTGCATTCAGGGCTCAATGAACCTTCTGATCATCTCGCGATAGAGTTGGATTTTTTAGGTAACCTGATTGTGCGCGGCGCTCATGCAGCAGAGCAGACGGCAGGCGACACGCATCTCGCCTACCAAGAGCAAGCCGATTTTATTGAGCAGCATCTACTCCCTTGGATTGAGAGGTTTGCCGAGCGCTGCCAGCGCCTCGACACATTCGGCTTCTATGCGGCGCTGTCGTCGCTATTGTGCGCGTTCATTCAATTGGATAAAGCCTACCTGCAAGGCGATAGCGATTAAGCCCATACAAAAGGTGTGGCGAGATCCCAAAGGCGGGTTTTTTATTTGCCCAAATCGACGTTGCGGACTACAATCCGGTCCGCAAACGATAAAACTAATAAATACAAACCGCTTTTTGAGGGCGGTTTTTGTGTTTCTGATACTTTCTGTCTACATACTCTAAACTTTGTATAGACTTTACTTTTATAGACTTAACTTTTCATAGAATAGTAGGCAGTCATCGACAGGACAAAACCATATGGCCACGATTAAAGACGTCGCTCGCTTAGCGGGTGTCTCGACCACCACTGTATCCCATGTGATCAACAAAACACGCTTTGTCGCTGAAGCCACGCAAGAAAAAGTGATGGAAGCGGTTCAAGAGTTGAACTATGCCCCAAGTGCCGTTGCACGCAGCCTGAAATGTAACTCGACACGCACAATAGGCATGCTGGTTACTCAATCGACCAACCTTTTCTTCTCGGAAGTGATCGACGGGGTTGAGAGCTACTGCTACCGTCAAGGCTACACCTTGATCTTGTGTAACACTGGCGGCATCTACGAGAAACAACGTGACTACATTCGCATGCTGGCGGAAAAGCGCGTTGATGGCATCTTAGTGATGTGTTCAGATTTGACCGAAGAGTTGAGCGAAATGCTTGACCGTCATAAAGACATCCCTAAGGTGGTGATGGATTGGGGCCCGGAAAGCTCACAAGCCGATAAAATCATCGACAACTCGGAAGAAGGCGGCTACCTCGCAACAAAATACCTGATTGATCACGGCCACAAGCGCATTGCTTGCTTGAGTGGGCATTTTGAAAAAGCGGCCTGCCAAGAACGCATCCAAGGCTTTAAGCGCGCAATGAACGAGTCGGGTTTGAGCGTCAACGAAGATTGGATCTTAGAAGGTAACTTTGAGTGCGATACCGCCGTGCTTGCCGCGGACAAAATCGTCGCCATGGACGAAAAGCCAACCGCAGTATTCTGTTTCAACGATACGATGGCGCTCGGTTTGATGAGCCGTTTACAGCAAAAAGGCATTCGTATTCCAGAAGACATGTCGGTCATTGGTTATGACAACATTGAGCTAGCCGAGTACTTTTCACCACCGCTAACGACGGTTCACCAGCCGAAGCGCCGTGTGGGTAAAAACGCATTTGAGATTTTGCTCGAACGTATTAAAGACAAAGAGCATGAAAAACGTATTTTTGAAATGCACCCAGAAATCGTCGAGCGCGATACCGTGGCGACGGTGAAATAGACCAACGAACAAGTTCAGCACATCACATCGACTAGCCCAGCGAGAATACTTCTCATCCGCTGGGCTTTATTCTCTCGGTAACACCCCTCTATTTTATGAACTAAGATCACATTTAACCCATCAAAACGTGATGTTTAGCCCATAAATTATTTATGCTTATTATGTTCGACGAATGCCACGAACAGGGCAAACCATTTCGAAAGGATGGGACGCAAAGCTTCCGGCCTGTTGCAGCCACTCAACTATTTCAACGTTGATGACTGCTTGGTAGCGGGGTTGCCGATGGCAAATGTGCACTTCGTAATTCTTTATCAAAAGCAAAGAATACAATGAGTTAAACGTTGCGCGCGCATTATGCGCTCACACCGTGAGTAGGATTATTCTTTTATGAGCCAGAATGACACCCTACTGACACAAAACCTGCATATTTTTGCTAATCTCTCGGACCTGAATTTGGTGGCGTATTGTAATACACCGAGAATAACAGCATGGATAAACCAATTTTAAAAGACTCAATGGGATTGTTTGAACCATTGGGCAAGATCAAGTCTCGCTCAATGTTTGGTGGATTCGGAATCTTCGCTGATGACACCATGTTTGCCCTCGTGGTAAATGACAAACTTCACATACGCGCCGACGACTCGTTGGCCCAACAGTTTAATGCTCAGGGACTCGAGCCATACGTGTATAAAAAGCGTGGTTTCCCTGTGGTCACCAAATACTACGCCCTTGGCCATGACTGGGATCAGGATGTCGCT
Organism: Vibrio sp. R10-SG3-ISO3; assembly: GCF_059834225.1. Classification (NCBI taxonomy): domain Bacteria; kingdom Pseudomonadati; phylum Pseudomonadota; class Gammaproteobacteria; order Vibrionales; family Vibrionaceae; genus Vibrio; species Vibrio sp. R10-SG3-ISO3. The sequence goes on along the minus strand of NZ_JCBDHE010000017.1, from coordinate 162,914 downwards.
CAGACTATTGCGATGGCAAACACTGCACTAGAGGCGGCCAACAAAGACAAGCAGCGTCAAACCAACGCCAGACCAACGCGCCTGAAAGATCTGCCGAACTTGCGTCTAGCGACCGAGCGAATGCTCAAGAAAGCGGGTATCGACAGTGTCTCCCGTTTGGAGCAGACGGGCGCAGTGGAAGCGTATAAAGCGATTCGTTCCACACACTCTGCCGACGTCAGCATCGACCTGCTGTGGGCACTTGAGGGGGCAATTAAAGGCACGCACTGGTCTGTGGTCCCTCAAGCAAGACGCGACGAGCTCCTGAATCAGCTGCAAAGCTAGTCAGCGATAGCGTTCAGTAATTCCAATCCCCGTCTCAAGCCAGCCCAACACCGCTGGCTTGAGACGTTTTTAGCCGATGCTTTTCTAGCGTTTCCATTCCTTCGTCATAGAATCCAACGTATTTTTCCCTTTAGGGCGAAATTTTTTACTGGCTTTTTGGTTCATATCTAACAATGATCAATGATGATGTTTTCAAAGGGATCCATATGAACAAGAAACTGCTTTTAGGTATTGGTTTGCTCGCTCTGATTGTGTTTTTAGGCGCAAACTTTGGTCAATACCTGACACTTGATAACGCCAAAGCCCAGCAGCAAGCGCTGGCTGAAATCATTGACGCCCACTTTGCCCTCGCCGCGCTGAGTTACTTCTTCGCCTATGTCGCTATCACCGCCTTCTCGATCCCTGGAGCGGCCGTTGTCACCTTGCTTGGCGCTGCGCTGTTTGGCTTTTGGACCAGTTTATTGCTCGTTTCTTTTGCCAGTACTATAGGTGCCACATTGGCGTTTTTAAGCAGCCGCTTTCTACTCAAAGAGTGGGTACAAAGCAAGTTTGGCGATAAGCTCGCGACAATTAATCAAGGGGTCGAAAAAGATGGTGCGTTTTATCTCTTCTCACTGCGCCTTATCCCGGTATTCCCATTCTTTTTGATCAACCTCTTGATGGGTCTTACGCCCATCACCATCGCGCGCTTCTATCTGGTCAGTCAACTGGGTATGTTGCCGGGTACGGCCGTCTACCTCAACGCCGGGACCCAGCTAGCGCAAATCGACAGTTTGTCAGGCATCGTCTCCCCAACAGTACTCGCCTCTTTTGCGTTGCTCGGGGTATTCCCAATCATTGCTAAATGGGTGATGGCCAAACTCAAAGCGTCACCGCAATCCAATGGACAAGCGTCTTGAAAATCTTTATTGCTACAACCCCACCACAAGCACACATCGTGTGTGAAATGTTACGCAGCGAAGGAATAGCCTGTGAGGTGAGAGGTGAAGGTTTGTTCGGCTTGCAAGGAGAGATTCCGTTTGGCGAAGAGGCCAGCCCGTACGTTTGGTTAACTCGCCCAGAACAGAAGCAGGCGGCACTCGCGCTGATTGATGATTTCCAACAGGACACCCCCGACAACATGGTTTGGGTTTGCCCGACTTGCCAAGAAGAAAATGACGACCATTTTCAGTTATGTTGGCAGTGCGAGCACACCAAACCAACTTGAGTGTGCTTGGAGTCAACCGAGATTAAGCAGTGAGGTGTTGCTGAATGAAGGCGATGGAGTGATCGTTAAACTCATCTGGGCGCTCAACATTACACACATGGCCACAGTCAGGAATTTCATGCAGCTCACTGAGCGTATGTGCTGAGACCATCTCTTTCACAGGGGTGATGAACATGTAGTCTTTTTCACCCATCAGATAGAGCGTAGGAATGGGTAACTCGCGGTCTTTGAAGTAGCGCATCAGAGGGTTCACCTCTGCGGTCAAAATAAACCAACGCTTGAACTCCTTTTGGCACAACTTCTTCGCTTCGCGGATAAACATATGCCGCGACTCTTTTTGTGCTCGCTGCGGCATCACAATGTAGGCAAACAGTCGATAGAGCCACATGTAGGGCACAATGTGTTTACACAGATTGCCCAACTTCACCAGTACTTGAGAGCGTGTGTTGAGTCGTGTGACGGCGCCACCTAACACCATGGTTTTTACGCGCCCAGTCGCTAGCTCCGCTAAGTTACGGACGATGATGGTTCCAAGCGACATGCCGACAAAATGTGCCGACTGAATCTTTAGGTGATCGAGCACTTTTAAGATGTCTAATGTGACCTCTTTAAAGGTGTAGCGATTGGCAATGATCTCCTTAATCAGCTGGTTCGATTTTCCATGGCCGCGCAAATCAATCAGCAGCAAATTAAAATGCTGCTTGTAGGCTTTGATCTGTTTAAACCAAATCGATGAGCTGCCGCCTGCGCCATGCACAAAGACCACCCACTCATCGCTAGTGGGGTGTTTAAAAGTCTTATGGAATAGCAAGCTTTGAGTCATAGTCGAAAAATAACCGTTATCGTCACACAATTCAGGGCGCAGGGTAACACAAAAGCGCCCGTGTTTTTGTTTAGCATAAACGAAAACCGCCACTTTAGTGCAATCGGAAATGTTAGAAAAAATGAAAGCGCCGTGAGACTGTGCAAGCACAAAACCCCTCAGGCGCTTTCTTTATGCGGACCTATTGTCGTCTTTACGCGAACAGACTAAAAAATAGCGTCCGCAATTCAATGACCTAGTGTTAGGCGCTTAAAGCACTGTGGTAGAGTTCGATGTACTCACCCGCCGCTTTTTCCCAACAGAAGTTTTCTGTCATCGCGTGCAATTGAACCCGTTTTATCTCATTGAGATTTTGCGCGTAGAGCAGCAAAGCACGAAGCATAGTCAACAACAACGCAGTCGGCGTTGGCTCATCAAACACAAACCCAGTAGCGATTGACGGATCATCGTCGTAATGGTGAACCGTATCTTTCAGTCCACCCACACCACGAACGATTGGCAGCGTACCGTAAGCCATACTGTAGATCTGATTGAGACCACAAGGCTCAAACTCTGACGGCATCAAGAAGAAATCACTGCCCGCTTCCACCAAATGAGCAAGCTCTTCATCATAAGCCTCGATAAACGCAAATTTGTCGCTGTGTGTGGCTGAGAGCGCTTTAAGATGGCTTGCCAACATCGGGTCGCCGGTCCCAACAATCACCAACTGAACATCGTGTTTGAGAAACTCAGACAGAATAGGGATCAGGTAATGTAACCCTTTTTGCTGCGTCAAACGGCAAACCATGCCAAACATCGCGACGTTTTTTTCGCTCAGTTTCGCTTTTGCTTGCAGCGCCGCCTTACACGCTTTCTTACCGCGTACCATACTCTGCTTCGTCGCTCGGTAATTTAACGGTAAGTGGGTGTCTGTTTCTGGGTTCCATGTACTGTAGTCGCAACCATTAAGAATCCCCACCAGATCATGGCTTCGGCTTTGAAAATCTTGCGCCATACCATGACTGCCCAGTTCGGTCTTGAGCTCTTGCGCGTACGTCGGGCTAACCGCGTTCACCTTATCAGCGGTTTTCACCCCAGCGCGAAGCATGGTGATGTGCGTTGCACTCACTGCGGCATCCGGCGCGTAATGCGTCTGGAACTCAGGCAGATCGCCGAGCTCATCATAGCTAAAGACACCTTTGAAGACCGCGTTGTGCACGGAAAGAATGCTTTTGGTATGAGCAAAAAAATCGTCACTGGCGTAACGATGCTTGAGAAGGTATGGAACCAGACCCGTGTGCCAGTCATTGGCGTGGACAATGTCCGGCTGAAAGCCCAGTTTCGGCAGCATGTCCAAACTCGCCGCACTAAAAAAGGCGAAGCGTTCACCATTGTCTGAGTAGGCTTGATTGTACTCGGCGTACATGTCAGGACGGTCAAAATACTGCGGACAATCGATGGCATACACAGTGATTCCCGATAGCGCTAGCTGCTTGACGCAATAAGGCGTATGAGGCCAGTGCTCTAATGCCGTCTCTAAAACCACAGTCGCAGACTCAATGCCTGCAACCTTGCGATAAGCGGGAAGTGTGAGTCTCACATCTTGCTCGAGCTCAAAAAGGGCTTCAGGCAGTGCCTTGGCAACATCTGCCAAGCCACCGCTTTTGATCAGTCCTTCTACTTCCGATGCTACAAAGAGAATAGAGAGATTCTTAGTAGCCAACACGTGCTCCTTTTGGAATAACGACAACACCGTCATCCGACACGTGGAAATGCTTTTTATCTTCCGTCAGGTTCACACCGATTTGCGTCCCTGGCGCAATATCCACATCCTTGTCGATGATGACGCGACGCAAGACACAGCCTTCGCCGATCTTCACGTCACCTAAAAGGATACTTTCGCTAATATCGCACGCAGATGCAATATTACTTCTAAAGCCAAGCACACATTTTTCAATACGCGAACCGCGTACAAAACTACCGTTACACACTAAACTATCAATAATTTGCACTCGACCATTGTCCGAATCACTAAACGTTGCAGGCGGCAATGGTGGGTAGTAGGTGTGAAGTGGCCATTTACGGTTATAGAGCGAGAATGGCGCGTCTTTGGCAAGTAAGTCCATGTGCGCTTGCCAGTAGGCATCAATCGTACCCACATCGCGCCAATACACTTCTTCTTTCTCGCCAGTGATACGGTTGGTACTGAAGTCGTAAACGAACACGTCGCCACTTGGGAACATCTTAGGAATGATGTCTTTACCAAAGTCATGCGATGACGCTTCATTGTCGGCGTCTTCAATCAACTCAGCAAATAACGTCTCTGCTTCAAAGATATAGTTACCCATAGAGACCAGAGCGTGCTCAGGGTCACCTGGGATCGCTTTCGGATTGGCTGGCTTCTCAGCAAATCCGATCATGCGACCTTCTTCATCCACCTCTATCACACCAAACTGTGACGCCTCTGACAGTGGCATACGCAACGCAGAAACAGTCAGAGAGGCCTCTTTTTCTTTATGGAAATCAAGCATTTGCTTGATATCCATTTTATAGATGTGATCAGAGCCAAAAATACACACTTGCTCTGGCTCCGACAACTGCATGAAACGCAGGTTTTGGTAAATCGCATCTGCCGTGCCTTCATACCAACGTTTGCCCGTGCGCATTTGCGCTGGGATCGGGTCAATAAAGCGATCCGTAATCCCGCTGATGTTCCACCCTTTTTTCAAATGATGAAACAGAGACTGAGACTTGAACTGCGTCAGCACGTAAATGCGCATCAAATCCGCATTGACGAAATTGTTCAAAGCAAAGTCAATCAGACGGTAACTCCCGCCGAAAGGCACCGAGGGTTTACTTCTTGATTCAGTAAGAGGACGTAGACGCGAACCCTCGCCACCTGCGAGGATCATACCTAAAACACCAGCCATTTTAATCTCCATTTTTATAATATTGTCGATGAGAAAGTGTAATATTTGGGGGGCTCATCGACGCTCTAAAATCTGACAGCGTTAGCGAATGGCGCATGCAAACTGCATAGATCTTACGCGCATTTTGCTACGTAAACGTTTAACACGGCGATTTACTCTACGTTATCTTATTTGCCCAAGATTACAATTTAAAATATACCGTACTTAGATGGTAAGATGAGTTACTTTGCGGATGGCTGATTCAGCTCACATTACATAAGCGATTGCTCACATAAGATTAACAAGATCACCACAAGAGAGTGACGTTCTTGCTCAGTAATAAACCTGTGTTTTATTTATGTTTTATGACAGTTCCATTAGTTGATTCAGGGTGTCATGTGGGCAGTGGTGAATATATATTTTTTCTTGATTAATTTTGGCCTGATAGAGGGCGCGATCCGCCACCGATAAAGCTTGATGCAAGGTCATCTCAGAACTAATCAGAGAGCCACCAACGGACAAACATAAGGCGGGCAATTGGTCTTGGGCTCTTTGCTGTTGAATCGTGTCAATCAATCGCTGTGCTAACGTGCTTAGCACTTCCCTCTGATCGGTTTTGATCAACAACAAAAACTCACTTTCTCCCCAACGCGCAGCAAGGTCATACTCACGAATCGTATCTGAAATGGCTACGGCAATCGACTTCAAACAAGGCGTTTTGTCTTGCCCTATGTGCTCCGCACTCAGCGCGTCACAAAGCCCAGCATCCACCCATATCAAGCCGAATTGGCTCTGTTCGCGCTTACCTCGAGCAAGCTCATTCGTCACTTCTCTTTCTATGCCACGTCGATTAAGTAAGTGCGTCATCACATCATAGGTCGCCAGTTTATCGAGCGCGGCGGTCCGCGCGACAACCAACTTCTCGACGCTTTGACGCGCCTCTAAGAGCTCTCTTTCAACAACCGCTAAGTCCGCATCAACGGTCACAGCATCCAAATGGGAGTGACGCCGACCACGAGCCATCGTGTGTAGGCGCGTGAACCACCTCTCTAGCGGCATCAACCACTCTTTGGCTGCATACAGGTAGAAGAGTACACTCAGTACCAACGCGAGGCCTAGGTAAATAAACAACAAATAATCCAGCATAAAGAGTGGCAGCACCGCGTCTACATTCAGCAGCGTCAACTCAAACCAGCCCAATGCGTCGATGTAATGCATCATGGCCACCACATTACCTGCATCTTGCTTGAGCATCAGAAACTGTGACTCACGGCCATTCAGTTGTTGATACAACGCCGACTGGATGATTTGGTAATCACTATCGTTGTCTATCACCTCTTGCAGTGTCGGGCGGCTTTGACCTTGCTCACCCAATGGAAACACAAAGCGATCGGAATCTCGGATCAATTGCACGCGCAATTGGCGATCAATAAACAGGGTCGAGAGTGGTGAGTTCTTGTGGTGATTAAGCTGACTGACCAACATATCAATATCCAAACCCGTACCGACAATGCCCAAAAACTGGCCATCGACAATAACGCTTTGGTTGATCCACGCTTTGGTTACCCCCAAGTGAGAGTCTTTATCAATGTTGACCGCCAGAGGCGTTAAGCTCGATTTTTGCTCAAAGTACCATTGGTCGTCATCCGCGTTAGGCTCTAAGGTGTATCGTTGAAAGTCACCCGTTCTAATACTGTTGACATCGTTGAAGTGATAGGAAAGGTCTTGATCGAGTGCAATAAAAAAGTTTTTGGAATCAAAGCGCCATCGGTAGTGTTCGAGCGTTTCTTGGGCCACGGAGCGATAAACACCATCTTGAGCATTCTGCGCCCAGGAGGTGATGTTGGGGTGTCTTGCCAGCTCCTGCGCCAAGGCGATTTCCGTGGTCAACGGCGCAAGAGTTTTCTCTACATCATATTGCGCGATGATTTGACCATACTTCCACATCAATTCCTCGATAATATCATCGATAATATGCTTAGAGACCGCATAGGCTGCCAACCCGAACGCCATACAGAGTACGAAGATTGCGAAAAATAGTCTTAACTTTAGAGTCATCTTTTTATCTCACCAGAGATAGATCAATAGAAGTTCAGATTGAAAATGTCAAAACAGAACCAGCGAATCATCACAAAGTTGATTATTTATTTGACAAATGGGGATCGCCATCCCATTCACCATACTTATTATTGTTAGTTCTAAAACTAAAAAGGCAGCCTAGATTGGCTGCCTTTGGGGTCTGCTGAAGACGTGCTTATCGTAAAGACATCGTCGTGTTACTTGGCGGATTTTTTACGCTTGTCCGACACTTCCCATTTTCCGTCGATATACAAAGCGGTGTAACCCGTTGGCTTACCTTCAACTTCTGAACGCACGTAGTTCTCTTTAGTCTTACGGCTAAAACGAACCACCATAGGCAATCCGTCCGGATCCTTTTGCGGCGCTTCGGTCAGGTAGAGGAACTTAGGTGACAAGCGGTCTTTAAACCTCACCAACTCTTCAACTAGAGGTGCGCGAGTTTCACGAGATTTCGGGAACGTACTCGCTGCGAGGAAGAGACCAGACGCACCGTCTCTGAGCACAAAGTAAGCCTCTGAGTTCTCACAAGGTAGCTCAGGAAGATGTACAGGATCTTCTTTAGGCGGCGCTACCTCACCATTTTTCAGAATCTTACGCGTGTTCTTACAGGTCTCACTGGTGCAGTCCATGTATTTACCAAATCGACCGTTTTTCAGCACCATGTCACTGCCACATTTGTCACACTCAACGACAGGGCCATCGTACCCTTTGACTTTAAACTCGCCCTTTTCAACCACATAACCTTCACAGTTCGGGTTGTTACCACACACGTGCAGTTTGCGCTTGTCGTCAATCAAATACGCGTCCATCGCGGTTTCACAGATAGGACAACGTTTCTTCGCTCGCAATGCCGCGGTTTCAACGTCTTCTTCAAGGACATTGATGATGCCCTCTTCGTCACCGAGGTTAATGGTGGTTTTACAACGCTCTTTCGGTGGCAGCGCATAGCCCGAACACCCTAAGAAAACCCCTGTCGATGCGGTGCGAATTCCCATTGGACGTGAACAGGTCGGGCATTCGATGTCGGTGTAAACGATATGATTAGGCTTCATACCGCCTTCTTCTTCATCTTGCTCAGCTTGTTCAAGATCTTGAGTGAAATCTTTGAAGAAGCTATCGAGGACCGATTTCCAGTTGGCGGAACCCTCAGCGATTTGGTCGAGCTTCTCTTCCATCTTAGACGTGAACTCGTAGTTCATCAGCTCATCAAAGCTACCATCAAGACGATCGGTGACGATCTCACCCATCTTCTCGGCATAGAAACGGCGCTGATCCACTTTCACATAGCCACGGTCTTGAATGGTAGAGATGATAGATGCGTACGTCGACGGACGGCCAATGCCGCGCTTTTCAAGCTCTTTAACCAGTGCCGCTTCGGTGAAACGAGCAGGCGGCTTGGTGAAGTGCTGCTTAGGATCTAAGCTCACTAGGTCAACGTGATCGCCCACTTGCACTGGCGGTAGAATTTGGTCTTCGTTCTTACCCATCGGGCGCTGAACGCGTGTCCAACCGTCAAATTTAAGAATACGACCTTTCGCTTTCAGCGTGTATTGTGCCGCTTTAACGCTAACGGTGGTGGAATCGTACTTAGCAGGGGTCATCTGACATGCGACAAACTGATTCCAAATCAAAGCATAGAGTTTGTGCGCATCCGCTTCCATGCCTTGTAAATCCTCGGCTTTCACCGCGACATCAGAAGGACGAATCGCTTCGTGCGCCTCTTGCGCCCCTTCTTTGCTGCCGTAAACATTCGGTTTGGCGGGTAAATAGGCATCACCGTATTCACTGCCAATAAAGCCACGCACACTGTCGACCGCTTCTGCACTCAAATTGGTCGAGTCGGTACGCATATAGGTGATGTAACCGGCTTCATACAACCTTTGAGCCAGCATCATGGTTTTCTTTACGCCATAGCCAAGACGTGTACTCGCCGCTTGCTGCAACGTTGAAGTAATGAAAGGTGCGGAAGGCTTACTGGATGTCGGGCGATCTTCGCGCTTGCACACTTCAAACGTGGCGTTTTTGAGCACATCCAGCGCCACTTGAGTTTGCGCTTCATTGACGGGCTTAAATGCCGTGCCATTTTCTTGCGCGACTTGAAGACGAAAATCCGTCTTGTCCGCCGTTTTGGTGTTGGCATGAATGTCCCAGAACTCTTCAGGAACAAATGCTTTGATTTCACGCTCACGCTCAACCAGCAGTTTCACCGCTACCGACTGCACGCGACCAGCAGATAAGCCTCGAGCCACCTTTTTCCACAGCAGTGGTGACACCATAAAGCCCACAACGCGATCCATAAAACGGCGCGCTTGCTGTGCATTGACGCCGTCCATGCTCAACTCACCCGGTTTTTGGAATGCTTGTTGAATCGCGTTCTTGGTAATTTCGTTAAATACAACGCGTTTGTATCGCTCTTCATCGCCGCCGATGATCTCACGAAGGTGCCAAGCGATGGCTTCTCCTTCGCGGTCCAAATCGGTGGCGAGATAGACGGCGTCCGCGTCTTTAGCAAGCTTTTGCAGCTCTGCAACCACTTTCTCTTTGCCGGGTAGGATTTGGTAGTTTGCTTCCCAACCGTGGTATGGGTCGATGCCCATCTTTTTGATCAGTGCTTTCCTGTCTTTCTCTTTCTTGATTTTGGCTTTTTCTTCAGCGCTCAAACCTTTTGTCGAGATCGCCGCCGCCTTCTGGCCTGTGCTTTGACCCGCAGTTGGTAGGTCACGGACGTGACCAACACTCGACTTCACAATGAAGTCTTTACCTAAATACTTATTGATGGTCTTCGCTTTGGCTGGCGACTCCACAATAACCAGTGACTTACCCATAATCAACTCAAGTGTCCTATTTCGGCAGCGCTTTTAGCGCACGATATACTTAAAATTTTGCTTCTTTTTTTACTATTGAGCGAGATTGCAAGAAGATCAATACCTTTTTTAAAAAAGTCAATTGACTGCTCGACAATTCGACGACTCTCCCACTATGGGTAATAAAGAAGGGCGCACATACTATAGATAGACTCAGCGATGCGCTTTAGAAATCGAAACGATTTTTGCATTTGCTCACAAAAGCGTAGCCGCACTGTCCTCTTTATCCAACGTAAACACGCATTGAAATTATGGAAAAGATGCTTAGAATTCGGCTATCAATATCAAAGAGGTAACCCCATGAGCGATAAAAAGACCATCTCAGAAGCGGAATTATTGATGATCGCCAATCACATCATCCAAGAACATGATGACTATATCGAAGGGATGCGAGCGACTAGCGTAGAAGAAAAAGAGGACGTATTGGTATTCAAAGGTGACTACTTTCTTGATGACAATGGCCTACCTACCCAAGAGACGACCGCCGTATTCAACATGTTTAAATACCTCGCTCATCACCTGTCTAAAGAGTTTACACTCGCAAAATAACCGAGCGATAGCCCCTCTCTCGCCCCAAAAAAAGCCAAGGACTTTTGCCTTGGCTTTAATCCATTCACCCTCGTTAGCAGCTCAGCGCCGCCAATTTTTCGAAGTAGTCTGGGAAGGTTTTAGAGGTGCACTTGGGATCATTAATCGTCACTGGCGTATCGCTCAGTGCAACCAACGAAAAGCACATGGCCATACGGTGATCATCGTAGGTATCGATCGCAGCGTGTGTCAGCGTTGCTGGCGGCGTCACGATAAGGTAATCCTCACCCTCTTCCACCTCTGCACCGACTTTACGCAGCTCCGTTGCCATCGCCGATAGGCGATCTGTCTCTTTCACGCGCCAGTTATAAACATTGCGTATCGCGGTTGTCCCTTTTGCAAACAGCGCGGTGGTGGCGATGGTCATCGCCGCATCGGGAATATGGTTGAAATCCATATCTACCGCTTTAAGCTCGCCCACGCGTGATATGACGTAGTCATCCCCCCACTCAATCTGAGCGCCCATTTTTTCAAGAGCATCAGCAAATTGAATATCGCCCTGGATACTGTTTTTGCCAATGCCGGTGACTTTGATCTCTCCGCCTTTAATCGCGGCGGCAGCCAAGAAGTAAGACGCGGAAGAGGCATCACCTTCAACCAGAAAATCACCCGGGGCGAGATAAGATTGGCCACTCTGGATCACAAATTCTTGGTAGTCGCGGTTCTCTACTTCAACACCAAACTGCTTCATGATGTGCAGAGTGATATCGATGTAAGGCTTTGAGACTAACTCACCAATGATTTTGATCGCCACATCCCCTTTCGCCAGCGGTGCTGCCATAAGGAATGCGGTCAAAAACTGACTCGAGATGGAGCCGTCAATTTCAACGGTACCACCAGAAAGCCCCGTGCCTTGAATTTTCAGCGGTGGATAGTTAGGGTTTTCCAGATAGGTGATCTCCGCACCAGCTTGACGTAGCGCATCCACTAGGTGACCAATCGGGCGCTCTTTCATGCGCGGCTCGCCAGTCAGCACATAATCGCCAGTGCCAAGACAGAGCGCCGCAGCCAATGGGCGCATCGCCGTGCCGGCATTGCCCAAAAAGAGCTCAAGTGCGCCCTCGCTATGAAATGCGTGACCGAGACCTTCCACCTCACAGACGGTTTTATCGTCCGATAAGGTGTAGCTGACGCCAAGTTGCGTCAGTGCATTGAGCATATGGCGAATATCGTCGCTATGGAGTAAGTTTGTCAGGCGTGTTGTCCCTTTTGCTAGCGCAGCAAGCAGCAGCGCACGATTTGAGACACTTTTTGAACCAGGTAAGTTGACCTCACCATTGACTTTATTGATCGGTTGTAACGTAAGGCTTTCCATTCAGTGAGTTGTTCCTTTATCACCCTCATTCCTATTGAGGGCAATGAAAAATTCTTCGTACTGGCAGACTAACTAAAATCCCCGGTTAAAACCAGAGCTAAGTCACGTACAAATACGATTGAGTGCCTGTGCGACTCCATCAATAGGTCTTATCCACCCGAACGCCGTTGTCAAAATACAAAATCCTGACTTTATCTCCGCGACTAAATAGCATGTTGGGGTCCACATCTTGAATCACATCCACCAAGTGGCCGCTGTCGGTTTCAATCAACAGCTCAACCAATTTGTACTCCACTTTATAGATTTGATTGGCACGATGCCTTGCCACACTGGCTCCCGCGACGGCGCCTACCGCCGTTGCCACCTCTCTCCCGGTACCATCACCAAACTGATTGCCAACCACACCACCAATGACGGCACCTAACAAGGTTTCCCAGCCATTCGCGTGCGACTGAACGGTTTCTTCTTGACTGATGTAGCGCACGGTATCCACTGCGCCAAACACCACTTCGTTCACAGGTCTGGCAACATTTCTCTGATAAGCAGCATTGGCAAACAGAGGAAAAATCAATAAGATCCAAGTCCACTTTTTCATCTCACGTCCTCTTCGATTATGACGATATATTTGACTGAGTTAGACCCACAAACGCTGAGCTTTCCATCTCCATTTGAGGCGTTAGAAGAGCCCAACGGCCTACTCGCCTTTGGCGGCGATCTCTCACCAGAGCGCGTTGAACTGGCTTATCAGCACGGCATCTTCCCCTGGTTTGGGCCAGGTGAACCCATCTTGTGGTGGAGCCCAGCACCGAGGGCGGTCTTTTATCCTAAGACCTTTGCCCCGGCAAAAAGTCTCAAGAAGTTTCAAAAAAAACAGCGTTACTCTGTGAGTATAAACAAGGCGACCGCACAAGTGATCGACTATTGCGCCAGTGTTCGCCCTGCCGATGAGACATGGTTGAACGAAGAGATGCGTGACACGTATAAGAGGTTGGCCAAGAAAGGGCGCGTCCATTCGGTCGAAGTGTGGCAAGACGAGACCTTGATTGGCGGTCTCTATGGCGTCAGCGTTGGCCAACTGTTTTGTGGTGAGTCGATGTTTAGCCTCAAACCCAACGCCTCCAAAGTGGCGCTTTGGTATTTTTGTCGCCACTTTGCCCGTCATGATGGTCAGCTCATTGACTGCCAGGTGATGAATCCGCACCTTGACTCATTGGGCGCAGAGGAGATAGAAAGAGAGGACTTTATGCAACAACTGCTATTATTAAAAGCACAAAGCGTCAAACTAGGCTGTTTTGCTCAGCAAACCTTAGCCGATGAATAGAGAACGTGAATGAGCTCTGATTTACAGCAGATTCGAATTGGATTAACCGACAGTCACCCATGCAGTTACCTCAAGGAGAGGCAAGAGCGCGTGGCCGTTGCACTCGACCCTAAAATGCACAGCGCTTCTAGTTACGAGGTGCTGCTGGCCAATGGGTTTCGCCGTAGCGGCGACACCATCTACAAACCGCACTGTGACCATTGCCAATCTTGTCAGGCGCTGCGAGTATCGCTGCCCGACTTCGTACCAAGCAAGAGTCAAAAGCGTCTCTTGGCCAAATCACGCCATCTGACTTGGCAACTCAAAGAGTCCTTAGATGAGGATTGGTTTGATCTCTACTCACGCTACATCATCGCTCGTCACCACCAAGGCAGTATGTATCCGCCGAAGAAAAACGAGTTTGCTCAATTTTCACGTTGCAACTGGCTCAACACCCAATATTTACACCTCTATGATGGCGAGCGTTTAATTGCGGTCGCGGTCACCGATATTCTCTCCAATAGTGCCAGTGCGTTTTATACCTTCTTCGACCCAGACATCGATTTATCCTTAGGCACCTTAGCGGTCTTGCTGCAAATCACCTATTGTCAGAACGCTGGAAAACAGTGGCTCTATCTTGGCTATCAAATCGATGAATGCCCGGCTATGAACTATAAAGTCCGATTTGCGCGTCATCAAAGGCTAGTAAATCAGCGTTGGCAAGGGTAGAATACGCCCCAACTTTACTTAATTCATTTTTATCGGCCTTTCTCGCCGCTGAAAATCGCCCATTTTTTTAAAAGAGGATTAAATGGCTAAAGAAGACGTAATTGAGATGCAAGGCACGGTCCTTGATACTCTACCAAACACAATGTTCCGTGTTGAACTAGAAAACGGCCACGTCGTGACTGCTCACATCTCTGGTAAAATGCGTAAGAACTACATCCGTATTCTTACTGGTGACAAAGTAACTGTAGAGATGACTCCATACGATCTATCAAAAGGTCGCATCGTCTTCCGTGCTCGTTAATCTTTGATTATCAGACAGCAACAAAAAAGCGGAGCTAGGCTCCGCTTTTTTGTTCGTGAATCACTGAAAAACTTTATTTACCCAGCGCTTCTTTGTAGTGCTCACGACACACCGACACGTATTTGTCGTTGCCCCCGATGGCCACCTGATCACCGTGAGCGATGGCGTTGCCCTCTTCATCGGTGCGAATCACCATGTTGGCTTTTCTTCCACAGTGACAAATCGTTTTCAGTTCAATCAGCTTATCTGCCCAAGAGAGTAAATACTTACTTCCTTCAAATAGCTCACCAAGAAAATCGGTTCTTAGACCATAACAGAGCACAGGAATATGCAGTTTATCCACCACTTCGGTCAACTGGTAAACTTGCTCTTTAGTGAGAAACTGACATTCATCGACCAAGATACAGTGACGCTTTTGTTGTTCGTTCAGCGCTTTGATCTCTGCAAAGAGATCCGTCTCAGCGCGAAACAGCTGCGCGTCAGATTGCAAGCCGATACGAGAGCTAACTTTACCGATGCCGTAACGGTCATCTAACGCTGCGGTAAAAATCACCGGCGTCATACCACGCTCTTGATAGTTAAAAGACGATTGAAGTAGTGTGGTGGATTTCCCTGCATTCATCGCAGAGTAGTAGAAGTACATCTGAGCCACGAAAGGTTACCTGTAGCAAAAGTGGCAACATGAGCATACTCAATGCGGCCGATTAAAATGACAAAAAGGGCTGAAAAGTCAGCCCTTAAGTTAAAATTATTTACGACGCCAGGTGGTCCCTTCTGGGCCATCTTCCAAAACGATACCCATATCGGTCAGTTTGTCTCGCGCCATGTCCGCGTTTGCCCAATCTTTAGCGGCGCGACTGTCGTTACGCAGTTTGATAAGCGCTTCAATCTCGGCCACTTCGTCGTCATTGCCCGCGTCGCCTTTTAGGAAAGCTTCGGGATCTTGACCAAGAATGCCGATGATGTCTGCCAATTCGCGCATCAGGACACCTAAACCGTTCGCGGCATTGATGTCTTCGTTCTTCAAGCGATTGATGTCACGCGCCATATCAAAGAGCACTGAATAGGCTTCCGGCGTATTGAAATCGTCGTTCATCGCTTCGGTAAAGCGAGTGATGTACTGCTGCCCGCCCGATGCGGAGGCCGACAGATCCAAGCCACGTAGCGCTGTGTACAAACGCTCAAGCGACGCACGCGCTTGGTTAAGGTTCTCTTCGCTATAGTTCAACTGACTGCGGTAGTGACCCGACATTAAGAAGTAACGCACGGTTTCTGCATCGTAATGACCCAACACATCACGGATAGTAAAGAAGTTACCCAGCGACTTGGACATTTTTTCTTTGTCGACCATGACCATGCCACTGTGCATCCAGGTGTTCACGTATTGTGTCCCGTGTGCGCAGCAAGATTGTGCGATTTCATTTTCATGGTGTGGGAACTGCAGATCGGAACCACCACCGTGAATGTCAAAGTGATTGCCCAAGATCGACGAGTTCATTGCCGAACACTCAATGTGCCAGCCAGGACGGCCCGGGCCCCATGGTGACTCCCACGTTGGCTCACCCGGCTTCGACATTTTCCACAACACGAAATCAAGCGGGCTGCGTTTTGCGCTTTCCACATCAACGCGCGCACCAGCTTGCAGCTGATCCAAATCCTGTTTTGACAACTTACCGTATTCGTCAAATTTGCCCACTTCAAACATCACGTCGCCATTATCGGCCACATAGGCAAAACCACGCTCGATCAGTTTTTCAACCAAGGCGATGATTTCAGGGATAAATTGAGTCGCGCGAGGTTCAACATCTGGGCGCTTCATATTCAAAGCATCAAAGTCAGCGTACATCTCACCGATAAGACGTTCTGTCAGCGCATCACAGCTCTCACCGTTTTCATTTGCACGTTTGATGATTTTGTCATCAATGTCAGTAATGTTGCGCACGAACGTGAGATCGTAGCCTAGGTAGCGTAGGTAACGTGAGACCACATCAAAAGACACAAACGTACGGCCATGACCAATATGACAGAGATCGTAGATGGTGACGCCACAGACATACATGCCGACTTTGCCAGCGGTGATGGGTTTGAATTCCTCTTTCTGTCTTGTGAGTGTGTTATATATCTTTAACATGATCTCTATCTAATAAATGAGTGAAACAAAATAGTGGAGCAGTATATCAAGTCCTGCTTGGCGAAGTCATCCCTAACTCGGCGAAAAACCGACTATCCTTGTGACAAAGGGCCAGTACGTGAACAACACGACTGACTTTGGACGTAGGAAAGTCGTAAAACTTACGTTAGAATCTTGCCTTCACATAGAAAATCGACCGAAAGGACATAATCATGATCACCCTTCACACTAATTTTGGTGACATCAAAATTCAGCTAAACGAAGAGAAAGCACCGGAAACCAGCGCAAACTTCCTTCAATACTGCCGCGACGGTTTCTACGATAACACGCTATTTCACCGCGTTATCGACGGTTTCATGATTCAAGGCGGTGGCATGGAGTCTGGTCTTCGCGAAAAGGCTACTCGTGCACCTATCAAAAATGAAGCAAACAACGGCCTAAGCAACAAAGTGGGTACACTAGCAATGGCACGTACCATGGAGCCGCACTCTGCAAGCTCTCAGTTCTTCATCAACGTAAACAACAACACCTTCCTAGACTTCCGCAGTGAAAGTCTGGACGGTTGGGGTTACTGTGTCTTCGCTGAAGTCGTTGAAGGCATGGACGTTGTTAACCAGATCAAAGGTGTCAGCACGGGCTCTTACGGCATGCACCAAGATGTACCGCTTGAAGATGTTGTGATCACTGGCACAACGATCGAAGAGTAATCTATCCAGAGAGGAGCTGCCTATTGCAGCTCTTTTTTTCCTATATTGGGCGCCTTTACCCTAAACCTGTAATTGTTTTGCCCTACCCTTTCAGCCCACTGGGCTCGCCTGAACTCTGATTGCTTTATGACCACTCTGTTTATTTCCGATCTGCATCTCTCCCCTTCAACGCACGAGATCACCGCGTGTTTTATTCGCTTTATGCGCGAAGAAGCCAGCCAAGCCGAAGCTTTATATGTCTTGGGTGATTTGTTCGAATTTTGGGTGGGAGATGACGATAAGTCTGAATTCGCGCAAACTATTCGTGACGAGTTTCGCCGCTTAACACGCTCTGGTGTGCCTTGCTATTTTACTCAGGGGAATCGTGATTTTTTGGTCGGTAAGCGCTTTGCAAAGCAAACCGGAGTCACCTTACTCGGGGATGAGACCGTCATTGATTTGTATGGTC
This sequence comes from Vibrio sp. R10-SG3-ISO3, assembly GCF_059834225.1. NCBI lineage: Bacteria > Pseudomonadati > Pseudomonadota > Gammaproteobacteria > Vibrionales > Vibrionaceae > Vibrio > Vibrio sp. R10-SG3-ISO3. The sequence goes on along the minus strand of NZ_JCBDHE010000017.1, from coordinate 145,210 downwards.
AGCCCACCGTGATTCTGCACGGTGATACGCTGTGCACTGACGATGTCAGCTATCTTGAGTACCGAAAAAAAGTTCATCAGCCTTGGCTACAATGGGTGTTCAATCGTATCCCGATGTTCATCAAGCAGAAGATCGTCGCCAAGGTACAAACAGACATCAGTGCAGATAAGCAGACCAAATCCCTTGAGATCATGGATGTCAATCAGCAAGAAGTGGAGAGCGTGATGAATAAACACCATGTTGAGCTCATGATTCATGGCCACACTCATCGCCCGAATATTCACCGTTTTATCAGTAACGGAAAAACCCTGCATCGCGTCGTATTAGGGGATTGGTACACACAAGGATCGGTCTTAGTGGTTGATAAAACAGGATACGACCTACAAAATCGTGCATTCCTATCAACAAATTGACAAATAAGTACCAGATTTTTCAATAAATTGTGCCTATACTTAATTTCAATGTTCGGTAACACGTTGAAATTAGACTGCTACTTTGAAAACCTCATACATTGCACGCCAACCTATCTTAGATCGGCACAAACATACTATTGGCTATGAGCTGCTGTTTCGTGATGGCCCTAAAAACACGTTTCCAGAAATCGACCCTGAGCTGGCAACGAGTCGTTTGCTGTCTGATCATTTTATGTCCACCCACTACTCGACATTGGGTGACAAAGTTGGCTTTGTGAATTTCCCTTATCAAAGCTTGATCAATCGCGTGCCGACTCTATTTCCGTCGGCGAGCCTAGTGGTTGAAATTTTGGAAGACTGCCTGCCGACGCCCGAGCTACTCGAGGCGGTCAAAGAGATATATAAACTCGGCTATAAAATTGCGCTGGATGATTTTGTGCCTTCCCCTGAATGGAAAGCCTTTTTGCCGTATGTCTCGATCATCAAATTTGATATCCGTGTCGTCCCGATTGAAAAAGCGCGACTGTTCATTCGCAAGTTACAAGGCAGCAAAATCCAGTTTTTAGCCGAGAAAGTCGAGACGTATGAGGAGTTTAGTCACGCGCTTGAAGCCGGTTTTGACTATTTCCAAGGTTACTTTTTTAGTAAACCCGAGATCTTGCAGCGCAAATCGATCGAACCTTCCTTCATGACCATAGTGCAACTGCTCAGTGAGATTGCAAAATCCGACATCGATTATCAGCGGATTGAAACCTTGGTGAGTAAAGACGTCTCGCTCTCGTATAAATTGCTCACGCACGTCAACTCGTCTTCGATTGTCAGCACCAAGATTCAGTCATTTAAACAAGCGCTGATTTACCTGGGTGAAGATAGATTGCGTAAATTTGTCTCCTTGGTGGCGCTCGCCTCCTCCCAAGACTCCAAACCCGAGTACCTTTACGGGTTGTCCATTCAGCGCGCACGCTACTGCGAATTAGTCGCGGCGAAGCTCGAGGAGAAGCTCGCCTCTGGCCAAGCGTTTCTTACGGGTATGTTTTCGCTGCTCGACAGTTTACTCGACAGACCGTTAGAACAAATCGTGGCGGAAATCCCCATTGATGAAGCCGTCAAGCATGCACTCACTGATGGTGAAGGGACGCTTGGGGTGTTGCTCAAGCTTGTCATCGCCTATGAACACGCACAATGGGACGAAGCCGCTGAACTCTGTCAACAGCTCGGCCTTGAGAAAGAAGTCGTTAGTGAATGCTACGATGAATCGGTACAATGGACGGCAGATTTACTGTCTAATTAACCCTGATTGTCCCTGATATAAGTAAAAAGCGGAGATTGGATGTCTTTATGTCCTTGTGAAAGTCAGCAGACTTATGAGTCTTGCTGCCTGCCGATTCATCAACATCATCAGAATGCCCATACACCAGAGCAACTCATGCGCGCTCGCTACAGCGCCCATGTCAAAGGTCTGGTTGATTTTGTTGTCGCCACCTATCACCCTTCGTGCGAAGCGGAGAAAGAACGCGATGCCATCGCAGATTCAATCGCGAGCGACTGGTGCGGCCTTGAAGTGGTATCCACCGCGCCTGGCGAGCATCATGATGAGGGTTTCGTCACCTTCAAGGCGTATTTCTCTGCCGAGCAAGGTCGCTCAACACAGACCTTATGCCTTGAAGAGCGATCTCGATTTGTCCGTGAAAATAGCTTGTGGTACTACATCGATGGAGAATTCCCACAAGCGAATCAGGCCAAGGTTGGTCGCAACGATCCTTGCCCATGTCAAAGCGGGAAGAAATTTAAAAAATGCTGCGGATAACGAATAAAATCAGAGACTAAGATTTATTCGGGTTCACTCGCAAAATGTCGTCTTGTTCTGCTTGAAACTGTTTTTTTAGCTCAGATTTTGACTTAAAACTGATCTCACCACCCTGCGCAACTGTCATATGTTGCGCTTCTACATTATGCTTAGACTGATACAACATCACAGCTTGCATGCAAGAATCTCGCTGCTGCTGCGAAAGTGGTGTACCCTCAGGCCACTTACCCGTCTCAACTGCATAGAGGAGACGCTCGTAAGCTTCTGGTGTAATTGAATTAATCAACTGCTCTGCGTCCATGACGTATCCTTTGGTTTCTGTTGTTTTTTGTTAAGGCCCTGACATTAACCGCCTCAATGAAGGCGTCAAGATAACGGCTAAGAATAAGTGTAACGGATCACAAGCAAACTTCGTATGAATCGACTTATCACACTGGTATTGATAGGGCTAGCGGCCACACTCACGGGCTGCTTTGAAGTTCGAAAAAATACCGACCAACTGTGTAAAGACACACCGGAACTTCGTTGCGAACGCCTGAATATGGATGATGGCCAATGTCGCGTTCCTCGTACCGATCTCATTTGGCACCGCTTTGAAGTCTTTAAGGACCCAACAGACCAAAATCTCATCAAAGAATACAATTTGCTGTCAGAGTATAAAAAGTGTCTAGAGCTAGCCTCTCAGATCCAACCCATTGATCAATCCAACCTGAAACAGCGGCGTTTTGAAGCACTGGTCAACTCAGGTAAGGATCTCGAAGCGCTAGTGAAAAAGCTCTCTGAATCCACCAGCCCACAAGCCCTCTACTTTCTCTGGAGTCGCACTGGGAGTGATTCTGCCCGCCGCGCCTTTCTTCAAATGGAAGGGTCACCTCAGCTTGAAAGCGCAGAAATGCAATATGCATTAGCCACGTTTTATACGGGTCGTGACCAAGAAAAAACCATCGCATTGCTTAAGCACGCGTTGGAGCTGACCAAGCGCTCGCCTGTCAACGTTGAAATATTGAAATCACTTGCCAGTATTCACTATCAAACCCATCAACGCGAACAAGCGTACGTTTGGGCGATGGTAGCGAAAGCCTTTGATGTGCCGATCGCTTCCGAGAAGGAGCTGCAATTGCTGTACGGTTTTGATAAGGACAAATATCGTCAGTTGGATGCGTTTGCAGACGATATTGAAGATGCGATTCGGGCCGGGAAATTTCAGCGCCAACAACTCGAAGGGCTTGATTAGCCTTAGGTTTTTAGTGGTTACTCACTTTGAATTGAATGGGTTCAATTTGAAAGTGAGTAACAACACACACAGCGTTTAACGCTGCCTTGCCATCAATTGTTGAAAACTAACGACACCGAGTTAACACAGAAACGCTCACCGGTGGTTTGTGGTCCATCTTCAAATACATGACCTAAATGGCTATCACAACGTGCACAGCGAATCTCTGTCCGCACCATTCCGTGGCTCAGATCCTCTAAGTAACGAATCGCATCGTCATTGATCGGCGCATCGAAACTTGGCCAGCCACAACCGGAATCGTATTTGTTATCTGAACGAAACAGCGGAGCGTCACAACAGGTACACGCGTAGATTCCCGTCTCTTTATTGTGCAGCAATTTACCGGAGAATGGTGCCTCAGTGCCCTGCTGTCTGCATACTCGATACTCTTCATCCGATAGCTTCTCACGCCAGTATTCATCAGGCTTGGTGACTTTTTCGCTATGTTGTTTCACTGACTTATTCTCCACATTCTCATTTTTATTTGTGACTTTTTTGTTGAAAAACTTGCGCAGTTTAACCTTTGTAGCACATACTTTGAAACCATAACAGAATGGCTAAACTTTAAGCAGCAGTTCAAGTCTTCAACGCATTTTACATCAACTGGTTAGGTATAAACTCCACTATCCGTTCAAAAAACAACCACTCGCGTTTAATTGTGAAAAAAAGCGACACTTTTTTTTGACATTAAACAAGTTAAGTCCGATTATCGGTTGCAGATTTTGACTGGGTTTTGTAATTTTACTACCAGTTATCTTTAATCAGAAATTAAGTTGTGGAGCAACTATAATGACTATCAAAGTAGGTATTAACGGTTTTGGCCGTATCGGTCGTTTCGTATTCCGTGCAGCGCAAGAGCGCAACGACATCGAAGTTGTAGGTATTAACGACCTTATCGATGTAGATTACATGGCATACATGCTGAAGTACGACTCAACTCACGGCCGTTTCAACGGTACTGTTGAAGTTGAAGGCGGTAACCTAATCGTTAACGGCAAAACTGTACGTGTAACTGCAGAGCGCAACCCAGAAGACCTAAAATGGGACGAAATCGGTGTTGACGTTGTTGCTGAAGCAACAGGTCTTTTCCTAACTGACGAGACTGCACGTAAGCACATCACTGCTGGCGCGAAGAAAGTTGTACTAACTGGTCCTTCTAAAGACGCAACTCCAATGTTCGTTAACGGCGTAAACTTCGACACTTACGCTGGTCAAGACATCGTTTCTAACGCTTCTTGTACGACTAACTGTCTAGCACCTATCGCTAAAGTTCTTAACGACAAGTTCGGTATCGAATCTGGTCTTATGACTACAGTTCACGCAACAACTGCAACTCAAAAAACTGTTGACGGTCCTTCTGCTAAAGACTGGCGCGGTGGCCGTGGTGCTTCTCAAAACATCATCCCATCATCAACTGGTGCTGCTAAAGCTGTAGGCGTTGTACTTCCAGAAGTAAACGGCAAACTAACTGGTATGGCTTTCCGCGTACCAACAGCTAACGTTTCTGTTGTTGACCTAACTGTTAACCTAGTAAACGGTGCTTCTTACGAAGACATCTGTAAAGCGATGAAAGAAGCGTCTGAAGGCGAACTAAAAGGCGTTCTAGGCTACACTGAAGACCAAGTAGTTTCTCAAGACTTCATCGGCGAAGTTTGCACTTCAGTATTCGATGCTAAAGCAGGTATCGCGCTAACTGACAAATTCGTTAAAGTTGTATCTTGGTACGACAACGAAATCGGTTACTCAAACAAAGTTCTAGACCTAATCGCTCACATCTCTAAGTAATCATCACTTTGAGATAAGCGTTTAGCGCAGAATTTTATAAAAGGCGGCTCTTGAGTCGCCTTTTTTGTATCTGAAATTTGAGAGCTCATTAATGGCGACACGCCTGCTCTCTATGGCACAGGAAACTTACATGGACTTATTAACGCTCCCTGCCCTGACTGTCTTGTCTGACAGTGTCACGATTGTCGAAGTCGACCAAGTAAAGGTGATTCGTATCATCCATGACAAAGCCAGCGCCGGTATTGCCCTGCATGGTGGTCATGTCATTTCATTCAAACCTCAAGGCCAAGAAGATCTCATTTGGATGAGTGAGCAAGCGGTCTTTGATGGTAAGGCCGCTCTGCGCGGTGGCATCCCGGTCTGCTGGCCATGGTTTGGACGCATTGCGGCCCCAGCACACGGCTTTGCTCGTACGAGCGAATGGGAATTGGTCGAGCATCGAGAAAATGAAAACGGTGTCATCGTTGAGCTGGCCCTTTTCTCAAGTGAAGAGACCCACGACATCTGGCCATATATGTTTGAGGCCCGACTTTTGATTGAGATTGGCGAAACACTGAGCGTCACCCTCAAGGTTATCAATATTGATGATCAAGCATGGACCTTCTCCGGTGCGCTGCATACCTACCTCAACGTAGGTGATATTACCCAAGTCCAGACAACAGGTATGGGCGCAGCGTACATCGATAGCCTTCAAGACGGGAAAGTATGCCAAGGCGGTGACGTGTTACAGTTGACCGACACCATCGATCGCGTCTATACCAAGCCTGAGCCCCAAATCAATGTGGAAGACCCAGTCTTTCATCGCACACTTACCGTTGAGAACCAAGGCCACAATTCCGCTGTCCTTTGGAACCCTTGGCAGCAAGGCGCGGCGGCGATGGCCGACATGCAAGACAGCGGCTATCAGCACTTTTTGTGTGTCGAGTCGACCCTGCATGCGACCTCTCTAGACACCGGTAAACGTCTTGAGCCAGGTGAGACTCACCAACTGGTCACCGTACTCTCCAGCGCGAATAAATAGCGCCTTTACGTGACATCGTTGAGGGTAGAGCGGCGCTCTACCCTATTTCTGGGATTCGCTCGTCTAAGCTGATAAGATACAGCCCCCGAAATCGCCCAGAGCTCGATATGTCTTACTCCTGTCCTTTATGTCATCTGCCTTTATCGCAAGAAAAACAGCGCTACTCGTGTGAAAACCGTCACTCATTCGACGTAGCAAAAGAGGGCTACGTCAACCTGATGCCTGTGCATCACAAACGTTCAAAAGATCCTGGCGACAATAAAGAGATGATGCAAGCTCGGCGCCGATTTTTGGAAAAAACCTACTACCAACCCCTGCGACAACGCATTGCCGACTTATGCGCCGAAGCCTTAGTCGGTAGTGATCACCAGTTGCTTGATATCGGCTGCGGCGAAGGCTACTACACGACCCAAGTAGCACATCGGTTAATCGAACAACACGCAGCAGCAAACACATACGGTTTGGACATTTCCAAAATCGCCATCCGCTATGCCGCGAAACGTTACCAAAACTGCCTTTTCAGTGTTGCTTCAATCCACCGCCTACCCTTTGCCGACCACTCACTCGATGGCGTGTTACGCATCTACGCGCCGTGCAAAGCGCAAGAGTTGCAACGCTGCGTGCGAGACAATGGCGTGGTCATCACAGTCACGCCAGCAGGACGTCATCTTTACCAGTTGCGAGAGCGAATTTATGACGATGTACGACTGCACAGCGAAGAAGCCGAATCGATTGAAGGCTTCGACCTTGAGCGGGAAGAAAAGCTCAGCTACCTCCTCCCCCTCGCCGATGGTGATGCGTTCGACCTATTGCAAATGACCCCATTTGCTTGGAAAGCCAGCGATTCTTTGCGTGACGAACTGAAAAACTCCACTATGTTTGAATGTGAGGCAGATTTTATGATTCGCATCTATCGTAAGCAGGCGTTACCCGGCACAAACTAGATAACAATTCTCATTTGCATTGTAAATGTCCCGAGCCTCCTTTAGTATGCGAGCAGACCATTAGGAGGCCACGGTTTATGCTGATCCGTTTTATATTGACCCGTTTTGTTTGTTTTAGTGCTTGTATGACTCTGACCGCCTGTTCATACAGCGCAGCGTCACTCTCTCCATCCACTCGTTCAAACTCAGTGACCTCTGATCCAAGCGCTGCTACCCCTATCGTTAGTTTTTATGACTATCAACTATACGACCCATCGGGAAAAGCCCTGTCACTCAATGCACTACCTGAAACCTTCACTCAGGCAGAAGTTATTTTGATTGGTGAATGGCATACTCATTCCGCTATCCATCGCTTTCAAGCCGATTTTATTAAGGCAATAGCGAGCCAAGGCCGAGACACCGCCTTGTCGATGGAGCAGTTTTCAAGAGACGCCCAACCCCATCTCAACGCCTACCTTAACGGTGAGATTGGAGAGCAAACACTGATCACATCGGGTAACGCTTGGCCTAACTATGAAAGTGACTATCGACCATTAGTCGAGCTAGCAAAAACGTTTAACTGGCCTGTCATTGCCGCCAACGCACCTAAATCAACGGTACGTTGTGTGGGTCGTGTCGGTTTACGCTACCTTGATCGCCTATCCGACGATGAGCGCCGCCTCGTGGCCGCTAAGATCAACACCGAGGACTCCGCATACAAACGCAAATTTATGGCCTCAATGCATCATGGCGAGCCCGCCCAAACCGAAAAACAGTACGCTGCTCAAATGACGTGGGATGAAACCATGGCGGAAAGCATCGTCCAATACCTCAATGACCACCCAGGCCACCAAGTCATTCATGTCGCAGGGAAGTTTCATACCGAACAAGGGCTAGGAACCAAAGCGTCTATTTTGGCGCGCAACCCCAACCTCTCTGTCGTGGTTATTACACCTATGTCTGATATCGCATCTATCATCGATGCCGCCAGCGAGCCTCAGCCTCTCAACACGGATTACCCATTGCACGTCTTAGCCCCACCTGTGCGCTTCGTCAAAATGGAAAATCAAATGGCGGCGTTTCATAAAATGTCGACCCGTCATGGGAGCAACAAGTGTCAGCCGACTGAAGCCCCCTAATCGACCTTAGCTGAACGCCTGCACTCGCGACCGATAAATAGGCATGATTTGTGCTTGATGGCTTTTCATACAAATAACGCATATTTTGCACAAGTTTTACACCACACTGCCGATACGTTATTTGAGGATGAAGTAAGGAGAACACTATGACCCCAGTAGGAATGGAGTCAGCGAAGCTGGCACCAACCCAGCAGGTTAAGCCTCAAGCCAACACCTCGGTTGCAGATAAAGGCGCTGCACCTTTAAAAGTTGAGCAAAACACGGTAACCCTTTCAGAGGAAGGGAAAGCACTGCTTGCCGCATTGCAAGAAATTGAGAAAGAGAGCCAAGCCAACAAAGCGGAAAAAACCGTCGGTGACAAAGTAGAGTCTTTCGCCCACGGTGCGCTAGGCATGGATCATCCAGATAAGATCAAAGAAGAGGAAGACGGCTCTTACTCTGCGGGGCAATATCTTTCCGCGGCGGCAACCGTTGGCGGCATTTTGCTGGCCCTAATCTAACATTGAGCGCTCAACGGTTCTCAATTGGTAAGGGATCAAGCCTTTGATTCGAGACGACAAAAATCTCAATTTGTTGTCGACCTTGCTGTGGCTTCATAATCATTTCGCATTGCAGAGATTAGGCATCCCCGATTGGGCATCCCGGTTTCTTAGCCATTGCGCCACTCCTTCCTAGTTTTAAAGCTCACTTCGGTGAGCTTTTTTATTGTCCTCGCTACTTTCATAAAAATCTTTTATCGAACTTCCCCCTTGAAGTTGCCATGAGAGACCCTATTTTTTCATCGAGCGCGAAGGAATCGCTCATATTGTGTCTTTTATTTTTTGTCCTAAGTAGGAGGCAAATCCAATGAATATTCGTCCTTTAAATGACAAGCTGATTGTTGAAAGACAAGAAGTGGAAAACAAATCTGAAGGGGGAATCGTACTAACTTCTCAATCGGTGAAAAAATCCACGCGCGGGAAAGTCATCGCAGTGGGTTTAGGCAAACGTCTTGATAATGGTGACCGCGCGTCAATGGACGTCAAAGTCGGTGATCACGTCATTTTCAATGATGGATACGGCGTGAAAACAGAAAAGATTGATGGCAAAGAGTATCTGATTCTCAGTGAGTCAGATGTGTTGGCTATCGTCGAATAATCTCGTTCTGTCATCTTTTTGAGGAGAAAATCATGGCTGCAAAAGACGTACTATTTGCAAACGAATCACGTCAAAAAATGCTCACTGGTGTCAATGTCTTAGCCAATGCGGTCAGAGTGACGCTTGGCCCTAAAGGACGCAATGTTGTTTTAGATCAGTCTTACGGTGCCCCTACCATCACCAAAGATGGGGTGTCTGTCGCCAAAGCCATTGAGCTAAAAGATAAATTCGAAAACATGGGTGCTCAAATGGTCAAACAGGTAGCATCCAAAGCGAACGATGAAGCGGGCGACGGAACCACTACCGCAACGGTACTGGCGCAATCGTTCATCAATGAAGGGCTAAAAGCGGTGGCCTCGGGCATGAACCCTATGGATCTTAAACGCGGTATCGACAAAGCGACGGAAGCCGCTGTGGCTAAATTACGCGATATGGCGAAACCTTGCAGCGATCAAGAATCGATTACGCAAGTTGGTAGTATCTCGGCCAATAGCGATCGCGCTATCGGTGAGATCATTGCCCAGGCGATGGAAAAAGTCGGCCGCAACGGCGTCATCACCGTTGAAGAAGGTCAGGGCCTGATCAACGAACTCTCAGTTGTCGAAGGCATGCAATTTGACCGTGGGTATCTCTCGCCGTACTTCATCACCAATCAAGACACAGGTACCGTCGAGCTCGACAATCCGTACATCTTGCTGGTCGATAAGAAAGTGAGCAGTATTCGTGAACTGCTGCCGATTCTAGAGTCAGTCGCTAAGGCCTCTCGTTCATTGCTGATTATCGCCGAAGACATCGAAGGTGAAGCATTGGCGACACTCGTCGTCAACAACATGCGTGGTATCGTTCGCGCAACCGCTGTCAAGGCGCCAGGCTTTGGCGACAACCGCAAAGCGATGATGGAAGACATTGCGGTGCTTACCTCTGGTACGGTTATCTCTGAAGAGATTGGCTTAGAGCTTGAAAAGACCACCTTGGAGCAGCTTGGTCAGGCTAAGAAAGTGACCATCACCAAAGACGCGACGACCATTGTAGGCAGCGATGAACAGCACCATGCAATTCAAGACCGCGTGGCAAGTATTGAAGCGCAAATGGCTTCGGCAACGTCTCAATACGATAAAGAGAAACTCCAGCAACGCATTGCGAAGCTCTCTGGCGGTGTGGCAGTGATCAAGATTGGCGCTGCCACTGAAGTGGAGATGAAAGAGAAGAAAGATCGTGTGGATGATGCGCTGCATGCAACACGAGCGGCCGTTGAGGAAGGTATTGTGGCAGGTGGTGGCGTCGCGCTGACCAAGATTGCCAAAGAGCTCGCCGATCTCAAAGGTGATAACGACGATCAAAACGTCGGTATTCGTGTCGCTCTACGTGCGATGGAAGAGCCACTTCGTCAAATCGCCATTAACGCCGGAGATGAGGCGTCCGTTGTCGCCAATGCGGTGAAATCGGGCGATGCGGACTACGGCTACAACGCCGCAACCGGTGAATATGGCAATATGATTGAGATGGGTATCTTGGATCCTGCTAAGGTGACCCGTTCCGCCTTGCAATTTGCCGCGTCAGTTGCAGGTTTGATGATCACCACCGAAGCCATGATCACAGACCACGTTGAGAGTGAGGAAGCCTAACCTTCTCTCACTGGTGCTCTAGAGCGTCAGTGCACACAAGCGGGCGACGTTGCCCGCTTGTCTTCCACTTTGGATTGTGAGGTAAGAGAGATGAAATCATTGCCATCAATACATTTCTCCGTTGCGGAGTGTAGCACCCGCCCAGCCCCCGCTTCGGCTTGGCCCGTCACCACGACCTTTCCCAGTCAAACGGCCGGTCCACTTTTCTCTATTATGAATCAACTGCCAAAACCCGTGCAGTGGCTCATCATCCGCTTTGATTTAGCTCCGCCAACACGCACCGAGCAACCCGTGGTCCATTGAGACAAAAGAGGGCGGATAAGAGGTTAAAGACGAGGACTTGTTGTCAATTCAACGACAAATCATTGGCTTAATCACGCGTAGGATGATTGAGTATGTGGTCTTCCCAATTGATCACATCGATTTCGTAGACCACTTTATTTCTGACGCTTTCGCCGGCGGCGTGCATAGCCGACTTAGAGCCAGTGCGCAGCGGGTGCCATTCGGGCAGTGGCTGGCCTTCTGCCATTAAACGGTAGGCACAGGTGTGCGGTAACCAGGTGAAATCATCGATGTCATCACGAGTCAGCTTGGTGCACTCTTCATGAGACTCAAAACGATGTTCATAATCGCTGCACGAACAGGTTTTTGTGTTGAGTAAGCTACACGCCACATTGGTGTAGTAGATTTCATCCGTATCTTCATCCATGAGTTTGTGCAGGCAGCACTTGCCGCAGCCATCGCACAGAGATTCCCACTCTTGCTCCGTCATCTGCTCTAACGTTTTTGTTTGCCAAAAGGGTGCGCTCATAGACTCATCTTGGATTAGTTAAAGAAGGGGCGATTTATACCGTCTAGCGGCAAAAACTTCAAGATCTTGTACTGATCGTCTTGATGATTTTTGCTACTATCGCGCCTCAATTTTACTCAGGGGTATCAGGATGGATTGTCGACTCGGTTGCGGGGCTTGCTGTATTGCGCCCAGTATCTCATCACCGATTCCGGGGATGCCAAATGGCAAACCTGCCGGTGTTCGTTGCATTCAACTCAATGAAGACAATCTCTGCAAGCTGTTTGGCTTACCAGAGCGTCCCAAAGTGTGCGCAGATTTTAAGCCGTGTCCTGTGGTGTGCGGGGCGACCAACCAGCAAGCGATGACCAATATCACCGAGCTTGAGCGTCTGACATAACACTTGGCGTCTAACGTAACCCTTGGCGTCTGAGGTAACAAAAGCAAACCAAGCACCACGCTCTGTCATGGGTGACAGATAAAAACATGGCCGCAGATGCGGCCATGTTGATATTATTTCTGGGTTTAAAATGCAGGGCATTAAATCTTATGTCGCCCGAGCAGTGAATGAGACAGCGTTGTGCCATCCACCAGCTCTAATTCACCACCGACCGGCACACCATGGGCAATGCGACTAGCCGTGACTTGGTGCTCATGACACAACTCGGCAATGTAATGCGCGGTCGCCTCCCCTTCCACCGTTGGGTTGGTCGCAAGAATCACCTCGCTAATATCACCGCGGCGCAGGCGAAAGTCCAGCACATCCAAACCGATATCACTCGGCCCAATGCCATCAAGGGGCGACAAGTGCCCCATCAACACAAAGTAACGCCCAGAGTATTGGCCGGTCGCTTCCACCGCTGCGATATCCGCAGGGCTTTCGACTACGCAAATTTGTCCATTCTCTTGGCGTTTTGGATTGGTGCAGATATGGCAAACCTCTTCTTCGGTAAAGGTCCGGCATTCGGAGCAATGGCCGATTTCCGTCATTGCCTGACTTAACGCGTCGGCGAGTTGCACGCCGCCTTTTCTATCTCGCTGCAATAAATGAAAGGCCATCCGCTGTGCCGACTTGGGGCCAACCCCAGGTAGACAGCGCAAGGCCTCCATTAATTGTTCCAGCATGTGACTGGTACGCATTGACTCTCTTTCTCTATGAATTGTCGTCATTCTCGTCGATTGCACGTAAACCTGTTACGCGCAGAGAGCGAGATTAGAACGGCATTTTCATACCAGGTGGTAATTGCATACCGCCTGTCACTGACGCCATTTTCTCTTTTTGCGTCTCTTCAACACGACGAGCGGCATCATTGAACGCAGCAGCAATGAGATCTTCTAGCATCTCTTTATCGTCTTCCATCAAGCTCTCGTCGATATCAACGCGGCGAACACTGTGGCTACCAGTAATGGTCACTTTCACAAGTCCAGCGCCCGATTCACCAGTCACTTCCATATTCGCAATTTCTTCTTGAAGCTTTTGCATGCGATCTTGCATTTGCTGGGCCTGCTTCATTAGGTTGCCCATACCGCCTTTACCAAACATGTTTATCTCTCTAGTTTATCACTATATCGAATTAAATGGGGGCTGAATCAAATGAATTCAACCACCGGAAATTATATCGGTCGTACACTATCGCTATCGAGTTCAGCACCAAAACGCTGCTCGATAAACTGCACGTACTGATCAGCCGCTAGACTGCTAAAAGCTTGCTCAAGCTTGCCTTGATACAGCTTATCTCTTAACTCTAGCGGTGTTTCTCCTTTGTCACCAATCTCGACACTTAACTGGCACTCTTCGCCCAACACTCGATTGAGCTCTGAGAGCAGTTCACTTTGCGCTTTATCCGTGTTGAGGTGAGCCTGCTGTGGACGCAACGTCAGTTGGATAGAGCGACCATCTTTGACGAAATCCGAATTGAGCGCGAGTTGCTCAGTCAACTTAGCTGTATTGAGCTGACTGATGAGCTGCGCCCACTCGCTTCGCTCTAAGCTTTCATTGACGAGTTTATCGACCATCTCTGGCGTCTTCTCGTGCTCGAGCGCTTTTTTCAGCTGCGTGGGTTTCAGTTCCGGCTTTTGCTCATCCACGACTGGTTGGCTTGGCGTCCATTGATAGGGCTCAGGCTTCTCAAGCGATGCGTTGTTTGCCGACTCGTTTCTAGCCATGTGTGCAGCAGGCGACATCTGCGGCGCTCCGGCGTGTTTTTGCGCAACACGTTCGAGCACCGATTCAGGTTTGGCAGATGCCGCTTTAGCCTTTTTTGTTGACGCGCCTGGCGAGCTGCGCCCTTGACGCTGTGAACGCAATTGATGACGCAAACCACTAATGCCGCCGCTCACCCCGCTTGACGCAGGCTTCTGCGTTGGAGGCGGTGTTGGCGCTGCTGGGGCTTGTGGGGCCGAAGCGGGCGTCATCTGTGCATACTCATCTCTGTCATATCCAGACGCGTCATGCATATCGTCATGCGATGGCATGTCGTAATCGGCCATCGGTGGCTCATACGACGGTGCGCTTGGCATTGGCTGCGATAGCGCTTTAGGCTGAGGTGGTGTCGCTTCAGGCTGAGGTGATACCGCTGGAGAGGACATCGGCGCTTGAGGCGCAGCATGGCTGACTGGTGGCGCTGCAGATGGCACCGGCGCCTCTGCGACAGGTGCGCTGGACGTTGAGATTATATTGGCTTGCGACACCTCTTGTGGCCTAAATGCCACCATGCGCAACAGCACCATCTCTAAACCAATGCGCTCTGACGGCGCCAACGCGATGTCTTCACGCCCTTTCAACGCAATTTGGTAGAACAGTTGAATATCTTGCGGCGTTAACGCTTTGCTCAGCTGCACGACCTTGTCAGCGTCAGGCTGGCCTTTATCAAGCGAGGATGGCAAAGCCTGCACCATGGCTAATCGATGCAATTGACTGGCGAGTTGTTGCAACAATCCATCCCAATCCACACCGTTTTGCGCCATTTGCTCCACACTCGACATCACCACATCCACCGATTTCGAGCTGATCGCTTGCAGCAGATGCAAGGCTTGATCGGTGTCGAGTGTACCCAACATGTGCGCCACGCTTTCTTGGCTGATACTGCCATTGCCAAGAGCAATCGCTTGGTCAGTCAAACTGAGTGCATCACGCATACTGCCATCCGCCGCATGGGCAATCATACCCAATGCGCGTGCCTCTGCACTCACTTGTTCCTGTGCAAGGATATGATCCAGCTGTTGATGAATGGCATCGACCGTAATCGGCTTAAGATGAAACTGCAGACAGCGCGACAAAATCGTCACAGGCAGTTTTTGCGGATCGGTGGTCGCCAGAATAAACTTCACGTACTCTGGCGGCTCTTCCAATGTTTTCAGCAGCGCGTTAAAGCTATGACGAGAGAGCATGTGCACCTCGTCAATCAGGTACACTTTAAAGCGTCCACGCGCTGGCTTGTACTGGACGTTGTCCAATAACTCTCGAGTATCTTCCACTTTGGTGCGCGACGCCGCGTCGATCTCTAATAGATCCACAAAGCGCCCTTGGTCTATCTCTTGACACGTATCACACTGACCACAAGGGTTGGCAGTAATACCCGTTTCACAATTTAGACCTTTGGCAAACAGTCGCCCAATCGAGGTTTTACCGACACCTCGCGTACCACTGAACAAGTACGCATGGTGGAGACGATTTTGAGCGAGTGCATTTTCAAGCGCCGTCAAAACGTGCGCTTGACCCACCACTTCACTGAATTTGGTTGGACGCCACTTTCGCGCTAAAGCAAGATAACTCATGAATAATTCCGATTAATGACCGTCAAATTCACAGATGCTGTAAACCGTAAGGCCGAGACCTTGCAGACGTTTATCACCACCGATTTCAGGTAGATTGATAACAAACGCCGCATGTTCGACCACGCCACCTAACTGTCTGATCAGTTTGGTGGTCGCTTCGATGGTACCGCCGGTTGCGAGCAAATCGTCCACCACCAGCACCTTGTCACCTTCTGAGATGGCATCGGTATGAATCTCTAGCGTATCAACGCCATACTCCAACTCATAAGATTGAGCGATGGTGTTACGTGGTAGTTTGCCCGGTTTACGCACAGGGACAAAACCCACACCAAGCTCCAACGCCAACGGTGCACCAAACAAGAAGCCACGTGCTTCTGTACCAACGACTTTGGTAAAGCCTTGATCTTTATATTTATCCACTAAAAGTTGGATCGTGGCTTGGTAGGCTTTGGCGTTCTCCATCAAGCTCGTGACATCACGGAATAGAATGCCTGGCTTTGGATAGTCTGGAATGCTTTTGATGCTAGATTTGATGAATGCGATCGTTTCAGTTGTCATAGTTCATTACTTACTTTGGCTAAGTGGGCGCCTATCATTGTTATCATCGGCCACTTAATAATGGGTTTTGTGCCACTCGGATCCGGTATCTGACCAAATCACTGACTAAAATACGGTTCGTATAAAAAACAAACGCCCACCAATAGAGTGGGCACACTTCTGGGTAATCTTAGTGATTTTCTTCTCTATCGGCAAGCAGCTCCATCACAGGAAGACGCAAGAACCAACTGAGTAAAATCACCAGCATCACCACCAACATCACTTTCAGCCATAGGTGAGGGACGACCCAAATTGAGAAGCTAAAACTGAGTACCATCGCGAGAGCGCCGCGCTGTTTTACGCCGCGCGTTACCGCCCGGTTCTGATGCCAATTGATAATGATAGGCCCGAACGTCGGGTGTTGATGAAGCCAGCGGTGAAAACGTGGACTGCTGCGCATGAAACAAGCGCTGGAGAGCAAAATAAACGGTGTGGTAGGGAGAACGGGAAGGAAGATGCCCAGTATGCCTAGGCATAAACTGAGCACACCAACAACATAGAAAAAGAATCTGCGTAGAGGAATGGTATGCTCCAGAACTGCGTTAGAAGCCTGCGTATCCGTTGAACACGCGAATCCAAGTCAAGGTCGCGGGAAGCGTTGGGATCAACAGGGCTGCAATAAAGCCTAAAAAGTAAAAAATATTATACGGTTCTTTAAAATCTTTGTCTGCCATGGGCTGCTTCTCTTTTGGTAGGTGGCGATACGTTTCTTTCAATAATGAAAGTCCCATTAACGCAAGTGCTGCCCTGCGTTTTAGGGTTATTTTTGTTTGGCGAGACTATACCTTAATGGTTAAAGCATAAACACCGAACAGGTGTAAGGTTATTGATAAAATGAGAGGGGATGACCCATCAACCCCAAAGGCGAATAAGGCCTTTGGGGTTGATCACTATTTGGGGAATACATGGATGCGTTTAAGCGCTGCCACCACGGAAGATGTCTAAAGTAAAGCTGCTAGAACCTAGGCGGCTTAGGGATAACTGACACGCCGACTGTATCAAGAGATCGGTGGTGATGAAGTTTTTGGCGCAGTTTTCTCCCAACTTGACGCCAGAAGGGATATGTTGAGATTGGTACCCATTCGACCACTGTGCATCCAGCCCGGCAGGCAGCAGAGACAGCTTTCCTGAGCAAAGATCTGCCACCCCAAACAAGGCTTTCACCGGTACGCCGCAGTCGGAGCACTGCATGCCTTTCTCTAGAATATCCGCCAGATCTTTCAAATCCGCATTGAAGGATTTGAGGTTACGCAGATAATCATGGAACAAAGCGCGAACCAGCAGCGTCGCCGCTGGGCCATGATGATGGCTACTGGCCGAATCCACCAAATAGAAAGCAAATTGACCGTTCATAAGCCAGGCATAATCAAACACCAAAGGCATCACATCCGTCGATTGCAGTAAGCGGTAACTGCACTTCCAATCCCCTTGTGCGGTGTCTTTGTCTGGCAGCAGCGCATGGAGTAAATCTTTGGCCGCACTTGGGTTATCCTCTAGAAACTCCAAGTGCCAATGAAGCTCTTGCTCCTCAGGCATATCCCCACTATCGACACGAAACCACTGACTGGAAAAATCCCTGAGATCACTGAGGTGGTTGTCAGAATCCTCCAACGTCACTTCAATGGCGTTGGCGAGGTGTTCATAATTGGAAATCGGTTTAGGAAGGAAATCTTTGATGCCGTAACGCAGCGCCTTCGCCACATCAGACATCTCATCGGTCGCCGATACAACAATAAGCGGCATAGACGGGTACTCTAAGCTCACCTCCTCGACAAACTCGATACCATCAAGCACCGGCATCGACAGATCACATAAAATGAGGTCGGGGGAATGTTCCCTCAACTGTTTTAAACCTTCTAAGCCATCTGAAGCCTCGATGACTTCATAACCTTGTGCGGTTAGAAATCCCGTCGTAATGCGACGAAAGATAGGATCGTCATCAACGACCATAATGAGCTTTTGACTTGCAGCCAGTCGCGGATTCACCACCGAGGCCACCTGAACTGATTTGTGCATAAACCTTGCCTCACCCAAATTTGGATTATCAACATTATTGTTATTATTAACTGCGTGTTTGAAACACTTCTTAAAAAGTAGTCGCCACGGCCCATTTATACAAATATTCCACCGTAAATGAGGGATAGCTACTATATGTATGAATCCGGTAAGATCGGTGAAGTTGTTGATGTGCCTCAAGCTTTGACATGATATATAAAGATAAATTACCTAAATTCGTAACCAAAGTGTGTTCGACAGAATGAAATTAGATGATCTCAACCTATTTAGACTGGTGGTAGAAAATGGAAGCTATACCGCAACTTCCCGTAAAACCATGATTCCGGTCGCCACGATCACTCGACGAATTCAAGCGCTGGAAGACTCACTTAACCTTCGCTTGCTCAATCGACATGCAAGAAAGCTGTCACTGACTGAGGCGGGTGAGCGCTTTTTCAATGAGTGCTCTCCCCTGCTCAACCGTCTGACGATGACAGCAGAGGAGATCTCTGATGAATGTCGTGGCGCTGCGGGTAAAATTCGTATTACCTCTCCTTCCAATCTAACCAAACGCATGATGATGCCGATGTTCAATGCGTTTATGCTTCAATACCCTGATATCCATATTGAGCTTGATACCAGCACGCAATCCGACCACCTTGACCCCACCGAGTGGGATGTCATTTTCCGAGTGGGGCCGCAGAGAGATTCAAGCCTGATTGCACGTAAAATTAGCTCGGTCAAAGACATTTTGGTTGCCAGCCCAACTTATTTGCGCCTACATCCTGCACCGAAACACGCCGAAGAGTTGAGCCAGCATGCACTGCTCAAAGGTTCGCCGCTGCTCAAATGGCAACTCAAAAATCACAATGGCGAAGTGGTGGTCAATAATGATAAAGGCCGCTTCCAAGCCAATACGCTCAATGTCGTTCGCAGCGCGTGTTCTGAAGGGCTTGGCATTACGCTCATGCCGGATGTGATGATTCGCGAGTACATTGAGGATGGCAGCCTTGTCCAAGTGCTCGATGACTGGATCGCTAACCCTCGTGATATTTATATGCTGTATAACCACAAAGACCACTTACCCGAGAAAGTCCGTTTATTCATCGACTTTGTGATCGCGTTCAACCTGCATTAAAAAAGCGCCTGATTGTTTTCAATCAGGCGCTTTTCTTTCTTTGTCCGTCAAGGATTACAAATACTCGACGAATTTACTCAACTCGCGATGGGGCACTTTCATTGGCTCACTATCGGGCGTACCAAGATAGAGGAATCCGACGATTTGATCTTCTCCCTGCAAGCCAAAAGCTTGATGCACATTCGGGTGGAACATCCAAGGGCCAGAGCGCCAGAACCCTTGGAAGCCCTGTGCAACCGCCGCCATCTGCATCGCTTGCACGGCACAACCTGCAGATAGGTGCTGCTCAAGTGCTGGCACTTTGTCGTGCTCCGTCACTTTGGCGATCACCGTGATCACCATAGGCGCGCGAAAAGGCGCATTTTTCACTTTTTCAAGCACAGCGTCATCACTATTGTCTGCCACCGCAGCACGGTGCAAAATCGCAGACAGCTTATTGAGCCCTTCCCCTTGAGCAATCACGAAACGCCACGGCGTCAACCCCGCATGATCCGGCGCACGCAGGCCAGCGCGAATGATGTTTTCTAATGCGACTCCCTCAGGAGCCGGGGCAGACAGTTTGCCGACTGAGCGACGGTTGAGCAGTAAATCAAGCGCATCCATTTGATATCCTTAATGATTATATTCGAGACACTCGCCAGCCTATGGTTGGCTGCTTATCGATATAAATAGTAACGCGTCAAACAAAAAAAGCGAGCCTATTACCGAGGCTCGCTTTTTATTTTGAGAAAAAACTAGTTGCTGTAGAAGGGCTTATCTAACCCCGCACGTGTTAACAGCCCATCGCATGGCGCGAATCGATCCCCGTATTTTTGTGCGTGGTCGTTCATGATATCCACCAGCTTCTTCACGCCAATTTGGTCCATGTAGCGGAAAGGGCCACCTAAGAATGGAGGGAAACCAATACCAAAAATCGCCCCGATGTCACCATCTCTAGGACTGCGAATAATGCCCTCGTCCAGACAGCGGACCGCTTCGTTGAGCATCGGCAGTACACAACGCATGGCGATGTCTTTCTCAGCAAGGTTAGATTCCGGGGTCAATTTCAGCAGTTTGTACACGGACTTATCGACCTCTTTCTTCTTCCCTTTGTAGGTGTAGAAGCCTTTGCCACTCTTGCGCCCTTTACGGCCATCATTGAGTAAGATGTCAAACACATCTGGGCCTTGAAAACGCGCGCCGAGTTCTTTGACCAAGATAGGCATAATTTTCGCGCCGATATCGACGCCAACTTCATCCAACAACGTAATAGGGCCGACTGGGAAGCCGAAGTTAAGCAGCGCTTTATCTAACTGTTCAATCGGTTCTCCCGCCATCAGTACTTGCGCCGCTTCATTCATGTAAGGCGCCAAAATACGGTTAACGTAAAAGCCTGCACAATCTTTGACCACAATCGGCGTTTTGCCTTGTTTGCGAGCAAAAGCGACCGCGGTGGCAACCGTTTCATCCGACGTGCCTTCGTGTGGGATCACCTCAACCAGCGGCATTTTTTCCACCGGGCTGAAGTAGTGCAACCCGACGACTTTCTCAGGGTACTTAGCCTCGGCGGCAATTTGGTGGATCGGCAATGATGACGTATTGGTCGCAAAAATAGTTTCTGCATGGCCATTGGCTTCCACATCCGCCACCATTTGCTGCTTGAGCGTCAAATCTTCAAATACCGCTTCAATCACGATGTCTGTGTTTTTAAAGCCGGTAAAATCGGTGCCACCCGACAGCTGCACCATTTTCGATTGCAGTTGCGCTTTGGAAAGAATGCGACGTTGACGCTGCTTGTCGAACAACTTGTAGTTGTATTGCAAAGCGTTAAGAACGCCATCGTTTGACACATCTTTTATCCGGACAGGAACTTTCGCTTTCGCCACACTAACGTGACTAATGCCCGCCCCCATCAAGCCACCACCTAGCACGGCGGCGCGCTGAATCTTTCGCGGCGTAGCATCACTGCCGTTGTCTTTTTTCATTTCAGTGGTCGCAAAGAAAATCGAGCGCAGTGCCTTCGATTCTGAGGTCATCACCAACTCGCCAAAGCGCTGTGCTTCTTTCTGTAACCCTTTATCGAAACCGTGCTCAAGTCCGTAGCGAATGACGTCTAAAATCGCCTCTGCCGCTGGATAATTGCCGCGCGTTTTGGCGTGGGTTTTCTTGGCAGCTTGTTCAAAGATCACCTTGCGGCCCAACCCGGTGTGCGCCATCAGCTTTTCTTTAGTCGATGCTTTTTTGCCACTTTTTCGCTTCGGCGATGATTTTTCAATCAAGCCTTTCGCCACATCGAGCAAGATAGTCTGCGGCACCACCGCATCCACCACGCCCAATTTGCCCGCTTTTTTCGCTCGCAACTGTTTACCGGTCAAAATCAAATCCAGTGATGGCAGCAAACCAATCAAACGAGGCAGTCTTTGCGTGCCGCCCGAGCCTGGCAAAAGTCCAAGTTGAACTTCAGGTAGACCCAGTCTCGTCGCATCATCATCACTACAAACACGATAATCACACGCCAAAGCAAGCTCTAAGCCGCCGCCCAAACACGGACCATGAATCGCCGCGACAACAGGAAAAGGCAGATCCGATAATGTCGCGAACATCTTCTGACCTTGTTGCGCTAACGCTTGTGCTTCTGCAGCACTTTGACAGGCGTCTAACATACGTACATCGGCGCCAGCAATAAAGTTGTCCGGCTTGAGTGAGTGGACCACCATGCCTTTGAGGGTAGACTGCTTGTCACCGAGCTCATCAAAGATAGCGGCCATTTCATCGGCAAACGCCGCTTGCAGCGTGTTCATTTTCTCGCCGGGCACATCAATCGCCAGCCAAGCGATGTTTTGCTCATCAATGGTTAAGTTAAATGCTTTTTGCTCACTCATTATTCGACCTCCAGAACCATTGCTGCGCCCAATCCACCTGCTGCACAGGCGGTATTCAATGCCAATCCACCGCCACGGCGTTGCAACTCACGCAGCGTTTGCGTAATCATGCGAGCGCCCGTCGCCGCGAATGGGTGTCCGTAGGCAATCGAACCACCTAGAACGTTAAACTTATCCATATCAATCTCACCGATGGCTTTTGAGCGACCCAATTTCTCTTGGGCAAACTTATCGCTCGCAAACATCTTCACGTTCGATAGCGCCTGAGCGGCGAACGCTTCGTGCATATCGATCAAGGTCAAATCAGACAGCGTAATACCCGCTCGGTCGAGTGCAACCGGTGTGGCGTACGATGGCCCCATCAACATGTCGGTTTCAACGCCAATCGCCGAGAAGGCGTAAGAACGGATGTAACCCATGATCTCAAGCCCAAGCTCCTTAGCGCGCCCTTCTCGCATCAACATAATGGCGGCGGCGCCGTCCGTCAGTGGCGTACTGTTTGCCGCTGTCACGCTACCAAACTTACGATCGAATGCAGGACGAAGCTTGGCGTAGCCTTCTAAGGTCGAATCGCGGCGAATATTGTTGTCTTCGGCGATCCATTTTTTGTAGGGCTCTGGGAAAGCGGTCATCACTTCGTCGCGAATTTTCCCTTCTTCCCACGCTTTTGCCGCTAGCGTATGCGAACGGTGCGCTAACGCGTCTTGCTCTTGGCGAGAAATGCCGTGTGATTTCGCCATTTGCTCCGCCGTTTGCCCCATAGAAAGACCGGTGGAATATTCAGCGACCGCAGGTGGCACCGGCATGAGATCTTTCAATGACAAAGTTTTAAGAATGTTAAGCTTTTGACCTAGCGTCTTCGTTTTGCTTAGCGCCAGCAAGTTCGCGGCGAGCTTTTTCGAGACACCAATAGGCAGCACAGACGATGAATCCGCGCCACCGGCAATACCGATATCAATCGTGCCGGACATAATGCTTTCCGCCACATTCACGGCGGATTGGAAACTGGTCGCACAGGCGCGAGTCACACTGTAGGCGTCGGTATGAATGTTCATCCCGGTGCCCAGTACAATTTCTCGGGCAATGTTGGGGGCCTCTGGCATTTGAACCACTTGGCCAAACACCACCTGATCGATCAACGCAGGATCGATGTCCGTTTTGGCCAACATATCGCTGACCACCATTTTGCCCAGATCCACCGCAGGGACCTGGCTAAATTCCGTACTTTGACGTGCAAACGGCGTGCGTAAACCGGCAACGATGGCGATGCGTTCGCCCGAGCGGGTCTTTAATTCCTGCTTGCCCATTGTTTCTCCTTAATCATGAGAGGTCTGACCACGCCATTGTAACGAGATTGTTAAAGCAATCAAACGGCCGTTTAAATAAACGTGATTTATGATGGAAAAGTAGCAGAGGGTTTGGAGGCGGTAAATGGGAGTAAAGTCAGGAAAAGGAAAAGACTGGTTAACACAACACAAGGAGGAGTAAACCCTGCATTTTTCTTGGGCGGATGGATTAGGTGTTAACCAGTCTTTTAGTTAGAGTACACGTTCAAGCTGTCACGCAGCTGTCATTGAACAATGCGGTGAATCGCGTAGTTAACTCATCATCCACAAAGGGATCGTGGCACTTGAGAGCAATTGGTTAGTTACGCCCCCAAACACCTTCTGATGAAGCTTCTGGTGTGCAAACGCGCCGGCAAC
Organism: Vibrio sp. R10-SG3-ISO3; assembly: GCF_059834225.1. Classification (NCBI taxonomy): domain Bacteria; kingdom Pseudomonadati; phylum Pseudomonadota; class Gammaproteobacteria; order Vibrionales; family Vibrionaceae; genus Vibrio; species Vibrio sp. R10-SG3-ISO3. Next base: position 121,226 of record NZ_JCBDHE010000017.1, on the reverse strand, counting down.
GACGACATCCGCTTTGATTTCACTGGCCACCTCAAGCAACTGCGAGGCTGTGTTTCTTCTCGCTCGGGTAAACGTCAAACATTCCGCATCCACTCCGTGTCGTGCAAGGTAGGTAGCGAGATCGATTTGCGTCGGCTTTTTCGCTAATGAGCGCTCACTGGTCGCAACCACGACATTATCGACAAGTTTGAGCAGCGGTAATGCAGAACTTACTGCGTTTGCTGCTGCTTCATCGCCATTCCACGCAATCATTACCGTCTTAGGTGCAAAATGCGTCTGCGTCCTCGGCATCACTAGAACCGGTTTGCCGCCATGCTCTATCGCCGCTTCAAAGCTGACGCTTGTGCGCCCTGTTAGTGATTTAGGAATAATGATGATGTCCGATACTTTACCGCGCTCCGCCACCACCTCACCACGATAGCCAAAAATATCATGCCAAGTGGCACTGGTTTGGTTGAGACTCGACTCGCCCTCCACCACGTTAAGTGATTGACATAGCTCAGAAAATCGCAACTTAGCTTGCGACATATCATTACTGACGTAGTCGCGAACAATTTTACCTATCTGGTCATAGAATTTGCGTGACACGAGCCGCTGCTCGTGGGGCATCAGTTGCTCAGACCCCACTTGTGCGTGCAATACATCCAAGTGTGCCAGAAAAAACTTGGCCACATGTAAGCCTCCCTCGAGGCGGGTATCTCCATCCTCTTGCGAGGCAAAAGGCATGATGATCGATTTAATAGACATCTAGGTTATCCTCCGAATGGCCAAGGTAGATCCACGGCGTCCTGCAATAGGCCAATGGGCAAATCCAACAACATAAGATGGGTCAAACCAAGTAGAAAACCGCATGCCAATGTCGTCGTTGCGAAAGATCGCCATAAGCTCAGACCGGCTTTATTCATCAAGAATAAACAGAAGAACACACTAATTGAGATGACATAGCCGACTAAAAAGCACCCGAGCACCAAACCCGCCAACCAGTAGAGGTAGTGCATCATCGATGACGTGTTGTCATCAAACGCGTAGCCTTGCTCATATTCGTTATCAAAGTAAATCGGTGATGATGAGGTGTGCGTCAGTAACTGCACAATCACCACAGCGGAAAGCAACCACATACCACTCGCCACGACAATCGGGAAAATGCCCCCTAGGAAACTCTGCTGATATCCATCATAGATACCGTAAGCGAAAGCCAAGTTCACCACGACCGCAAATGCTAATTGAGGGGTACGTGGAGCAGGAGTGGAGGACGCTTCGTTGGTCGATTGCTCGCGCTTTTTCATATTTTGTCGGATCATAAAAACGAGTGAAAGTAATGTGAGCGCACCAATGATCATTACGCCGGGACGAAGTAAGAACGCTGCACCATCAAATTGAACCGCTTGATATAAATAGGTTTCCATTCCGGCAGAAAGAACAAAGCCGATAAGAAACGCAGGGCGAGGCCAATCAAATCGTTTCATAAGCACGCCCAATACACCGACTGCTAACAGTGTCACCAAGTCCCCTAAATCGCGGGTAGCTTGAAACGCTGCAAAACAGATCACCATAACCATAAAAGGAGCGAGTAAGGCATAGCGAATGGTGGTCAACTTAGCAACCCATGGCGAAATCAGCATACAAGCACCTGCACCAAACACGTTGGCAAGTGCTAATGACCAAACAATCGTGTAAGTAATGTCTAAATCAGTGCTGACCATCGCTGGTCCAGGCTCCAAACCGACCAATACCATGCCACCTAAAAACACCGCCATGCCACCAGATCCAGGAATACCAAACAGCAGAGTGGGCACTAAACCACCGCCCTCTTTCGCGTTGTTTGATGACTCAGGTGCAATGATGCCACGCACATCCCCCTGGCCAAAATCAGGCTTGTCCTTCGTGGTTTGCACTGCGTGTCCGTAGGCTATCCAATCGACCACACTTCCCCCCAAACCTGGCAAAGCACCGATGATGCAGCCAATGACACTGCATCGTAGAGCAAGCCACTTGTTTTCGAAGAAATCTTTTACCCCCGATAGCCATCCGGAACCAAGTTTGCTGGCACTGGCTATTGGCTTGTTTTGGCGAAGGAGATCGATGATCTCTGGCAAAGCGAAAATTCCCAAGCCCACGACAACAAGTGGAATGCCGTCCATCAAATAGAAATTATCGAACACCATTCTATATTCGCCGGTGGCTGGCGCACTGCCGACACTACCCAGCATCACACCCAACCCACAGGCCGATAAGCCTTTGACTAAACTTCTTCCTGCTAGAGAGCCCACCATGGTCAGACCAAGTAACGTCAGCATAAATAGCTCACCAGAGCCAAATGCTAAAATCACCGGACGAGCCACCAGCACAAAGCCAGTCAGAACCACAGCACCGAACAAACCACCAAACAAAGATGAGGTGAACGCCGCAGATAACGCTCGCGCAGCTTGCCCTTTCTTTGCCATAGGAAAACCATCCAGTACGGTCGCTTGTGAGCCACTCGAACCGGGAATTCCCATCAATACAGAGGTGAAGGTATCAGAGGTAGGGATAACGGCAACCAAACCAATCAACATCGCGAGTGCTGAAACCGGATCCATGCCATACAGAAACGGCAGCAACAATGAAAGACCCGCAATCCCCCCTAAACCTGGGAATATACCGATCGCTAAGCCCAGCATCACGCCCCCTAACATGTAGGTAATGTGCTGGACGGTAAGTATGGTCTCTAGGGCCAAAAACAATTCACTAAACATCGTAGAACCTTTGAACGCCAACGTCGTCAGACGGAGAATAGAGGGACAACTAAATTGAGGAATGAGAGAGAAGAGCAGCGCTCAGAGCGCTGCTCATTGAGAGTTACAGTTTGGTGTTGTACTTATCAGCAAGCCATTGAGCGACCCACTCTCTGCTGCTCTCATCGAGTGACAGAATCGCTTCTACCGCTTTGTCTGCCTCCTCGCCCGTTAGCTGTTGATAGTTACCCAGTACGTCTTTAGCTCGAGCTTGGAACTCTTCGTCTGCAACGAAGGTTTTTGCTGCATCACGCCAGGCTTGTTTGACCGCTTCTGGCGTTGAATCAGGAAGGAAAAACATTTTCTGAGCCACGAAACCTGCGACAAAGAAAGAACGCCAAACTTTGAAACCTTGGGCATTCATGTCCCCATTGGCTTTCTGATAGACCTCAGCGAAGTGTGGAATATCGGGGAAGTTAGGATCGCGCTGAAGTTGACCGTTGTCATCCAACACACCCAAACTAAAGATTGGGATCGCTTTGCCTTCCTCTACCAGCGGGGTTACCTTCTTCAAATAGGCAGAACTGGTCTGAGAATCTAAATTGACTTCGCCACGTTCAAAAGCGAGGCGACCAGCACCACGACCTTTCATACCAAAGACAGCTTTGACATCAGCACCCAATAGATCAAGCGCTAACAAAGGCACCAAATCAATCGTTGTCGCACCTTGACTGGCATACTGAAACTCTACTGAGCCTAGGTTGGCAACAAAATCATCCGCATTGTTGATACCAGTACTCGGAGATACGTAAATCACACCGCCGGTAGGCGACGCCATCACGACATCCCAATCGTTGTAATCGTATTTGACACGGCGGTCACCGAGTAGATAAGTAAACTGAGTCGATGCGGAGCTCGCGAGGACATCCAAACCGTTGTCTTTGGCTCTGCGGGCAAATTGGTTAGCCCCTTTAGTTGAACCGCCACCAGGCACATTTTTGACCACGACAACAGGCTCACCAGGCAGCGTTTGGCTAAAGTAAGGAGCAAAAAATCGTGCCCAAGTATCCGTACCACCTCCCTCTTTATATGGGACGGTAATTTGAGCACGCTCGCCATCAAAGGAGACATCCTCTGCCAGTACCGACGGGCTCAGAGAGGCGACCCCTAGGGCAACCATTGCGGAAAACAGTGCCGTAGTACGGCGAATAAACTGGGGGTAAGTGGGTTTGCTCATTGGCATGAATGCCTCCTCAAATCCTTTGATTGCTTCTCGTTAATCTTGTTATCTATCGCCCAATATTGCGATGCGTTAACACTAATCACTCAACCTGTCATCAAACTGACAAGGACAACCTCATTAACAAAAATGTTACATAGATCGACTTTACGACGAGAGTGCGAAGCCGTTTGCTAGCAGACACATTAGTGGCTAACAAACACCTCGCCCTTGAACAAAGGCCGAGACGTTCTGACTAACGCCGCTTGAGCGATGATCGGCTCTCCTTCACCTTCTAAAATACTCATTTGCACATCAATTTTTCCGCTTGGGTGCTCAACCACTACACGCTCATCTTTGCTCGGCGCTGCCAGCGAGTGAGTGACCGTACCGGGAATCAAACAGGCAGACGCAACACAAATAGCGCCGGTCACCGCATGACTGGCATGGCAATTGTGGGGGACTAAATAGCGAGAGGTAATGGTTCCACCGGATTGAGGTGCGGACACAATGGACACTTTAGGGATCACGCTCGAGCGAACATCACCTAGCCCCATCAGCTCACCCGCCTCAATGCGAATCGCTTCGATGCGTGCCAGTAGATCATGATTCGCATCAATTTCGGCTTTGCTCTCTGTACCCATAATGCCCAGCGCTGATGCGGGTATATGCACCATAGGAACAGCGGCATCAATGCAGGTTACATCGACATCAAGAATGCGTTGTTGACGTTGACCCGTTGGGAACAGCGCCCCTGTTTTTGCTCCGCCCACGTCAAGGAAGTTCAACAAGACTGGTGAGCCCGTGCCAGGGACGCCATCAACCGTGACATCCCCGTCGAACTTTAAGCGTCGATTCGGCGTTTCGGCTGTGACTTCTATGATGGTGTTGGTATTGACGTTCTTGACTCGGACCGTCGTCGTACCGTCTTGAAGTGAGATAAGATTCTTTTCGGTTGCAAACGCAATGATTCCAGACAAGATGTTGCCGCAGGAGGGTTTGGTATCCACGATCTTCTCCTCCACGCCAACTTGAGCAAACAGATAGTCAAGATCGACTCCTAGCGAGTCAGACAACGAGACGATCGCCACCTTACTGGTCAACGTGGTGCCCCCACCAATACCATTGATTTGCTGGACATCACCTGATCCCATGATGCGTATCAGCAACGCATCACGTTCATCTGGGTCACTGGGGAGATCTTGTGAAAGAAAATACGCGCCCTTCGAGGTGCCACCCCGAATAAGCATGCAGGGAATTAGATGAGAGTGTGTCATTCCTTCGCTCCTTAGCAATCACACCACTTCCTGCTTGAAATGGCTGCGTAAGGCTACGAAACGAACCTGTCACCGAACTGACACACGCATGCGTGGACAACTCAATCGTAATTTTTGAGAGCGCTCTCCCACTCTGTCGTCACCACCTCCCGTTTACTCTGATCTGAGAACACCATGAGTCGCACGTCCAGAGGAATTGGGTTCAGTTGATCTGCATAGTGTTGACGTAAATATGCGGCGGATTTTTCACTAGTAATATCTGTGCGAATCGGCGGCATATTGGTTTGTTCAGCCATGACCCATTGGCCAGACAAAGACAAGATGTAATCAATGAAGGCTTTTGCGGTATCGGGCTGTTGAGTGGTTTTATTGATAAAGGCGCTGCGAATGATTACGGGTGTGTAGTCTGTCAGCGACACGATCACGATGTTGTCATCCAACTCTTGCCAGCTTCTAGCGTATGATCCGAGCACGTTGTAAGCCATAAGAAGCTCACCCTCACTGGCCGCTTTAAGCATCGAACGGGTGCTACCAAAAGTGCGTGCCTGGGCGGAATTAAACAGCTCAAGAAACTGACCGTAATTTCTTGCCTGCTGCCTTTCAAAAGACCAAAGTAAATAACCGATCCCCACTCGGCGGATATCAAACAGGCCGATTTTCCCGACTAACTCACTGCTGTATTGACGGATAAAGCTCAATAATTCAACGCGGTTCATTGGGGGCACCTTACCGTCAATGAAGGCTTTATTAAACACTAAAACTGCAGGCTCAAAGCTAAAACCAAACAACTCATCACGCCATTGACTCCACTCCGGCAATACACTCTGCGAAGTACCGTAGCTCGACATCGCGACCTGATGAGGCAATGCGTAGCCATCATTCACTAGCCGCAGTTGCAAATCCATCACGGAACTGATGGTGATATCGGGCTGTGGCTGAATGTTATCGCGAACATACCGGTCTAGATCATTACTGCTCATCCAGCGGTAATCGATCTTAACCTCTGGGTGACGCATTTTAAAATCATCCAGCATCGGCTTCATTTCTGACTGATATGCCGCGCCATAGATCCGCAGTGGCAACGAAGCCTCATCAGCCGCACTGAAACCAAACCATAGGAGCGCAACCGCTAACCACCCGATACGCTTCATTCGCTTACCTCTTGCCACGCTGTATAAGGAAACTGTATTTCTACCGTCAGCCCCGTTGGGACACTGTCTTTTAGCAACAATACGGCTTGCATCTTCTTCGCTACGTCAGCCGCAATACTCATCCCCAGACCGGTACCGGCTTCGTCGGTCCCCGCGATACGATAAAAACGATCAAACACCAAAGGCTTATCAGCATCGCTAATACCGGGGCCGAAATCACGTATCACCACGACGGCTTTGCTACCCATATGGCTGACTTCCACTTCCACTCGACTGGATGCTGGCGAGTATTTAATGGCATTTTCAACGAGGTTCGTCAGCATTTGCTCAAGTGCAAAGGCATCCCCGCGTACAGAAAAGGCCGTGTCCGCTTCATAACTTAGCTCTATCTCCTTTGCCAACGCATTCATCGCCAACGAACGACACACAGCTGCCGTTAACTGATTCATGTTCACCCACTGGGGCTCAACACTTCGATATCGGTGCTTAATGGTTGCGTGATTAAGCAGTTGATCAATGGTCCGTTCGAGCACATCGCACGCCTTGAGCACGTTCGCTAACGATCGTGCGGTCGCCTCATTGTGATCTCGACTCAGAATCAAACCGACTTGCGCGCGCATGCCGGCAAGCGGGGTTTTCAACTGATGCGCCGCTTCTCCAGTAAAGTTTTTCAGGTTTGTCAGCGTGTCATCCAACTGAGACATAAAGGTGTTAACGGTCTCAATCAAGTGGGACACTTCCTCAGGTGCATCCATATCGATGGGTGTGAGATCCACATTGGAGCGACTGGCGATTTTCTGGTTAATCACGTTTAAAGGTTTAAGTACCATAGCAATCAGTACGAGAATCACCACAAGGGCACAACTGACCACACCGACCAATAGCTTGAATGCCACATCTGATAGCTCTTTTTCCCAATGGGTCCTGGCTTGAACCGTCTGACCCACCAATACCGAGACCACTTGCGCCCCCTCACTGGTGTTCACGGAGCGGCTGACCAAGGCAAAGCGTACATACTCATCAAACATGGTGTGGTAGAAAAAATGGGGTTTGATCTCTAACTGTACGGGATATTGCTGAATGTGTGATTGAATTGTTGTATCGCTGAGCAAGGAAGCATAGCCCGTGATAAATTCATCGTGATTGATGACAACAGCATAAAATACTTTGTCCCTGGGAGAATCTGATAAACCGGCAAACGCAGAGAAAGGCAGGTCAACGCTGACTTGCAGGTGCTCAAACCTTACCTGCTCTAAAATTTGTAACGCTGAGTTGGCGAGCGGGCGATCGAACGCAATTTGCGCTGTCTGATACGCATAGCGCTTGACAGCGAGCATAGAGAGCAAGCCAATAAACAGCAGCAACATCGTCGCATAAACAACAAGCTGAAAACGTAAAGAACGAGTAGAAAATCCCTGAAAAACGGGCAATGAGGCGATCATCCTGCTTTGGCCATCACATACCCAAGGCCACGTAGTGTTTTGATCTCCACCTCACTCTCGGACAACGCTTTTCTGAGACGCCCTACGTATGTCTCAATTGCGTTCAGATTCGGCGGATTGTCATAGCCATACAGATGGTCGATGATCTCTTCTTTACTGAGAACGCGATTCGGGTGACCGAGAAACACTTCCAACAAGCGATACTCTCGCTGTTTGAGCTCCACCGTCTTACCCTTCACCTGCACCGTGGCACTGGCTGCATCAAAACAGATGTCACCAAATTCGATAAGGTTGTGATCTTGCCCTTGACTCCTGCGCACAATAGAACGACATCGCGCCTCTAGTTCACCCAAGTCAAATGGCTTACAAAGGTAATCATCCGCACCTAAGTCAAGCAGTTGGATTCTATCGAGCACCTCGTTTCTCGCCGTCAGTATCAAAATAGGCGTATCGTAACGTTGGCGAATTTTTTTTGTGATCTCTTCTCCAGAACGATGCGGAAGATTCAAATCCAAGATGATTAAGTCGTATTGAGTGTGAGCGACCAAGGCATACGCCACTTTTCCATCGTAGGCACAATCAACTCCATGACCTAAATCAGTGAAGCGCTGCTCCAATGATTGGCTGATCAAACGATCATCTTCCACTATCAAGATTCTCATCGGTCCTCAACTTTCCTTGTAGGCAATGCAACAAATGCATCACTTTTATCCTCAGTTTATAACATCAGACAAGGTAGGGTGACAATCCAGGTTGTCGGCTTTTGCCAAACACTGTGATCATCAAACACCGCCGCCTAAACGGGAGAACAGCGTTGCTGCGCCGGGCATTTTCTCGAGGCAAAAAAAAACCACACAGAACTGTGTGGTCGGAATGTATAAAGCAATTAACTAACGCCAATTGAAAATAATCAGTTTCCTGATTAGGAGAAAGTAAAGTCAGCCTTCAAAAGGAAGTGTCATCTTGCTCAACTTGTCAGCAGATGCCGACTAGATGACAGGAGTTACTATACCTGTTGCCGCTTGCCTCTTTTTGAAGTAGATCAATTTTAATGGGATTTCTCTCTTTTTATCGCACTGTGCGCCACTTTGCTTCAATATATAAAGAGGGTTTTATCAGCCATAATGAGCACCACGGAGCATACTAGGAGGCTCGTGTGTCAATAATTTCGTTTTTTGGAAAGAAAAAGTCCGACACTCCGGTCAACTCGGATATGGACAGACAAAGAAAATATGAAGCGCTGGTTCGTGCCTATCACCGAGATCTCTACCGCTATGCGTATTGGCTCTGCAAAGACCCAACCATCGCGGAAGATTTGGTGCAGGAAACCTGCCTAAGGGCTTGGAAGTCACTGGACAGTTTGCAAGATGAAAAAGCCGCCAAGTCTTGGCTGATCACCATCTTGCGCCGTGAGAACGCGCGTCGTTTTGAGCGTAAGCAGTTTGATCTCGTGGATATCGATGATTACAGCGGCGAAGCCAAAGTGAGCGATGACCCACATCATCAAACCCAGTGGATCCAAGCGCAAATCATGAAGCTAGAAGAAGAATACCGTGAGCCCCTCTTCCTCCAAGTGGTAGGAGGGTTCAGTGGTGAAGAGATAGGCGAGATTTTGTCTTTGAACAAAAACACCGTCATGACACGGCTTTTTCGAGCGCGTAACCAACTTAAAGAGATGTTAGATTCTGATGACAGCGCAAGGGGGCAAAAAAATGGATGAGTTAGAATTCCGTCGTCGTATTATGTCCGACCCAAAACAGCGTGACTCACAAATCAACGAAGCGATCAAAGCCGACAGCAAGAATGCCAAGTTTGCCGACGATATTCTTGAGCTCGATACCCTCATTGCCAATGCCATGAAGGTCGATGTACCCGATGGGCTCGCTGACCGCATTTTGTTTAATCAATCCGCGGCAATCAAAGAAGACAATGTCGTTCGCCCGACATTCGTTAAACGTGCCATGGCAATGGCAGCTTCGGTCGCCTTTGTCGCTGGTCTGCTGGTTGGCCAAGTCAACTGGGGCAATTTAGTGGTATCACCCGCGAACGCCAATTTAGCGGACACCGCCATTCAACATGTGTTTGATGAAAAAGGCTTCGTGTTTGTGTTGGATGAACAAGTCCAATCGTCGCAAATCAACGCCAAAATGGTGCCGTTTAAAAAACACTTGATTGAGCAGTTCCCTTACCATGTCTACTATCTTAACCACTGTGGCTTTGGCGACTCCAATGCGGTGCATATGGTCTTTAAAGGGACGCAAGGCAAAGTGACGCTGTTCTTAACCGGTATCGCCAGTGACAAAGCCTTTGCCTTTGAAAAACAAGGCATGGCGGGCATTGTTGAACCGATTGGCAACAACAGCCTGATTCTGGTTGGAGACAAAGGCGAAGATGTGGCGAACATCGCGCAAACCTTGATGGATATCATCAAACCGATGAGTTAACAACCTGATAACATTTTGTGAGCAAGATCATGGCCCGAGATTCCCTCTCGGGCCATTTTTTTAGCATAAAATTAGAGCTTACACTCTAAAAACAGTCATTTTGTAGGATTTTCCTGCCAGATAACCGTCATTTCGCTAATTTTATCTGCCAACTACGCAATGGTCGGATATGTATCTCCTATAATTGCCTCTAGGATCAGCCACCACTGAGCTTTTGCTCAAATATAACGTCCGAAAGAGACGAACAAAAAGGAAAAAGCACAAATGAACAAGACGCGTCTGTTTAAAAAATCACTGTTAGCAGTGACTATCGCATCAACGGCAATGGCTTCACAGCAAGCGATGGCCGCCGGTTTCCAACTTAACGCACAATCAGCGACCGGCCTTGGTCGTGCATTCGCAGGTGATGCGGTTATTGCTGATAACGCAGCAGCAATGTCTCGCAACTCCGCAACAATGGCATTATTTGACAAGACAGAGTTATCGCTGGGCTTCGAGACCGTCACATCAATGATTGAAGTGAAAGACGCCACATATACAAGCGGCGCATACTCTCCAACAGCTGGCGCACTATCAGCCAGCTCAACATCAGCCAACTACGATGATGCTGGAGACACATCCATAGCACCAAACATCCACTTGATCGTGCCTGTAAATGATAAATTCGCTTGGGGCGTTAATGCGTATACAAACTTTGGTACTAAAACAGAGTTTGCTGACGACTATGCAGCGTCTGAATACGGTGGTTTAACTGATGTCAAAAGCTTCAATTTAGGCTTAGCGGGTTCCTATAGACTGAATGATCAGTGGAGTTTTGGTGCTGGCTTGGACCTCATTTATGGACAAGGTACATTTAAAAGAGCAGTCCCAGGCACTAACAGCGCCGCATACTTACTCAACGTAGACAAAGCTGATGGATGGGCGCTAGGCTTTAACGTTGGTACTGTTTATGAGCTTGATGAAAACAATCGATTTGGGTTTGCATACCGTTACAGCCCAGAGTTCTCTGCAGAAGATGACTACGGTCAAGAAGTAACTTTACCTCTTCCAGATATTGCGGAGTTCTCTGGTTTCCATAAGATCCAGGAAACTAAGTTCGCTGTCCACTATAGCGTGCAGTGGATTGGTTGGGGTAAATTCGACCAAATTGATTTTGAAAACCTAGATGTATCTCAGTCACAGCTCGCAGGTGTTAGCACCACTTACAACAAAGACTACAAATGGCAAGATGGTTGGCACTTCGCTTTAGGAGGTACTTATTACCTTAACTCTGATTGGACTCTTCGTGCGGGCTATATGTACGACACTAGTGCTCAAGATGAACTAACATCGATTTCAGTTCCTGATTCCGATAGACAATGGTTATCAACAGGCTTCACGTATCATATTGACTCTAGCTCCAATATTGATTTTGGTTTTACCTACCTAATGGGTAAAGAAACAGACGTAAAGGAAACTTTAGTTCTACCTAACAGCGATAGTCCAACTGGTTATGGTTATACACAAGTAACTGGCACGACGAAAGCTGACGCTATCCTACTAGGTCTACAATACAGCCGTAGCTTCTAAGCACAGCGAACACTCTATATCTTCAAAGGCCGCCCTCGCGGCCTTTTTTAATTTCGTATTCAATCACTTCACTTCCTATTCAGGCTACACGTGTAACCTGAACTATCCGATTGACCCTACAGATGTACGCTCAAATTTAGAAACACACCATTAACAAACAACATTTAAATTATATAATTTTACTATGGTTAGATTTTTATTCTAAAAACCATCAATAGCTTGTTTTTTATTTTTAAAGTGATTGCTCTAACTTTATCATCACACGACCAAAGTCAACGACAATCAGCGAACATAAAAATGAAAACCAATAAAACACTTCTTTCTCTTGCAGTGGCTGGCACTCTGATGACCAGCGCCACACACGTGTCTGCGGCTGGCTTTCAGCTCGCCGAGTACTCCGCAACAGGCCTAGGTCGAGCGTACGCTGGTGAAGCGGCGATGGCAGACAACGCCAGTGCGCAATGGCGCAACCCTGCCATGCTGACTTACCTAAAAGGGACACAGCTCTCTGTAGGTGCAGTGTATGTGGACCCGAATGTGGATGTGAGTGGCACAACCAATTTTTATGGCACCGAGATACCTGCAAACAGTAAAGACTTTGCTCACGATGCGGTTATCCCTAACTTTTACGCTTCTCACCAGTATTCTGAGCAGTTCTTTGTTGGCGCCGCATTTGGCACCAACTACGGCATGGAGACTGATCTGGGTACCGATTTCGCCGCTTCTCACTTTGGTAATGAAGCCAGTGTGATTTCGATGGAAGCCAACCTGAATGCTGCATATCAAATCAATGATGCGGTGAGCATCGGTGGTGGTCTACGTTACGTGATGGGTGAAGGAAGCTTTGGCGCAACGGCGCCAACAAATAATGCTTACGCTCTTTCACAAGGCACGACCCTCAAATATATGGAAGGCGATGACACTGCTTGGGGTTGGCAACTTGGTGCCGCTTGGCAAATCGATGAGCGTAACCGTGTGGGCTTTGCCTACAAATCGGCAGTCGATCTCAAACTTACCGGTTCAGCCAACATCTTTACTGGTACTGCAATTGCCACCAGCACAGGCTCTATTGATTTAACGTTGCCCGCCACTGCTGAACTCGCCAGCTTCCACCAGTTGACTGAAAAAGTCGCGATTCACGCCAGTGTAAACTGGACGGATTGGAGCTCATTCAAGCAACTTTACGCCGATTTAGATACCTTGCCATCGCAGACCATCAAGGTGGAAAATTGGGAAGACAACTACCGCTTTGCGCTGGGTACGACCTATCAGTGGGATCCGAAATTGGCGTTACGAGCGGGTGTCGCGTATGACATGTCAGCGGTCAGTGACAAAAACCGCACCATTACTATTCCAGAAACAGACCGTACTTGGCTGAGCGTTGGCGCCAGTTACGCGTTTACCAAGCAATTCACGCTAGATGGTGGCTTCACTTACGTGTTCGCAAAAGATGCGCCTATCACCGAATCTCGCGGCTACGATTCCGATGACACCGCGGAAGCACTGGCTGGACAGTTTGTAGGGGAAACATCAGGGCACGTGATCATCGTCGGTGTACAAGCGAACTACACCTTCTAACGCATATCCTTAAATACTTCGCCTTTATGCGACGAGGGCTTGGTCAGTGACCAAGCCCTTTTACTTTCTCAACGTCAAGTAGTCAGAAATCTTGTAGATATTCATCAAGATAAGCTTCTTCTTCCTCATTGAACGCTTCTTTTTCTATCTCGGCGTTAAAGTCTTGGCGTTGAAGATACGCATCACGCGTCAGTGCGTAAGGGTCAGGAGAGTTTTCCAACATCACTTCTTGATTCACCAACGCTGCACGGGTTTCCATCCCTTCCAGGGCCCATTTGCCTAACGCGCCCCAAAAATTCAGCAACGAAAGTGGTACGTAAGCACTGTCGACAAAATCGGCGGTCTCTCGCACTGTCCAAGGGCCATACCCCGGCACCATGACATAGGGACCATTGCCGACCCCGTAGTGACCCACCGCATCACTGAACGTTTTTTCGTTGTGGTCGGTGATACCCGCCGCAGATGCCACGTCAATCAAACCCAGCAAACCCAGCGTACTGTTGATCAGGAATCGATTAAAGTGGTCGAGCGCTTTTTCGCCATTGCCCATAACAAGGTTGTTGATCACGCTAGATGGCTCATCTAAGTTGCCTAAGAAGTTACCGATACCAGAACGAATCGGCGTCGGAACATAACCAACGTAGGCGAGCGATACGGGTCGCACAAAGTAAGGATCCAAGTAATCGTAATTAAGGGTCCACATGGTTCGGTTAAACCCTTCGATGGGGTCATACGGACCAGAGTCGTCATAAGCCGAGGAAGCATCAGGCTGGCTAGCACACCCTGACATCACTAACGCTGAGCAAAGTAACAGTCCGGTTCGAGACGTTTTATCTATCATTATTATCTCTTTCCATGAAAAAAGCCGGTCGTGACCGGCTTTTTGTTAATCCATAAGCATTGGGAATTAGTACTGCTTATCTATTAGCACTTCAACTGGTTCCCCTATCTTAACCGCTTCGCTCTCGCCAAACCAGTCCCCTGCTTTGGTGGCAACATTGCCATCGCTGTCAATGCGCACACGCACCATCAACGCATCGAGCGATGAGAGTTTACGTGCTTCCAACATGCTGTTGCTGTCATCCAACACCACAGTGCGCGGGAAGCTCCCCACAGGGTAGCGCGCTGCTGCGACTGGCATAGGCGCGCCATCGGCGCTGTGCACTGACACAATCAGCGAAGCATTCGGATCCGCTTGTACACTAGGGTCAAGCGCAATCGTCACCGCCACAGATTGACCGTTACCTATCGCTTGCCCCATCTGCTTGCGCGCGTTGTCAATACTGCGCGAGAGCATCTCATAGCGACTATCCTCTGGGCCGATCATCTGCTGCATCACGCCCCAATAACGAATCGCCGCTGGGAAGTCCTGACGCTCGTAAGCATCAAACGCGAGCAAAGAGAACACACGCAAGTCGACATACTCTTGCTGAACCAACTCTGAGAGCAAGGTACGAGCACGGTTTTGATCAAACTCATCTTGAGAGAGCATCAAGGCTTGAGCATAACCCAGTTGAACATCGGTGTTCTCGGGTTCTAGACGATAGGCTTTTTTCATCGCACCGATCGCCGTATCTACATCGCGATTAGCGAGGCCAATACGACCGAGTAGCAACCAACCCGTTGAATCATCCGGTTGATAATGAAGGCGGGTTCTCAACGCCAAGGTTAAGTCTTTCATCTCGTCGTCGCTCAAGCTGGCGCCTTCCGGCGACATGAGCTTTTTCGATAGCGCAGGCAAGTTTGCACTCACTTGCTGCCATTCACTGACTTGATTGGCTCCACCAAACTGGAAATACATCGCATAAGAGAGCGCAATGACCAGCGCAAATGATGGCACTAGCACCCAGACCGGCTTGATAGTAGCGCTATCAGCGCCCCCCTCTTTGGTAGGGATGTCATCGAGCAGGGATTGCTTAAGATCGTCGATGAGCTCTTGTTGGTTCTCCACCAAGCCTTCATCGGTTTCTTCAGCAAGTTCCGAGAGACGGTCTTTGTAAAACGCTTTATTGAGCTCGTCACGCAGACGGACATCTTGGTTCTCTGTGCGTCGAATGAAAGGCAAAGCAACCAGCAAGCAGCTCATGACGATTAAAATGACTGAGGCTACCCAAAATAGTGTCATTTGTGTTTATCTCCATCATTTTGTTCATCAAGAAGGGCTTTCAGTCGCGCTTCCTTATCGGCGCTCCATTGCTCATCGGGCACACTCTTTACTTTGCTTTTTCTGCTGCGAAGAACAATCAGCGCAAAGCCCAGCACCACCACACACAGCGGGCCAATCCACAGAATCGAGGTGGCCAATGTGAACGGCGGTTTGTAAGTCACAAAATTGCCGTAGCGCGCGATCATGTAATCAACAATCTCTTGCTTCGATTTGCCGTCTTTGGTCATTTCGTACACTTTTTGGCGCAAATCGACCGCAAGTTCCGCGTTAGAGTCCGCAATGGTGTTGTTTTGACATTTCGGACAACGCAAGGTGTGCCCGAGCTCCTTGAACTGCTGCTCTTGCTCGAGAGTCTCAAATTCATACACCTCGATGGCCGCTTTCGCTGCCATTGAGAGCGTCAATGCCGTCATTAACATCAAAGTTAAAAGCAGAAAGGGGGAAACGCTCTTTCGAATCATTGTACTGCTTCCTCAACCATACGTTGGTACATAGGCTCTAGCTTCTCTGCCCAGTTGCGTGCGTTCACATCACCCACATGGCGGTACTGAATCACGCCATTTGCATCAATGAGGAACGTCTCTGGCGCGCCATAAACACCAAGATCTAGGCCCAACATACCATTGCCATCAAACAGGCTGATGAGATACGGGTTACCGAGGTCGTTGAGCCAGCCGACTGCCTTAGTGCGATCGTCTTTGTAGTTCAGTCCGATGATTTTAACGCCTTGGCTAGCCAACTCATTAAGATACTGATGCTCGGCATAGCACGTAGGGCACCACGTTGCCCAGACATTGAGTAGCAAAGGCTCGCCAACAAAAATCTGTTGATCGTACAGTTTGCCCGGTTCCGCTAAATCTTCTAAGCGAAACTCTGGCACCGTTTTACCGACCAAGACCGACTCCAACTTTGTGGGATCATCACCATGTTGGTTTTTGATGAGCTGGGTGGCAAAAACGCTGACTAATCCTAAAAAGGCCACCAAGGGAATAAACAGTAGCTTCTTACTCATGATGCCTCCTGCTGGGTATTCTTTCTAAATCGGTAACGCTTATCGCTGATGGCAATCGCACCGCCGAGAGACATCAACAGAGCCCCCGCCCAAATCCAACGCACAAACGGTTTGTAGTAAATACGTACGGCCCACGATTTGTTGTCGTCGAGTTGCTCGCCCATCGCAATATAGAGATCGCGCGTTATCCCTCGATCGATCGCCGCTTCGGTCATCATAGAGCGCGCCGTGCGGTAGAAGCGTTTCTCTGCATGCAAGGTATTGATGTATTTGCCGTTAAGGGTAATTTCAAAATCCGCAATATAGCCATCATAGTTGGGGCCATCTTTGTCTCGTAAGCCTTCAAAATAGAAGTCATAACCTTGAATTTGGAAATGCTCGCCAGGTGCCAAACGGACATCACGTTCGATACTGTAGTTTTGCACCATGGCAATACCGATAATCGAAACCGCAAGACCGATGTGGCCCAACATCATCGCCCAGTGACTGCGCTGAAGTTTTTTCACACCACTCCAGAAAGGGTGACGGTGCGTCGCACGTTGGTAGAGCTCAAACCCATGCAGCAAGATGATCCACAGTGCCATCACCCAGCCGATATACGCCATCACCAAGAACTGATCGGCTAGCCACACAGTGAACAAGGCAGCGAGCAACAAAGAAGCCACGCCAGAGATAAGCATCGGCACTTTGACGGTTTTTAGGTTGTCGCGTTTCCAGCGGATCAGCGGTCCAATACCGAGGAAGAAGGCAAACGGCACCATCAACCAGGCAAACAGCATGTCAAAGAATGGCGCACCAATGGAGACAGAGCCTAACCCGATTTGCTTGTGCACCAGAGGTAATAAAGTCCCAACCAACACCACGACTAACGCCGCAATCAGCAACACGTTATTGACCAACAGCGCATTTTCGCGTGATACCAACTCGAAGTTGCCACGCACACGAACCGACGCGCCTTTGAGCGCAAACAGAAGCAGTGAGCCGCCGATGACAAACACCAAGAAGCCAAGGATAAACATCCCACGCGAAGGATCGGAAGCGAAAGCATGCACCGAGACCAGAATGCCGGAGCGCACTAAGAAGGTGCCCAATAAGCTGAGCGAGAATGCCGATATGGCCAGTAGCACGGTCCACGCTTTGAACGTGCCGCGTTTTTCGGTCACAGCGAGTGAGTGCATCAGCGCTGTACCGGCAAGCCAAGGCATGAAAGAGGCGTTTTCAACTGGATCCCAGAACCACCAGCCTCCCCAACCTAACTCGTAGTAAGCCCACCATGAGCCTAACGCAATACCCAGAGTGAGGAAAAGCCAAGCGGCGGTTGTCCAAGGACGAGACCAACGCGCCCATGCTGTATCAAGTCGACCGGTCATCAGCGAGGCGATCGCAAATGAGAAAGCAACCGAAAAGCCTACGTACCCCATGTAGAGCATGGGTGGGTGAATGATCAACCCCGGGTCTTGCAGTAACGGGTTTAAATCGCGGCCATCGACCGGGAAGTACGGCAAAGTACGTAAAAACGGATTCGAGGTGACGATGATAAACAACAAAAAGCCGACCGTGATCAGACCCATCACCGCCAGTACGCGTGCGACCGACTCTTGTGGCATGCCTCGACTAAAGCTTGCCACCGCAACCGTCCAACCCGCTTGGATAAGAACCCACAGCAGCAATGAGCCTTCATGGGCACCCCAAACCGCGGTCAGTCGATAGTACCAAGGCAATTGCGTGTTGGAGTTACTTGCCACATAGTTCAAGGTGAAGTCGTTGGTATAAAACGCCCACAACAAGATGGCAAACGACACCAACAGCAGCAAGAACATCCCCCAAGAGAGCGGTCTTGCAGTGTTCATCAAAAGCGTATTGTTACGCGATGCACCGACCAGTGGCAAAATGCTCAAGAGCACTGCCATGGCGAGAGAAATAATCAGCGCAAAATGGCCAATCTCAGCAATCATTGGTCACTTCCTTGTTTTTGCTCTTGAGTGTACTGAAGCGGTTCGTGGGTCTTCTTCATCGCTTCGGCCACTTCAGGCGGCATGTACTCTTCGTCGTGCTTCGCTAACACTTCAAACGCCTCAATGGTGGTCGCGTTTTTTAGTACGCCTTGCGCCACGATCCCTTGCCCCTCGCGAAATAGGTCAGGCAAAATGCCATCGTAGTAAATGGTCACTTTCGGGCCGATATCATGTAAGTCAAACGACACACGCAGAGATTGCGGATCGCGCTTAACAGACCCTTCTACCACCATGCCACCAATGCGAAGGCGTTGACCCACTTCTGGTTTGGTGCCATCAGGCTTACCGTTGACCAGCTCGGTTGGTGTATAGAAAAGATCCATGTTTTGGTTTAGGGCATAGAGCATCAAACCCACGGTCGCAGAGATGCCGACAAAAATAGCAAGGACAATACTGAGTCTCTTTTTACGTCTTGGGTTCATAAGGTGTTCTCCAAATTTTTCGCCGCTTCGATTCGTGCTTGGCGGTCTACTTTTGCTTTCACATCGCGCAAGATGCCTTTGCCACGCTTCACACTGACCACCCAGAGTATCCACATCGACAAAAACGTGATTCCAAACGCACTCCACACATAGCCGGCATAACCGCCCATTGCCCAAAAATCACTTAAGCTATCAAAATGCATGGTTAGGCCTCCTGCTTCGATTCTTCTGTGGCGAGTTGAACCACCCACGGGCGATGGCTCTCTTTAGCCAAAATTTCATTTCTCAAGCGAACCATGGTCAGGCTGGCAAAGAAAAACGCAAAACCAAAGATGTTCAAGAGTAAAGGCCACAGCATGTTCGCCGAGATAGACGGCTTTTCGAACTTGGTGATGGTGGCGCCCTGATGCAAGGTGTTCCACCATTCCACTGAGAAGTGAATGATAGGCAAATTAACCACACCAACAATCGCTAAAATACCGGCTGCTTTGGCGGCGGTTTTTTGATCATCAAACGCGTGATACAGCGCAATCACGCCAAGGTAGAGAAACAACAGAATCAACTCAGATGTTAGGCGAGCGTCCCATACCCACCATGTACCCCACATCGGTTTGCCCCACACGGCCCCCGTTAATAAGGCAATGAAGGTGTACACCGCGCCAATTGGCGCCATCGCAGAGGCTGCCATATCCGATAAGCGGACTTGCCACACCAATCCGATAAACGCGGCGATCGCCATTGACATGTAGACGCCCATCGACCAGATCGCAGAGGGTACATGGATATAGATGATTCTAAAACTGTCGCCTTGTTGGTAGTCAGAAGGCGCAAAGGCCAGCCCCCACACGGTTCCGGCGACGAGACACACCAAGGCTAAAACGGAAAACCAAGGTAAGCACTTACCGCACAATCGGTAAGCGGCTTCTGGCTTGGCATAAGGATGGAGCCATTTCCACATCGTTTTACTCACTCTTACTTCTGGGCACCGTCCCGCAAAATTCATCAACGGGTCATTCGGTCGGTTTATTTATTGTCGTTATGTTTTATTTATGACCATTATGTCATGTATAGAAAGGGAATTTTTCGTGCTTGATTCAAAACAATCAAGTCACGCTTACCCTAAGTGCTGCACTGATCGCAAATGGCGTTAACGTCATCGATCCCACCAGCATGGCACCGAGTATCGCTAACTGTCCGTTATACGCCATGCCAAGCGATGCCGCATCAATCGCGGAGGTCGCAAAAATCAAAATAGGTATATAGAGCGGCAGCACCAATAAACTCAGCAACACGCCACCTTTCTGCAGACCAACGGTCAGCGCAACGCCTATCGCTCCAATAAAGCTCAGCGTGGGTGTACCAATCAAGAGTGTCAGCACGACACCAAGCCAAGTATTAAAATCCAGCGATAGTAATATGGCGAGCAGCGGGCTAATCAGAATGAGCGGCAATCCCGTTAACAGCCAGTGTGCCACCACCTTTGACATCACCACCAGCGGCAATGGAATGGGCATCAGCATCATCTGCTCAAGTGAACCGTCTTGGAAGTCATCCCTAAACAGGCGCTCTAAGGAGAGCAGCGCCGACAACAGTGCCGCGACCCAAACGATGCCTGCAGCAATGCGAGCCAACAAATTGGGCTCAGGCCCGATGCTGAGCGGAAAGAGCGTGATGACAATAATAAAGAACCACAATGGGTTAAAAATATCCGCTTGACGGCGAAACGCGATCAGCAACTCACGGCGAATTATCGTGTTCATAGCTGCGAGCATGGCTAGTCACCTAACTTAATTTTTCTAAGGATGGGATTGTCGGCAAACATGTCTTGGTGCGTCGTCAAAATCACTATGCCCCCTTGCTCTGCATGTTGCAGAAAGAGCGCTTCTAACACCTTGACGCCTTGCTTATCGATGGCCGTGAGAGGCTCATCTAAAATCCACAATTTATGTTCACTGAGCCACAACCTTGCCAATGCTACTCGTCGCTGTTGCCCCGCAGACAGCTGCCCAACGGGAACATCCTCTCGCCCTGCCAATCCAACTTTGACCAGAGCGTTATAGATATCGGTTTTCGTGAGCGCTTGCTGGCTGTGCAGGCCGAGATAAAAACGCAAATTTTCGTACGCGGTGAGTTCGCGCTTGATGCCGGTCTGGTGGCCGAGAAACAGCAAGTCTTGATGGAAAGCTTCACGATTGGAGAGCACAGATTCACCACGCCAAGCAATGTCTCCGCACTCTTTGTCACCAAGACCCGTAATAATGCGCAGCAACGTCGTTTTTCCGGTGCCGTTGCGCCCTTCAATTTGTACTAATTCACCTGGCTCTATATCGAAAGAGAGCGATTCAAACAACACTCTTTCATCTCGGATCGCCGTCAGTTGCGAGACTTGTAACATGTATGACCAATCAACCATTTTCGAGCCGCTAGTTTACCACAGCCTTTTCACGACAAAACTACCAACACTGACCTAGGCTCACGAAACTACGTAAGATTCTGTTAATAATTGATTATGTTTATGCTTTCGGCGTGAAAATTGTGATTTACAGCGATGTGAATTTCACACTCTACCCCTTATGGATAGGGTGAAAGAAAAAAGGATGCCTGAATGGGCATCCTCAATATTTGCGACACTGCTAATTTGATAATGTCACTTTCGTACCGGGCGTTTGCGCGCCTCTTGACGTCTTGGTGTGCTCTGGAGTGGAGGAATCTTCTCCTCTCCCGCTAATTTCTTCTGTAATGACATCATCAGCTCCGCTTCCGCCTTGGGAAGCTCACACTGTTCAATCAACTCATCCAAATCAGCCCCGAGTTGGACCATTTTGGTCGCTCTTGAATAGAGACGCCCATCACTGTCCTCTTGCTCAAGTTCTGTCACGCGTTCATTGAGGTGCTGAATGATGTCCTGCTGCTCGCTGATCCTTTGTCCAAGTCCAACAACAACCGAGCGCACTTCTAAAAGCTGCTTATTGGCCTTTTGCAGCTCTTTATCAAAATGCCGTTGCTGCTGGCGAAAATGATCGGCCGTTCTCACTTGACCTCGCTTGAGGCGAAACAGCGCAAGCAAAAGAAACAAAAAGACGAACGCCACCGCCCCTGCTAACACAGGTGCGGGAGCCACAGCGAAGATATCCATTATAGGTGAGCCATCTCATCCCATTCTTCGTCAGTCAACAGCTTGTTCAAGTCGACAAGGATAAGTAGCTTACCATCACGGTTGCTGACACCCTGAATGAACTTGGCGCTTTCGTCAGTGCCGACACTTGGTGTTGTATCGATTTCAGAAGAACGGAGGTAAACCACTTCAGCCACACTATCAA
The DNA here is from genome assembly GCF_059834225.1 of Vibrio sp. R10-SG3-ISO3. Lineage (NCBI taxonomy): Bacteria > Pseudomonadati > Pseudomonadota > Gammaproteobacteria > Vibrionales > Vibrionaceae > Vibrio > Vibrio sp. R10-SG3-ISO3. The sequence goes on along the minus strand of NZ_JCBDHE010000017.1, from coordinate 98,896 downwards.
CCAGAATACCGATCACTTGGTGCTCAGACTCAATCACAATGATGCGAGTGTTGTCAGTGATCTCACCTTCCATGAGACCAAAACGTGAACGCGTATCGATGACAGTGACGACGTTACCACGAAGGTTGATAATACCCAGTACATAGTCTGGCGCACCCGGTACTGGTGCGATTTCGGTGTAACGCAGCACTTCACGCACTTGCATTACGTTAATACCGTAAGTTTCTTCTTCTAGTTGGAACGTCACCCACTGAAGTACTTCGTCATTGGACTGGTCTTTTCTTACTTCGACTTCATTCGTTTGAGACATACCTATTCCTCTCTGCCCAAATTGGCCTTAAATGAACTTATTTATCTAGTGCTTTAACATCAAGTCCTGCATTAAGCATAGCTATCAATGCCTCAACGTGAACCAAAGCACACATTTTTTCTTTTACCATACCCGCAAGCCACGGACGCTTCCCGGCAGTCACACGCCAGCGGACCTTTTCAGGGCTGAGCGACTCAGTACCCAGCAATTGCGTGCTTGCTAGTCCCCAAAGGCTCTCACCAAGCATGACAATGTATTGATATTCGTCTTTATGGCTATCATCTTTCAGCTTTTCGGCCATCACCCATTTCGCGGTATCCACCACATCAAGCTGAGAATCCCGATTGGTTTGTAAACCCAAATACCAAGTTGGTCGACCAATTAAATGATTCAGATCGCCAATACGGTGAATGCCGCCAAGCTCATCGAGTGGCACCGCAAAGGTCACGCCATTCACCTCAAAGTAGAGTACCTGAAACGATACGTGACGCTCGGTACTTTGCCAGCTGTCTAGCGCATTGCCACTGGATGTCTCGAGTTCGCTCTGCACCTCGACCGTGGATTCAATATGCTGCTCCACTTCAGCAATAGGTACTTCAGCAATCGGCTCCTCTGCGACAGGAAACTCAGCGATGGGCACCTCATCGACCACCTCAGTTAGTGGCGGTTCGAACGTCGCAACGTCCTCTTCGACGAACGCCTCCGCCTCTTGTGTTGGGGCTAGGGGTTCATCGATCACCCAATCTTGAATCTCTTCGACTTCTGGCTTCACAATGTCAGGTTCAACCTGAGCAATCGCCGCCGTATTCTGCTCCATGACCTCTTCTAATTGTAAGTCAGCAACAGGATTCGTCGACTCGAGCTGTTTAAGCAGTCTTTCTACGTCCTCAAGATTGGGCACTTCCAAATCGACCGTCGACTGTAAGATGTAGCTGTTTTCAGCCACGGGCTGCACTTGTGGCTCTGGCTCCCATGACGTTTCAACCGCATGCATTGGCTCGACTGTGTCCGACGATTCATCTTGTGGCGCGGCGACCTGAGTCTCTTCTAGCTCCACCTCTTCGTCGAGCAAAGCGGCAAAATAATCATCCAGTGCCTGTTCACCTGACAGCAACGCGTTGTTACTCATTGAGCGCTAACCTCTCTAAATGAATCAACAGCTGCTTGTAGGCAAACACACCGCGACTGCCTGCCGCAAAGTGTGAGACAGGTAAATGCTTTAAGCTCGCATCACGAAATTTGGTATCAATCGGAATGGCCGAAGACCACACCTGATTCGGGTAATCTTTCTTAAGCTGCTGCAGGGTTTGCAGCGACGCGCGAGTCCGCTTGTCGTACATGGTGGGGACTATCGTCACTTTGAATGCACGATTACGAGACTTCTGCATGATCGCCAACGTGCGAACCATGCGCTCTAAGCCTTTCATGGCCAAAAACTCGGTCTGAACCGGAATCAAAATTCGATCGCTCGCCGCCAAAGCATTGACCATCATCACCCCTAGGATAGGTGGGCAATCAATCAACACATAATCGTATTGATCTCGAATCGCGAGCAAAGCGCGCTTTAGAATTAACCCCATACCGCTGCGATTACCCATCACGCGATCCAGCGTCGCTAAAGACATGTGCGCCGGAATCAGATCAATGCCTTCAATGTCCGAGTTCATGATCAAAGGGTTGACGGTGCTTGGGGTATAATCCTTGAGCTGAAAAAGATCAAACAAACTGGCAGGTACGCTGTCGGAATCATAACCAAGATAGGTCGTCAAAGAGGCATGCGGATCGGTATCGACCAATAACACCCGTTTACCTTGCTGGCTTAATAGGCCGGCCAGCGTAATGGTGGTGGTGGTTTTGCCTACGCCGCCTTTTTGGTTTGCAATACTCCAAACTATCATGTCGCCACCTCTACGCGAGTCCAAGCTCAACCAACATTCGCTCTGGAATGCGGTCTAGAGGTAGATCTTCACTGGAGAGTCCGGCTTTAGCCACAGCTTGAGGCATGCCATACACCACACAGCTCTCTTCATCCTGCGCCCAAATCGTTGCGCCGGCATTTTTCAGCATTCGTGCGCCTTCACGACCATCCGCCCCCATACCCGTCAGTACCATCGACAACACTTGGTCACCATACACTTTGGCTGCACTGCCAAAGGTGACATCGACACAAGGTTTGTAGTTCATCCGCTCGCCACCATCAATCACACGCAATTTAGCGCTACCTGGGCGGCCATCAATCATCATCTGCATACCACCTGGCGCGAGATAAGCCACACCTGGTCTTAGCATATCGCCATCTTCTGCTTCTTTAACGGTGATTTTACACAGCGAGTTTAAGCGACTCGCAAACGCCGCGGTAAACGTCGCAGGCATGTGCTGAATAAGCACGATTGGATGCGGATAGCTTGCGGGTAATTTGGTGAGAATTTTTTGCAAGGCGACCGGGCCACCGGTGGAGGTTCCGATAGCCGTTAACTGATATTTTTTACCACTGGCTTTAAAGCGCGTCGCATTCACCGCCGGACGCGACTGTGTGGCGGCGCTTGGTGCCGTTCTTGCTGTTGAGGTTGAACGAAGCGCAGATGAGGTCGGCGTGCTTCTTGGCGCGGCCGTCGCCGGTTTTGCCACCGGACGGCGCATAAAGGTTCGACGCGAAGCGATTTGCAACACTCTTTGTTGCAGTAACGTCACCGCTTCATCTCGATTGCGCGCGATGTCTTCAAACTTTTTCGGCAAAAAGTCCAACGCTCCGGCTTCCAGCGCATCGAGGGTCGCTTTCGCACCATCGTGCGTCAATGATGAAAACATCAAAATCGGAACAGGACTTTGCGCCATAATTTCGCGGACGGCAGTGATGCCGTCCATAATAGGCATTTCGATGTCCATAGTGATGACGTCAGGCTTAAGCGACAGTGCTTTTTGCACCGCCTCTTTGCCGTTGGTTGCGACATCCATCACTTCAAGCTTAGGCTCAGAGTTAATGATCTCGCTAACACGACGGCGAAAGAAGCTCGAATCGTCAACAACTAATACTTTGATTGCCATATAAATCCTTCTATTTACGCACCGTTAGATGCGTGATGCCGCTGCGTATTGTTTCAGCAGATCAGGCACATCAAGAATCAAAGCAATGTGACCATCACTGGTAATCGTTGCCCCCGCCATACCCGGCGTCCCTTGCAACAACTTATCAAGCGGCTTGATGACGACTTCTTCTTGTCCAATCAAGGTATCCACAACAAAGCCAACACGCTGGCTTCCTAGTTGAACGATAACCACATGACCATGCCCTTTACGTAGCTCGACTTTCCCCGCACTCGGCGCTAGCCAGTTTTGCAGATAGAATAGCGGAATGGATTTGTCTCGAACGATGATGGTCAATTGGCCGTCGACGACGTTAGTGCGGCTCAAATCCAAATGGAAGATCTCGTTGACACTTGCCAAAGGCAACGCAAATGGATGCCCGGCCACCCCAACCATCAAGGTTGGCAAAATCGCCAGTGTCAGAGGTACTTTGATCGTAATCTTGGTGCCTTTACCGAGCTCTGAGTCAATATCGATCGAGCCGTTTAAGGTATTGATGGCCGTTTTCACCACGTCCATACCCACACCGCGACCAGAGATGTCAGAAATCTTCTCTTTACTTGAGAAACCTGGCATGAAGATCAGGTTGAAACACTCTTTGTCTGTGAGGCGAGACGCTGCGTCTTCATCCATCATGCCACGTTTAACGGCAATCGCACGGAGCTTATCTGGGTCCATACCGCCACCGTCATCGACAATAGCCAGTTCAATATGATCACCTTCTTGCGAGGCAGACAGAATCACTTTACCCGTGCGCGGCTTGCCAGCGGCAACGCGATCGTCGGGCATTTCTACACCGTGATCCACCGAGTTTCGAACCAAGTGGATCAATGGATCGGCAAGCGCCTCAACTAGGTTTTTATCTAAGTCTGTCTCTTCACCGCGCATTTCCAGCGTGATGTCTTTGTTCAGGCTACGCGCCAAGTCTCGAACTACTCGCGGGAAACGACCAAACACTTTCTTAATCGGCTGCATGCGCGTTTTCATGACCGCGCCTTGCAAGTCCGCAGTGACAACGTCTAGGTTTGCGACCGCTTTAGACATCTCTTCATCGTTGCTATTAAGCCCCAAACTGAGTAAGCGGTTTCGCACCAACACTAGCTCGCCCACCATGTTCATGATGACATCGAGGGTTGAAGTATCCACACGGACCGTGGCTTCCGCTTGAGTTTTCTTGGCCGGAGCAGACGCCTCTTTCTTCTCGGCAGGGGCTGGTTTTGCAGCAGGCTGCGCTTTCGGAGCCGCCGCTGGAGCCGGTTGACTTGGTGCAGAAGATGGCGTCGCAGCAGGTTTAGGTGGCACTGGCTTCGTGGCCGCTTCGAGTTCTTCCACTGATGGACCTTTACCTGCACCATGCAGGTTGTCCAACAGCTTCTCGAACTCTTCATCAGTCATTAAATCGCCATCACCAGCCGCAGGGCTCGGTGGTGGAGGTGGCGGCGGAGCAGACGCCGCTGCCGCTTCATTTTCACCTGGTCCTTTGCCGACCCCGTGAAGTTCATCAAGCAGCTTTTCAAATTCATCATCGGTGATATCACCGCTCATGTCTGCACTTGGCGCTGGAGCAGCTGATGACTGCGCTTCGGCTTCTTTACCAGGTGCACTGCCCTTGCCGTGAAGCTCATCAAGTAGCTTTTCAAATTCGTCTTGGGTGATTTCGTCGATAGAACCGCCAGAGCCTGACGGGGCTGCATCTGCAGTTGGCGCTTCCCCGATAGGTTCTTCGACTACAGGTTCTTCGACCACAACCGGCTCTTCGACGACAGGCTCAGGCTCAACGGGCGCTTCGGCTTGGGGCACCTCATCTTCTGAAGCCGGTTTGCTTAGACGATGGAGTTCCTCAAGAAGCGCAGGGTCAGCAGGCGTTAACGGGTCTCTGTCTTGGACAGCCTGAAACTGTTCATTGACGGTGTCGAGTGCTTGCAGCATGGTATCCATCAAGCCAGAATCGACCTGACGCTGGCCATTACGCAGCGTATCAAACACATTCTCTGCGCCGTGACATGTGTCAACAAGCTCAGTCAAAGAGAGAAACCCTGCGCCCCCTTTCACCGTGTGGAAACCACGGAAAATGGCGTTGAGCAAATCTCTGTCATCTGGGTTGTTTTCCAATTCTACCAACTGCTCAGACAGTAGTTCTAGAATCTCACCCGCTTCTACCAAAAAGTCCTGAAGAATATCTTCGTCTAAATCAAAGCTCATATGTTACCTCTAAAACCCAAGACTAGAGAGCAAGTCGTCCACTTCGTCTTGTGATGAAACGGCATCATCCCTTTCATGAGGGTTAAGGATTGGCCCTTCCGGATCCGTAGATGCTTTATTCTTGTTATCTGTGCTGCCTTCCAACTGGCTTGCGCCAAACGCAGTGAGAATCTCAACTAATCGTGCTTCAACTTCACTAACCAAAGTAATCACGCGTCTAATAATTTGTCCGGTCAAATCTTGGAAATCTTGAGCCATCAGTATTTCCGTCAACTGACCGCGTAACTCTGAACTGTCGCCTTCGACTTGACCGAGCAGGTCATCAATGCGGTGGCACAAGGCTTTGAACTCTGCAAGGTCAATGCGCCCGTGCATCAATTCGTTCCACTGAGGACGTACCTTCAGTAGCCCTTCGTGCAGATTGTCTGCAATCGGCATACAACGGTCGACGGCATCCATGGTTTTGTTCGCGGCGACTTCTGTCTTGTCAATGACGTATTGGAGGCGATCCCTTGCATCAGGAATTTCGTCATTCGCGATTTCGTTAACTCGTTCGCTGAGCGTAAACTGCTTGATAGACTCGTGCAGATCACGGGTTAACTCGCCAATCTCTTGAAGCATCGGATTGGCATTTGATTCATGAATGTCTTTAACAAGAAGGTCTGCTTCCTGCTGTTGACCGTTTTCTAATAGTTCGACAAGTTGTTTTGCCTGTTCTAATGAAATCATTCTGAATTTGGCCTATTGCGCCACGTCGTCAATTCCTTGACTTATAAACGCTCAAAAATTTTGTCTAGTTTTTCTTTTAGTGTTGCCGCGGTAAATGGCTTAACGATGTAGCCGTTCACACCCGCTTGTGCCGCCTCAATGATCTGTTCACGCTTTGCTTCCGCAGTAATCATCAAAACAGGAAGGTGCTTAAGCTCAGCATCGGCGCGAATGTGTTTGAGTAGGTCAATACCTTGCATGCCTGGCATGTTCCAGTCGGTCACGACAAAGTCGAAATCACCTTTTTTCAGCATAGGTAACGCAGTCAAACCATCGTCGGCTTCTTGAGTGTTATTAAAACCCAAGTCACGAAGTAAGTTCTTAACGATTCGGCGCATTGTTGAAAAGTCATCAACAATTAGGATTTTCATGTTTTTATTCAAAATTGCCTCCACTGAGTTTGATATCAGTGATGTTAGTCATTATTTGTCCAAGCACTCAACTTTGTGCGTAGACGTTGCATTGATTGGCTTAGTATCTGGCTAACGCGTGACTCGCTAACCCCAATTACCTCACCGATTTCTTTCAAGTTTAACTCTTCATCGTAATAAAGCGAAAGTACTAGTGCCTCTCGTTCTGGTAGAGATTTGATCGAGTCGACAAGTGCGGTGCGAAAATACTCATCTGCCACCCCTTTAAAAGGGACATTGTCTTCCTCTTGGTCCTCAGGCGAAATCGAATCTTCCGAGACGCCTAAATCCTCTATCCCAACCAAACGTGAACAGTTAATGTCCGTTAGTATGGTGTGGTACTGATCCAGGCTGATGCCCATAAACTGCGCCACTTCCGCATCGGTTGGGTCTCGATTCAGTTGCCCTTCCAACGAGGCGATAGCTTGACTGATTTCTCGATTGTTCTTATGCACAGAGCGAGGAACCCAGTCTCCACGTCGGATGTCATCCAACATCGCGCCTCGAATCCGTATGCCCGCATACGTTTCAAAACTGGCGCCTTTACTACCATCGTAGTTTTTTTGTGCCTCTAGCAGACCAATCATGCCCGCCTGAATAAGATCTTCTACCTGCACACTCGGAGGCAAACGTCCAAGCAAATGGTGAGCAATACGCTTCACCAGCACCGAGTATTTTTCTAAAAACGCTCGCTGGCTATCGTGATTGGCATATTGGTCGTAGGTCAGGGCCTTATTCACCAAACGGTTCCTCTAGCATCTCATTCTTATTTACTAAGCGTTCTACAAAAAACTCAAGATGTCCACTCGGTACTTTCGGAATTGGCCAAGTGAGCGCTTTACTGGCCAATGAACCGATGGCGAGAGCAGCAGGGGAGCGCGGGAAGGCGTCCACAACAATCTTTTGCTTTTTAACGGCTTGTCGAACTTTATCATCTAAAGGAATACATGCTACGAGCTCAAGACTCACATTCAAGAATCGCTCTGTGACCAAGGTCAACTTTGCGAACAATTCTCGGCCTTCTCGATAGCTTCTGACCATATTTGCAACAATTTTGAATCGCTGCACTTGGTGGTCCTTGTTCAATAGTTTAATTAAAGCATACGCATCGGTAATTGACGTAGGTTCATCACACACGACGACAACCACATCTTGGGCCGCGCGCGAAAAACTCACTACCATATCAGAAATGCCTGCCGCTGTATCAATCAACAGCACATCCATTTCGTCTTCGAGACTGCCAAAAGCGCGAATCAAGCCCACATGTTGCGCGTGGGAGAGTTCGGTCATCGACTGTGTCCCTGATGTTGCAGGAATGATGCGAATACCGTGTGGCCCTTCAACGATGGCGTCTTGCAGGTCACACTCTCCGGCCAATACATGGCCTAAATTGCGTTTAGGTCGAATGCCGAGCATCACGTCCACGTTGGCCAGACCTAAGTCAGCATCGAGCACCATGACTTTTTTACCTTGGCGCGCCATACAAATTGCCATGCCTAAGGTTACGTTTGACTTACCAACTCCGCCTTTGCCTCCGGTTACCGAAATAACTTTAGTCAACGAGGGTTGGGTTAAGCGGCGTAGCCCGCTAGCTTGGTCTTGAATCATATTCTTCGTCATAATCGTCCGCCGCCTAGAACCTGTCTGCGTCACTATTCCAATAGTGAGGTTCGTTATCTGTCGACTTCTCTAGCAACTCATTTGCTTTCGCTACCATGTATTTTGGCTGAGCAATCACAATGTCTTCTGGTACACGCTGTCCATTCGCGATATACGCGACGGGCAGTGCGTTTTGCACCACAACACTGACAAACTCTCCCAAACTCAGTGACTCATCGAGCTTGGTCAAAATACATCCAGAAAGTGGAATACGTTTAAAGTGATCAATGGTCTCTTGTAATACTTTGCGCTGCGCCGTGGCAGGCAGTACCAAGTAGCTATGAATCACTTCACCAATTTCGTGCATTAGGGTGTCAAGCTGCTCTGACAATCGGACATCGCGCTGTCCCATGCCGGCAGTATCGACCAAAATTAGGCGACGATTTCTCAACTGATAAATAACATCGGCTAATTCATTGGAATCTTTAGCAACTTTTACTGGGCACCCCATAATTCGACCATAAATAGCCAACTGTTCATGAGCACCAATTCGATAAGTGTCTGTGGTCACAAGCGCCACGTTGTCCGCGCCAAACTCCATGGCAGCGCGTGCGGCCAATTTGGCCACCGTCGTGGTTTTCCCCACACCGGTTGGGCCAAGTAATGCGACCACACCACCGCGTTTAAGGATGTCTTGTTTGGAGATAGGGATCTGGTCTGAGACTAAACCCAGCAACGCTTTCCACGCTTTGGTAGGCGGCGTGTCTTCAGGTATGTAACACGCTAATTGATCGGCCAAATCCGAAGAGACGCCCATCCGCTCAAGGCGCTTAATTAACATGGCTCTAAGGGGCTCTCTTCGCTCCACTTCTTGCCACATTAACCCCGATACTTGATGCTCAAGCAGACGACGAATCGAGGACATTTCCTCTTTCATCTCTTCAAAATCTTCGTTGGGCATCGCTGACTCTTGCGCGCGACCACGCTCATAACGAGAAGGATCCAAGCGCGCAGCCGGTTTTTCAATACGGCGGTCTTCTGCAATCAGCTTGGCCAAAGGCGAATCTTCACGTACGCGAACATCGTTATCCTGACCTGATTTATAAGAGGTATTTTGACGCTTCAACAACGCCGCCAGCGAGTCTTCTTCTTCCTCATCACGAGGCGGAGTCCCGCCACGATATTGGGCCAGCATATTGGCAAAACGTTTGGTCATCGAACGTCCAGAATCACCTTGTGATTGTAGGCTCACCTTATCATCATCAAGGCGACGCTGATTCGATGAGGCTAAGCTCGCACTGGCTTGGCTATGCTGGTTAGCGGACTGAGAGGCGGGGACATGTCGTGGGTTGGAGTTGTAGCTGTGACTTGGCGCCGCTCGCTTCGCTGCGGAATCTCCGTCAACAGCCGCCACGATTTCTACGCCACCAGCGACTTTTTTGTTCGACATGATTACTGCGTCATCGCCTAACTCTGCTTTCACTTGAAGCAGAGCGCCACGCATGTCTTTTGCAAAAAATCGTTTAATTTTCAAATTAGATACCGTGTTTTACCGACTCTGTTCTAGTTACCGACAGCTTGAACAATGCGGATTTGTTTTTCGTCAGGTATTTCTTGGTATGACAGCACACGCAGTGATGGAATCGTATTCTTCACGAACTTGGCTAAGGTTGAACGCAACACCCCTGATGTCAGGAGCACAGCAGGCTCACCTTTGAGCTCTTGTTCTTGTGTGGCATGGCTCAGTGATGATTGCAATCGCTCTGCCAAACCAGGTTCTATCCCTGCGGACTCTCCTCCCGAAGCTTGCATTGTTTGATGCAATATTTGTTCCAGTTCAGGAATCAAGGTAATAACCGGCAACTCTGGCTCTATACCGTTGATTTCCTGAACGATTAAGCGCTTCAATGAGATTCGTGCAGCGGCCGTTAGGATGTCGGGTTCTTGACTCTTTGATGAGTATTCCGACAAGGTCTGAACGATGGTACGAATGTCTCGAATGGGCACGGCTTCGTTGAGTAAGTTTTGCAGAACTTTCACCACGACGCCAAGTTGCAGCTGATCGGGTACAAAGTTTTCCACCAACTTCGGCGCGCTGCGGCCCAACATTTCAAGTAGATTTTGTACTTCTTCATGACCGAGCAGTTGAGAGGCGTTGTTGGTCAACAGCTGGCTTAAGTGCGTCGCCAATACCGTGGACGAGTCAACGACGGTGTAGCCTAACGCCTGAGCATGCTCGCGCTGCTCCTCGCGAATCCACACAGCTTCAAGCCCAAACGCGGGGTCAATGGTCGGTTCACCCTCAATCATCCCGTACACTTGGCCTGGGTTGATTGCCAGCTCCATATCTGGGCGAATCTCCGCCTCGCCTACCGCAACGCCCATTAAAGTGATGCGGTAGCTATTTGGCGTCAATTCCAGGTTATCGCGAATGTGCACAGCTGGAATGAGGAAGCCAAAATCTTGAGAGAGCTTTTTACGCACCCCTTTCACTCGCTCAAGCAGTTCACCCCCTTGGTCTTTATCCACCAATGGGATCAGGCGGTAGCCCACCTCAAGACCAATGGTATCGACCGGCTGAACATCATCCCAAGAGAGCTCTTTCGGCGTGGGAGCTTCTGTCTCTTGCGTGGCGGGCAGGTTCTTGCTCTCGGCCTGTTTTTTCTGCTTGCGTTGAATGAGGTACGCACCGCCGCCCGCCAACAGAGCGAGGAGCAAAAACGCAAAATGAGGCATACCCGGAACGATGCCCATGACAAACAAAATCGCGGCGGTGATCATCAGCGCCTTGGGGTTGTCAAACATCTGAAAGACAACCTGCTGTCCCATATCCTCGTCTGTATTTTGACGCGTCACCATGATCGCGGCGCCAATCGACAACAGCAATGATGGGATCTGGGCGACCAAACCATCACCAATGGTCAGCAAGGTATAGATTTGAATCGCTTCACCAAAGCCGAGGCCGTATTGCGCCATACCGATCGATAAGCCGCCGATAATGTTGATAAACAGAATCAAGATACCGGCGATGGCGTCACCTTTAACAAATTTTGACGCACCGTCCATCGAACCATAGAAATCGGCTTCTTTGGTCACTTCTTGACGTCGAGTACGCGCTTGATCTTGGTCGATCAGTCCCGCGTTCAAGTCTGCGTCAATCGCCATTTGCTTACCAGGTAAAGCGTCCAAGGTAAAGCGAGCACTCACCTCAGAGATACGCCCTGCACCTTTGGTCACGACCATAAAGTTGATGATCATCAAGATGAGAAAGACCACCAAACCGACAGCGTAGTTACCACCAATCACCACGTTACCGAAGGCTTCAATCACAGAACCTGCCGCTTCAGGTCCTTCATGACCGTACAGCAGTACCACACGCGTTGAAGCAACGTTGAGCGCCAAACGCAGCAAGGTCGCAATCAGCAGTACCGTGGGGAAAGCCGCAAAATCAAGCGGGCGGCGTGTGTAAACCGTGACGAGCAGCACCACCATCGCCAAAGCGATGTTGAAGGTAAACGACAAATCGAGCAAAAAAGGCGGGATCGGCAATACGATCATCGCCAATGTCGACAGCACCATGACAGGCGCGCCTATCGCGGGTAAGGCTCGCTGAGGTATCGGTGGCAGCTTATCTGCAAACGGCAAAGAAAACTTCATAGGTAAGTAATGAGAATCTATGGAAAAAGAGTCAACGTCAGCTGTTTATGCAATTTTTAGTCCAGTGATGTTGTCAAAAAACTGGCTAGAGACAAGAACTAGGCGACCCATCTTTCGAAGTGACACCTGTAGCACGACTGACGTTCACGCCTGGATATTGCTGACGGCGTTAGGGTCTGAGGTTAAACAGCAACTCGCCTTGTTTGGTCTGAGGTTGGTAATCGACACAAGCCAACCCTGAGGTAGGGAACAGTGGCGGCGCCATATCCACCACAAACTCCGCGGTCAAATATCCAACCAGAGGTAAGTGAGAGACGAGCAACACAGACTCTAGCTGCTCAACATCAATCAAGGCGTCAAGATACTGCGCGACTTGCTCAGAGTCCCCATAGGGCGTGATGTCATCCAGTGTCTCAACTTTATTGGCGTCAAAGCAGTGAGCGATCTCCTGCCATGTCTGCTGAGCACGGATATAAGGGCTAACAAGAACCTTATCAAAAGAGCGATAGCCCTGCTCGACACACGCTTTTGCGACCGCTAGAGACGCTTGTCGACCATTCGCGGTTAACTCACGCTGGGCATCACTGTCGGCAAAATGCTCTGCTTCCCCATGGCGCATAATAAAAATTTTCATGGCTAAATCCTACACTACCCTGCCAGCGCCCATTCGACGTGGCAAATTTATTATCGTGCCAGTCCTGCTGGCCATTTTTACTCTCAAGTATATCAAGAGCGTGGCTAAAGACACCGATTTTATTAATGAATTGTTGACGAAACGATCGCAATCTCGGGCAGGTTCCGACGAGCGTTTTATAAAATCAATGACTTTTCTTGACGATATGGTTTGCAGACAGGCACATCGCGTTCATAATTGTTAAAAAGAACGACGACTATTTGCATTACCCTAATCGCCATTCACATCACTCGCCCACTTTTTGGAGAACATCGTGCACATTAGCCCAAATGATACCAATCAATACCATTATCTCGAGTTGGACAATGGCTTGAGGGTATTGTTGATTCACGATAAAAACGCACAGAAATCCGCTGCGGCATTGGCGGTGAATGTCGGTCACTTCGACGACCCGGAAGATCGTCAAGGATTAGCCCATTACCTCGAGCACATGCTATTTCTCGGCACAGAGAAATACCCTAAAGTGGGGGAGTTCCAAAGTTTTATTAGTCAACACGGCGGGTCAAATAACGCTTGGACGGGCACTGAACATACCTGCTTCTTTTTCGATGTCTCTCCCACGGCATTTGAATCTGGCCTACATCGTTTTAGTCAGTTCTTCACCGCACCACTGTTTAACTCCGAAGCACTCGATAAAGAACGCCAAGCGGTCGACTCTGAATACAAACTGAAACTCAATGATGACTCGCGCCGACTGTACCAAGTCCACAAAGAGTTGGTGAATCCTGCTCACCCGTTTAGCAAGTTTTCAGTGGGTAATATCGACACCTTAGGCGACCGAGAAGGCCAATCGATCCGCGACGAAATCGTTGCCTTTCACCGTGATCACTACTCAGCGGATCTCATGACACTCACAGTGGTCGGCCCGCAGTCGTTGTCTCAACTTGAGGAATGGGTGCGAGAGAAATTCACCACAGTGCGCAATCAGCGCTTGGCGGGCAAGCAGATAGAGGCGCCCTACACTCATCCGGGTTCCACCGCTATCCGTGTTAATGTCGAACCGGTTAAAGATCTGCGAAAAATCATCCTCACCTTCCCCATGCCAAGCATGGATAATCATTATCAAACCAAGCCTCTCTCTTATTTCGCTCATTTGCTTGGCTATGAAGGCGAAGGCAGCTTGATGTTGGCACTCAAAGACGCTGGGTGGATCACTTCGTTGTCCGCAGGGGGCGGCACCAGTGGCAGCAACTACCGCGAATTTACCGTCAGCTGCGCACTGACCCCAGAAGGGCTTGAGCACATTGATGAACTGGTTCAGGCGGTGTTTAGTTACCTGACCTTAATCAAAGCGCACGGTTTTGACGAATGGCGCTACATGGAAAAACGCGCCGTGTTGGAGTCAGCGTTTCGTTTTCAAGAGCCGACTCGCCCCCTCGATTTAGTCAGCCATTTGGTCGTCAACATGCAGCATTATCATGCGCAAGACATCGTCTACGGCGACTTTATGATGGCGGGCTACGATGAGGCTTTATTACGCGAATTGATGGGCTATTTCACGCCGCAGAACCTGCGCATCACCGTGATTGCCAAAAACTTGCCGTGTGACCAGCAAGCCAAATGGTACTTCACGCCCTACTCGGTTAAGCCACTCAGTGATGAACAGATGGCGTTCTATCACGCGCCATCAACGCTGACGTTTGCTCTGCCAGAGAAAAACCCGTTTATCGCCTACGATCTCGATCCTCAGCCTATTGCTGAGCATCAGCTTGTCCCTGAAATCCTTGAGAATTTGCCTGGATTTACTCTCTGGCACATGCAAGACAGCGAGTTTCGGGTGCCAAAAGGCGTTGTCTATGTGGCGATTGATAGCCCACATGCGGTCGCCAATCCGCGCAATATTGTCATGACGCGTCTGTGCGTGGAGATGTTTTTAGACTCGCTGGCCAAAGAGACCTACCAAGCTGAAATCGCTGGTCTTGGCTACAACATGTACGCACATCAAGGGGGCGTGACGCTCACCCTCTCCGGTTTTAGCCAGAAACAACCCGAGTTGATGGCGATGATCCTGAAACGATTTGCAGCGCGAGAGTTCAGTGCTCAACGTTTTGAGACCATCAAAGCGCAGTTGAAACGAAATTGGCAAAACTCGGCGCAAGATCGCCCTATATCGCAGTTGTTCAATGCACTAACAGGCATACTCCAACCCAATAACCCACCGTATGCGACGTTACTTGACGCGCTAGATACCATTAACGTCGACGAGCTAGCACGTTTTGTCGATGCTATTTTAGCCGAGTTGCACGTTGAGATGTTCGTCTATGGTGACTGGACCAAACGCGATGCGCTCGCCCTCGGTGAGACATTGAAACACGCGTTGCGCGTCAAAAATCAGCAGTATGAAGAAGCACTTCGTCCATTGGTCATGCTTGGCGAAAACGGCACCTTCCAACGAGAAGTGCACTGCAACCAA
Organism: Vibrio sp. R10-SG3-ISO3; assembly: GCF_059834225.1. Taxonomy (NCBI): domain Bacteria; kingdom Pseudomonadati; phylum Pseudomonadota; class Gammaproteobacteria; order Vibrionales; family Vibrionaceae; genus Vibrio; species Vibrio sp. R10-SG3-ISO3. Next base: position 83,759 of record NZ_JCBDHE010000017.1, on the reverse strand, counting down.
GAAGACTCAGCGGTGGTGCTTTATTACCAATGCGAGGATTCCTCGCCAAGAAACATCGCCCTCTACTCGTTAGCAAACCACTTGATGTCGGCGACATTTTTCCATGAAATTCGCACCAAACAGCAACTGGGGTATATGGTGGGCACCGGCAACCTGCCCCTCAACAAACACCCCGGTATTGTGTTGTACGTACAGTCGCCCAATGCCGCTCCGATTGATTTAATTGCGTCGATTGACGAGTTCCTTAATGCTTTTTACATGGTGTTGCTTGAACTGAACGAGTACCAATGGCACAGCAGTAAGAAAGGGCTTTGGAACCAAATCGCCACCCCAGACACCACATTGCGCGGCCGCGCGCAGCGTCTTTGGGTCGCGATTGGTAATAAAGACAAAGAGTTTAATCAGAAAGAAGTGGTACTGCGTGAACTTAAGAGCCTGACCAGAACGGACATGATTCGCTTCGTGGTCAATAAACTCAAACCGCGCACCGCCGATCGTTTGATCATGCACACTCAAGGCAACGCACACAGTGATGCCCCGCCGCTCAATTTAGGTCTAGAGATTGGCTCTATCGAACAGTTCCAACTCCGACCTAAAGATGTCGAACTAGGCTAACTCAGACGCCACAATGGCCTTTAACGAATGGGGGTGGAGCTTGATGCACACCCCTTGATATTTAAAGGCGACCGTCGGGTTGCTGAGCCGCTCGCCCTCTCCTTTCGGACTCGACAATTTCACTTTCACTCCCATCTCATCCAGCTTCCCCCAATGCGCTTTCAATAGCGGAAAACGATGCTTGATCTCTTCAAGGTAAGCCTCGGCATCTTGTGCCTGTGAGGGAACCACAAATTCAACATGTTCCCAACTTTGCTCTGGATACACTTTTCCGGGCGCCGGATAAGGGAGCTCTAAGCACTCAATCGACCAGCCCAAGCTTTCAAGAGGTTGATGAAACTCAAGCACAACGATGGGACGGCCATTAATACGCGCTGTCGAGATTTCCTTACCCTCTTCACGCCAGGCCTGATGGGCAAGTTCAGCCAACGCATTGTCATTGATGCGCATTGCGATGTGATCCGCCTGGTAAGGACTCAAATCCAAATGCAGCAACTCGCTTAAATCGCGAATTTTATGCATGAAGTTATCCAAATTAGCTTTCATTTGCGCTGGCAACAGCGCTGCGTCTGACAGGGATTGAGCCATGGTTTTGCATCCAGTACGTTGAGATTGCGGCAATAGTAACAAGTTCGCGCTGAAAAGTAGAAAATTTCCCAATTAAGTCCCTATAAGCGCCGCGATAAAGTTGTTATTATGTGCGCCAATTTATGAACTAGATCGAGATATGCATTCACCCTATCCCCACGGATATTATGCGCAGCAAGATGCCCATCTGCTCGCCGAAATTGAATGCATACCCAACCAATTCCCGAGAATTGAAGGAAGCGCGAGTGAATATCCAAGCACTTATTAATGACAAAGTTTCTCAGGCTCTAGAAGCCGCTGGCGCACCTGCAGGCAGCCCTGCAGCGGTACGTCAATCTGCAAAACCACAGTTTGGTGACTACCAAGCGAACGGCGTTATGGGCGTCGCGAAAAAACTCGGCACCAACCCACGAGAATTTGCACAAAAAGTATTGGACGTACTAGACCTCGATGGCATCGCCAGCAAAACGGAAATCGCTGGCCCAGGTTTCATTAACATCTTCCTTGATGAAGCCTTCCTTGCAAAACAAGCCGATGCAGCGCTTGCCGATGCGCGCCTTGGCGTGGCGGCTGAAGCACAGCAAACCATCGTCGCAGACTACTCAGCGCCAAACGTCGCCAAAGAGATGCACGTTGGTCACTTGCGCTCAACCATCATTGGTGACGCGGTGGTGCGCACACTGGAGTTTTTGGGCCACAAAGTGATTCGCGCTAACCACATCGGTGACTGGGGCACGCAATTTGGTATGTTGATTGCCAACCTAGAGCGCGTACAGAAAGAATCTGGCGAAGTGTCGATGGAACTGTCGGATCTTGAAGCCTTCTACCGCGAATCGAAAAAGCTCTACGACGAAGATGAAGCATTTGCAGAGAAAGCCCGTAACTACGTGGTCAAACTGCAAGGTGGTGACGAATACTGCGCAGAAATGTGGAAAAAACTGGTGGATGTCACCATGATCCAGAACCAGCGCAACTATGATCGCCTCAACGTTTCTTTGACGCGTGACGACGTCATGGGCGAAAGCATGTACAACGACATGCTGCCAGGCATCGTTGCCGATCTCAAAGAGAAAGGCTTGGCGCAAGAAGACGATGGCGCGCAGGTCGTCTTCCTTGACGAATACAAGAACAAAGACGGTGAGCCTATGGGCGTCATCATCCAAAAACGCGATGGCGGCTTCCTCTACACCACAACAGACATTGCGTGTGCCAAATACCGCTATGAAACGCTAGGCGCTGATCGCGTGTTGTACTTTATCGACTCACGTCAGCATCAGCACCTAATGCAAGCGTGGACCATCGTTCGTAAGGCAGGTTACGTACCAGAAGAGGTTACCCTTGAGCACCACGCATTCGGTATGATGCTTGGCAAAGATGGTCGCCCATTCAAAACTCGCGCGGGCGGCACTGTGCGCCTTGCTGATCTGTTGGACGAAGCGCAAGAGCGTGCCATCAAACTGATCGAATCGAAAAACCCAGATCTTGATGCGCAAGAGAAAACCAACATCGCGACGACCGTAGCGATGGCAGCGGTGAAATACGCGGATCTCTCTAAGCACCGTACCACGGATTATGTGTTTGACTGGGACAACATGCTCGCCTTTGAAGGCAATACTGCGCCTTACATGCAGTATGCCTACACGCGTGTTGCGTCGATCTTCGCCAAAGCGGGAATCGAAATGGACGCGTTGTCTGGTGAGATTAAAGTGACGGAAGAGAAAGAGAAAGCGCTGATCGCTAAGCTTCTGCAATTTGAAGAAGCGGTACAGTCAGTGGCTCGCGAAGGTCAGCCTCATATCATGTGTAGCTACCTGTTTGAGTTAGCGGGTCAATTCTCTAGCTTCTACGAAGCATGCCCTATTTTGAGCAGCGAAGATGAGTCTATCAAGCAAAGCCGCTTAAAACTGGCGGCATTGACCGCGAAGACCATCAAACAAGGTCTTTCTCTGTTGGGTATCGATACCCTTGAGCGCATGTAATCGCGCCTAGCCTTGACCATTCAGGCGACGAAACGAAGGTTGGTGTGAAAGCATCAACCTTTTTGTTATCCATGGACTAAGGATCCTCACCATGAGTTTTGAACTTCATCCCCAACTGGTTAAAGACACGACCTTACTTGGCCACTTCCCCCTCTGTGTTGCGCTGTTACACAAAGACGGTGCCGTGCCTTGGGTTATCTTGGTGCCCAAACGAGCGCAACTCAAAGAGCTGCACCATTTGCCGATGCAAGAACAGCAACAGTTTTTGCTGGAGTCACAAGCGGTGAGCCAAGCTCTGGAAGCCACCTTTCGACCTGATAAACTGAACCTTGGGGCGCTGGGCAACATGGTGCCGCAACTGCACATTCACCATATCGCTCGCTTTAAGGATGATGTGGCTTGGCCTGGCCCTGTTTGGGGCAATACGCCGGGTGAACATCGTAGCGACGAGGCACAAATTGAGATAGCAACTCGCTTGAGCAATGTTCTGTCGCTTAGTCACTTGTTTACACGAGTTTGAACTTCTGTCGAGCACCACAGCAGCAGACGTCTACATGCTAGTGATGATAGCAATCTGGTCATTTCGGACGGACACATATCGTGTCCGAACCGTAATGTTGTGCTCATTGACATCATCTATCCTAGACAGTTTCCCTTTGCGTAACCATATCGCCAACATGGCATCGACCCCATCGAGCGACAATGAAAAACGCTTGGCAAGCTCCGCTTGGGTCACCGTACCACATTGATCAATGTAAGCTTTTAGCTCTGATACGATCATGCGGTTTGCACCTCTAGCGACGCTTGCTCTCGTCTTCCCGCCACTTTCAGAGCACGCCAAACGCCTGCACTGACAACGACAATCCCCGCAATCCACACGCTGCTACTCAGAGGATGATCGGTAAAATGCGCCACTTGGTAATACAAGGCCGCGCTGCCGTAGGCCAGCCCCATCGTCCATACGGCAATAAAGCGTGCGTATCGAGCGCCAAATTCACGCACATACGCTCCCATCGCCGCCACACACGGTGTATAGAGCAATATGAATACCAGATAGGCGAACGCTGCGTGAGAAGAAGCAAAATGCTGCTTTAAGTTACCGAAAATCGATGCGTCCACCGCTTGCTCTTCTGCCACCGCTTCGGTGTCGGATAAATCCCCCACAGAAATGCCCAACGGGTCGCTAAAGCTCAGGCCAATCAAGTTATCGCCGATCGAGGCAAACGCCTCTTCCATACTGGCTAATAAATCATACTCACTCTCTTCACCTTGCGCGGGCGCGTAGAGGTTATTCAAGGTGCCGACCACCGCTTCTTTAGCAAAAATGCCGGTGATGATGCCGATGGTTGCCGGCCAATTGTCCGCTTCAATACCGATGGGCTCAAATACCGGTGTGACCCACACCGCCGCTTGCGACAGCACCGAGTGCTCGCTGTCCTCATTCCCAAAACTGCCATCAGTACCGAGCGAGTTCATAAAACTCAAGATCGCGACAACCATGACAATGGTTTTCCCCGCGCCAAGCACAAAGCGTTTGAGCTTTTGCCAAGTTTTGATCAACACATTTGGTATCGTCGGTAGCTCATAATCCGGCATTTCCATCACTAAACTCTCACTCGAACCTGGATAGAGCGTGTGCTTAAGTACCCAACCCGTCAACACTGCGGCGACAATGCCAAGTAAGTAGAGGGCGAAGACAACGTTCTGCCCACTTTGCGGGAAGAAAGCGGCAGCAAACAGCGCGTAAACCGGTAGACGAGCCCCGCAGGACATAAACGGCGCCATTGAGGCAGCCAGCTTACGCTCTCGTTCTTGATCGAGCGTGCGCGTGGCCATAATGGAGGGTACATTGCAGCCAAACCCGAGCACCAAAGGCACAAATGCTTTACCCGGTAAACCGAGTTTTTGCATCACCTTATCCAGCACAAACGCAGCGCGAGACATGTAGCCTGAACTTTCCAAAATGGCGAGAAACAGATACAAACACGCGATCACGGGAATAAAGGTGGCGACGGTTTGTATACCGCCACCAATGCCATCGGCAAGCAAAGTCACCAACCACACGGGCAGATGATCATCGAGCAAGTAGTGGCCGCCATCGACCAGCAAAGCGCCGACACCAATATCAAAGAAGTCGATAAATGCGCTGCCGATGTTGATGGAGAACATAAACATCAAATACATCACAACAAAGAAAAACGGCACGCCAACCCACTTGTTGAGAATGACGTTATCAACATTTTGTGTGAATGAATGGCTTAACACTCCCTGGGCTCGACGCACCTGTTGGCACAATTGGTGAAGATAGGTGTATTTGGTATCTGCCACCAGCAGATCAATATCCATCGTCAATTGACTCTGAGCCAGATGTACCTTTTCTCTTGACGCTTGAGTGAGTCCGTTGAGCACCAAGCGGTCACTTTCCAGCGCTCGGATCGCCAACGCACGCGGATTCACTTCAGCCTGACTCGATAAGGTCGATGTGAGCGAATCAATCGCCGCTTCAAACGCATCACCGTAATTCAAGCAAAATGCTTTCGGCGCAATGCCTTGCACTAAACGTTTATGGATATGCGTCTTAAACTGTTCAACGTCACTCTTTCGGTTGGCAGAGAGCGCCCAGACGGGGCAACCTAAAGCGCGTTCTAGCGCGTTGACGTCAATGGTTTGTCTGACTCGTTTTAGGGCGTCCATCTTATTGAGCACCACGATCATCGGTCGGCCGAGCTCGCGTAGCTGCAAAGTCATATAGAGGCTGCGTTCAAGACAGGTCGCGTCAACGACATTGATGATAAGATCCGCAGGATGAGTAAGCACTGCCCGGGAGGCAATAGACTCGTCTATGCTGTTGCCATCGTTCCCGCTATCAAGCGCGTAGATACCCGGCAGATCGGTTAAAGAGAAATCATCGCCGGCATGGTGAAAGCGGCCGGTCTTTTTCTCTACCGTCACGCCAGCCCAGTTACCCACTTGCTGACGCGCGCCCGTTAAGCCGTTAAACAAGGTCGTTTTGCCACTGTTTGGATTGCCGACAGTGAGAATTTGGTAATTCATGCGCGCACCTCCACATCAATCGAGTTGGCCATAGATTGACGAACGGCCAATGAGACACCGCGTACTTCAACTTGCAGTGGATCTCCCATTGGTGCGACACGAATCAAGGTTACCGCCGTGTTAGGCAGAAGCCCCATGACCATGAGTTTCTTGCGTACTTCTTTTGACATCTGACCAAAGCCAATGATGGTCGCGGTTTGACCCGGAGAAAGCTGAGATAATTGCATAACAGACCAATCGATAGTGTAAATGAGAAATATTACTATTAGTTATTGAGATGATATCTCTCTCTACCCGGTCAGATATTGTCTGAAATCAATCTTTGCATTTTTGTCCTCGTCACTTTTGTTAATTTTCGCCTCGTCAATACCGTCAAAATGGGACACTTGTTCAGACCGTCCCCACATTCCACATGACATAAAATCATCAAAAAACCACATAAAGTAAATAAAATTCATACACTTAAAACGATTGGCGCAATTCTTATAGTAAAATGGCGTTAATTTTATAAGTAAAATAAGTGCGGGTATTTATAGTGAACAGGTCGCTAGGGCACAGCCTGAAGTGACATTGAATTCCAGAGGTGGCGCAGCGCGCCACTCCGGCAGCAAGCGAAGGTGTCATTGACACCCGTGGTATAGTCCCCCCGGCTATACCACGTTATTTTTTTACTCTTCCCCCTGCCCTTCGACAAATTGAGTCGGCGACACTCCAAAGCGATATTTAAACCGTTGACTGAAATACGAGGGATCGTTAAAGCCACATTCAAACGCCACATCCGACACTTTTTCCCCCGCTAGTAAACGTCGACATGCATGATCGAGGCGTACTTCATTGAGATATTCGGTAAAAGTGGTGTGCTGATGGCTTTTTAAGCGGCGCTGAAGGCTGCGCTCTGAGACATAGAGCAATTGCGCCGCCTTTGATAAGCCAAAATCCGCCTCCGCATAGTGCGCTTCAACAATGGTTTTCAGTTTGGCGAACCAAGGGTCCCTCTCTTCTTGCACAGAGTGCGGCAGTTGCTTGACGGCTGAGCGCTCAGTGAAGTGATCGCTCACTGGCCACGTAAACTCCTGCATATTGCGCTCTTTTGAGCAGTGAATCGTCACACTACCACCGCTCGCCTCAACCAACTGGCTCATTTTCATCAGGTAATCTTGGCCGAGGTCCGCATGGTCGATCGACTCCCCTTGATCTAGCACCGTCAAGGCAAGGCGCTCAACATTGTGGTCAATACGCATCATCACCGTCTGGTTGCGATAGCCGCGCTTAATGACATTATCAATCAGCACGTTAAGTATTTCGTCGAGGTTGAACGCATTTAGAGAGAGATAAACCGCTTGATCTTGTGGCCACTCAATATCCAAGCTCTGCCCTGATTTACGAATCTCTTCTTGCCAACCATCGATCGCCGCATGAAAAATGAGATTAAAGTGGTAAACCGGATCCGCCTCTTTATTCGCTTCGCGGGCAAAAATCGATAACGCGAGCTCTTGACTGAGCCTATCGACCACTGGTTTAAACTCCGCACTGTTGTATGGCGGCATCGTCAACTTACTCTGTAAACTCGCCACAGAGTGGGCGTAAATAAGACGCCGAATGTGAAGTTGTTTCCTTAACTGGACATTATTCGCCAATAGCACTCGGCTTTGGTGTTCAAGCTGGTGGGTTTTCAGTTCCACTTGCGCTTTAAGCGCTCGGTTTGCTTTGGCCATTAGCCGCGATCGCCAATACACTATCCAGACGATACACGCACAGAGCAACACCACGGCCGCCCCTATCGAGCTGTGCTCTAAGTACCAAGGCTTATTAACGAGAAATTGAAAGCGGTCTTCCTGACCGGTGCGTCGGCCGTTGTGTGTCACTCTCACGCTCAATTGATGCAAGCCGGGTAGCAAGTGTTCGATGGTCAGCGTCACCCCCTCCAACACTTGCCATTCAGGCTCGTTATCTAAACGATACTCAATCTGCGCGCCACTCAACTGAGGCATCACACCAAATTGGAAGGAGAGTGACTCGCCAAACTCTGTGGTTAGTCTTCTATCCGGTGAATGGCCCAAAGCGACCCGTTCCTGACCAACGTTCACTTGACTGACTACGACGCGACCAGATGGGAGCGCTTGATTTGCTAAACGCTCAGTATCCACTGTCATCAAATGATGGCTTGAGCCCATCAGCAAGGTGTGTTCGCGGCCAGATTTAGCGCCGCAAAGCCCAGTGACAAACTCATTATTCCTCAGCCCTAAAGGCTCGCCGTAGTGCTCCTTGAGCGCCCCCGCCAATGTGTATTGCGACAGCCCTGCAGATGTCGTTAGCCAGATACCTTGCTCATTACTCATCAAGCATTTTGGCGAGATATGGCCTTCAATCAACGCTAGCGATTCGGTGATCCCTGTCGCCGTATCAACACGATAGAGCCCGTATTGACCGGCCACCCAAAGCTCATCATCTGCCACCTCAATAATGTGGCTCACGCCGCCGTATTGGCTGCTGTCATCAACAAACTTAATCACACGACGCTCGAGCAAATAGAGTCCATGATCGGTGCCGATCAGCAAACGCTCACCGGCCGATTTGAGATACGTCAGTTGCGCTGGGAGGTACTGCGTTAACATCCAATCCGAGACAAAATCACGGAACACTGCGCGCTCGGGATCATAGCGCCATAACTGCTGGTCACTGGCCCCCCAGATGTGGCCCTGACTGTCAACTTCAAGATACTTGGCAACCGGTGCATTCGATACCAGTTGTGGCTCAGCAAGGCGACTGGGTGGTAAGGTGATCACGCCATTGGGGGTCGCTAGCCACAAGGTCTCTTGATGCTCCATCACATCACTAACAGCGCCTTGATACACTAATGTCCTCTGCCCTCTATCTGTAAGGTCCAGTTGATAGAGCCCGAGTGTCGTTAAGAGCCAATACCCTTGACGCTGCGCCATTGGCTCCAACATTAGGGGTTGCTCTCGCTCCGTTCCTTCGCTGAGCAATTGCGGATTAAAGCGCTGGAAATTGGGAGAGAACAAGGAGTAATAGCGCACGCCCTTATCGGTTGCCAACCAAATACCGCCCGCTTCATCGTTGACGATGGAGTAGATACGCTCTCCATAAAGCGGGTGCCCAGCCAAACGCTGGGAGCCAAGACGGCGTTCAGCACCATCGTTATGGGAGTAAATAATCAAGCCGTGTTCAGTGCCAATCCAATACGCGTCATCTGTTTCTGCCAAGCTCAGCACGTGCGAACCCGGAATGTCGGCGACCATTTGAGTAGGACGATGGATATTAAACACCAGCGCTCCCGACAAGGTCCCAACCACAATTTCGCCTCGCTTCGCGGAGTAATGGAGCTTTTCAATGTAATGCTGCTGCGAAAGTGGCACGTGTTCGAAATGACGTCGGTCGGAGACGTAGGCGCCCGCATTGGTGGCGAGCACCCATTTGGAGACGACAAATTGCGCATCATTGATGATGATGGTTGAGGATTGGGTAAACTGATACAACTCCATCAAAGAGAGCGTATCGAGTTCACCACTGGGGATATGGTAGGTGTAAAAATAGCGTTCATCGGCCAACCAAATGTAATCTCCCGACGCGCCGATGGAATGAATATCAGTGCCAGGAGTGAGGCTCAACACCAGTTCGCGCTCCTGATTTGGCAGCGTTCGATAGATTTCATTGCGAAAGAAAGACCAAAATGCATGGTCAGCGTACGCCACTTTATCGACATCATGCGTCAGCGCCGAGCCGACGTTCGGCGCCACGTTTTGACCGTCAAAAAAGAGGATTTGGGCTCGAACATCTTGCAGCCACAAACCGCCGCCCTCAGCAAGAAACAACTGTTTGGCGGCAAAGACCTTACCCTGACTTTGACTGGGTAGAGAATAAAAGACCTCTGGAGAGGCCACTACAACGTGTGCGCTCAAGCACAGCCAGAAAGCGATGAGTTGAGTCATCAGTTTTGATAAAGGGACGACGCGCAAAATACACCTGTTGCTATCAGTGACGCGCAGCGACAAGAGTCGCTGCGCAGTTATTTTGAGTCGATAATTATCTAACAACGCTTGGTCATTACAAGGTGTTTGCGTCTCACTTATCACATTCTTTGTGGCAAATCGTTGTGACCGAAAGCAAAAAGGGAGACACGTCGTCTCCCTTTTCCCTCGCTTCCTGCGCTGAGCGCGTTACACCAAACGTCCGTTGCGCTCTATATCTGAACATTTTTATATCTGAACGTCTTAGTCCGATAAACACTGCTCAAAACTGTCCGCCATCTGCTGCATAAAGTTGAAATAACCGCCAGATTCTACCACGATGTCTGCGCCGATGGGGTCAAGCACGCCTTGGTTGACGTCGGTGTTTCGCGTCACGGACTCGACCACCGCAGGCGTATATTGTGGCTCAGAAAAGACGCATTTCGCCTCTTTCTTCGACAGTGCTTGCCTTATTGCAATCAAGGTCTTCGCGCCTGGCTTGCGCTCTGGGCTGACAGTGAAAAAACCCAATTGATTGAGGCCATAATCCTCTTCAAAGTAACCATACGCGTCGTGGAACACGTAGTAGCCTTGATCTTTTACCTTGCTGAGTTGAGCGGCAATCTCATTGTGCTGCTGGCGCAGGCGCGCTTCAAACTGAGCAAGGTTGGCTTGATATGCTGCTTGCTGACTTGGGTCTATCTCAATCAACTTGGCACTGATCGCTTTGGCCACCTGAGAAGCCGTGTCCACGCCCATCCAAAAGTGGGGATCGTGACTGCCATGATCGTGACCGTCATGATCGTGACCGTCATGATCGTGACCGTCATGATCATGATGATCGCCCTGATATTCACGCAAAGGGAGACCGTCAATTTTGCTCAGTGTTAGCACGTTGTCACGCCCCTCTAAGATTTTGTCAAGGAAAGGCTCTAGGTCTGGGCCAAACCAAATAATCAAATCCGCTTGGTTGATTCGGCGCACGTCAGACGGACGCAACGCATAATCGTGCGGCGAGGTGTTGGCCGCCAATAAAACATCCGGCTCGTTGATGCCTAGTGTTAATTCATACGAAATTAATTGGATCGGTTTTATACTCGCGATAATATCGCTGGCCACGACACTCTTGCTGCTCAAGATAAGCAACAAGAGAGGAAGGAAACGTTTCATTTATGTACGACTGCTCTATAGCGTTGAGAAAGTATAAATGTTACATTATAACAATACTGAATTGCAAATGAGTTCTATTCATGTCGACTCTCGTCGAACTAGCTAATATTTCGGTCCAATTTGATGAGCGCAAAGTGCTCGATAAGGTCTCCTTGACCATCAAACGCGGCGAAATCACCACCTTGATTGGCCCAAACGGCGCGGGTAAATCCACCTTAGTCAAAGTGCTGCTTGGCTTGCAGAAGCGCTTTACCGGCCAGATCACACGCCAAAAAGGGCTGCGCACCGGCTACGTCCCACAGAAACTCAAGCTGAATGATTCGCTCCCTTTGACCGTTGAGCGATTTCTTAAACTGGCCGGGCGTTACAGCCAACAAGAGATCATCGACTCGCTCAAACTGGTGGGCGCAGAACACATGCTCATGGCCAATATGCATTCGCTATCTGGCGGTGAAACGCAACGCGTGTTACTCGCGCGGGCTCTGTTACAGCGTCCAGATTTATTGGTGCTTGACGAACCGGCGCAAGGGGTCGACGTGCAAGGGCAAATCGATCTGTATGAGCTGATTGATACGCTACGCCGCCGTTTTAACTGCGCGGTGTTTATGGTCTCCCATGATTTACATCTCGTCATGGCCAAGACCGATGATGTGATTTGTCTGCAACATCACATCTGCTGCTCCGGCGCACCTGCCGACATTACACAGCACCCCAATTATATTGCGCTGTTTGGCCAAGCTCAACGTGAGTCACTGGCGTTTTATCACCACCAGCATGACCACCATCATCATGATTTATCCGGTCAACCCGTAGCGGGCGATGCAACGGCCTGTTCTCACCATTCTCACGGACACCATCATCATGATTGAGTTTCTACTCCCCTCACTCTTTGCCGGTCTTGGTATTGCGGCGATCTCCGGTCCGTTGGGTTCATTCGTCGTGTGGCGAAAAATGGCCTATTTTGGGGACACCTTGGCTCATGCGTCGCTCATGGGTATCGCACTCGGCTTTTTGCTCAATATCAACTTGTATCTCGCCTTGGTGGTCTGCTGTTTGGCGCTCGCGGTGATTCTGGTCACGTTGCAACGCCAGCAGTTGGTCGCCACCGATACCTTACTTGGGATCTTGGCTCACAGTGCCCTATCACTCGGTTTGGTCGCCGTCAGCTTTCTTGATCACGTACGTATTGATTTGATGAGCTACTTGTTCGGAGATTTGCTCGCCGTCACGCCCACAGATTTGATCTACATTTACCTTGGCTCGCTCGTCGTTGGCGCGGTGCTTATCGTCTTCTGGCGTCCGCTCATTTCTACCACCGTCAACGAAGAGTTGGCGGCTGTCGAAGGCCATAACGTCGATTTGATGCGCTTGATTTTAATGTTGCTGGTCGGCCTAGTGATTGCGATTGGTATGAAATACGTCGGGGCCTTGATCATGACCTCACTACTGATCATTCCTGCTGCGGCGGCAAGACGTTTTGCCAAAAGCCCAGAGCAAATGGCGTGCTTTGCATCGCTGATTGGCAGTGTCGCGGTGATCTGTGGGCTGTCGCTCTCTTGGCATTACGATACCCCGGCTGGTCCATCTGTCGTCATCTGCGCGACGGCCTGTTTTATCCTCGCTCAGTTAAAACGTATTGATTAACCAATAGACCAAGCGCCGCGATCAGCGGCGCTTTACATTTTTTCTCCCCAAGTTTGCGATGGATCAAGCCTTTCGCATTTAGCTCTGCCTTTCCCCGCCAAGCGAGTTATCCCTGTCTACACTTAAGTAGGTAAGTTGCAGATTGCAGATTACTGCTTGTCCGAAGCTATGTGGCCGAAACTGAGTGTGCACACATTCAATACCCAGTGAGGCACAACAATCGGTTCGTTCTTGATTCATCGTTGGCGTTGATTTTGTAAGGGGGGCATCATGGAAAACTCAACACTGCATCGCCACTCTTCACTGGCACAAACCCATCACCTAAACGAGCAAATGACCGGCTTGTTGGAGCGTATGCAAGTTCACCATCCCGCTCTCGACCACTTAAGTTTTGCCCTGTATGACGACAGAGATCATTTGCTGCGCAGTTACGCCGACAGTACCTCGCTTTCGCTCAATATTACCCATTACGAAGCGCCACTGAGTTCATTACCGACGCTGCGCCAAAGCCTGCAATCGCGCAGCCCGGTCATTTTGACGCATCTAAAAACATTGCGCCGCTCGCCGCATATTGAGTCTTTACTGCGCGATGGCTACCGTTCTTCGGCGACCATACCAACCTTTATCCATGATCGATTCCTTGGGTTCATCTTCCTCAACTCTTATCAAGAGAGTGCGTTTACACCGGTGGCGCTCGATACCCTTAAGCCTTACTTGGAGATGATGAGGTTGTCGATTTTTTCTGAGTATCAGCTGGTGGATACCTTGATCAATTGCGCTTGCAAGCACGCTGCGCAGTTTCCGCTCTATCAACGAGAATCTCGGGCGCACAAACAGCGCGTCGCCAGTTTTACACATGTAATAGCAACGGGCCTTGCGCTCAAATACGATCTCGATGACGAAACCATTGAACACCTCAGCTTATTTTCGCAGTATCACGACATTGGCAAAGTCACGCTACCGGCCGAGCTACTGTGTAAACCCGGTAAGTTGACCGAGGTAGAACTCGCCACACTCAGAGAACATGTTCAAGCGGGCGAAGCCATCATTCATGAGTTCATTGAGCAAGCGGGCGCAAGTGGTCACCCCAGTGCTGAACTGTTTTTACACATCATTGCGCACCACTATGAGTTTCTCGATGGCTCGGGGTATCCTCGCCATCTAAAAGGCCATGAGATCCCTCTCGCCGCTCGTATTGTCTGCGTCGCAAATATCTTTGACGCTTTGATCACACATCGCCCGTATAAACAGGCATCGTCGATTCTTTACGCACTACTAGAGCTGGAAAAGATGGTTCAGATGGGTAAATTGGATCGTGATTGCGTCAATGCACTGCGCGAGCATCAAAGCGAACTAAAAGCGATATCAGAGCGCTATCCTGAACTCGACCCAAGTGAACGAGCGACGACAAATTAGTGACTTGGCTGACCAAACGACGCACGATCCCGTATAATTTTCATTCAACAATATAAAACCTTATCTTTCCTTGGTTGTTATTAGGCATCCAAAGCAGGATAATGTCGGGATCGGAATATCTAAATTATATAACTATGACCGAATATCTTTTGTTGTTGGTCGGCACTGTGCTGGTAAACAACTTTGTACTGGTAAAATTCCTGGGTTTATGTCCATTTATGGGGGTGTCTAAGAAATTAGAGACCGCTATTGGTATGGGGCTCGCGACGACGTTCGTGTTAACCCTCGCTTCCGTGTGCGCGTATTTAGTAGAAAACTACATCTTGCTGCCGCTTGGGTTGCAATACTTACGTACCATGAGCTTCATTCTTGTTATCGCCGTCGTCGTGCAGTTCACAGAAATGGTGGTACACAAAACCAGCCCGACACTCTACCGCTTACTCGGCATCTTCCTGCCGTTGATCACCACCAACTGTGCGGTACTGGGTGTTGCCCTGCTTAACATCAATGAGAACCACAACTTTATCCAATCGATTATCTACGGCTTTGGCGCTGCTGTGGGTTTCTCTATGGTGCTGATTTTGTTCGCTTCGATGCGTGAACGTATTAACGCTGCGGATGTGCCAGTCCCATTTAAAGGGGCGTCCATTGCGATGATCACCGCAGGACTGATGTCTCTCGCCTTTATGGGCTTTACTGGGTTGGTGAAGCTGTAATGAGTGCCATCCTAATTGCCGTTATCGCGATTGCCGCGCTTGCTGCGCTGTTTGGCGCAATCTTGGGCTTCGCCTCCATCCGCTTCAAAGTAGAAGCCGATCCGATCGTCGATCAAATCGACGCGATTTTACCGCAAACGCAGTGTGGCCAGTGCGGCTACCCTGGCTGTCGCCCTTATGCGGAAGCGATCGCCACGGGAGACGAGATCAACAAGTGTCCTCCCGGCGGTCAAGCCACCATTGAGAAGCTGGCGGATTTAATGGGTGTCGAAGCGACAGAGTCTGCGCATGACCTAGATGAAGCCGTCAAAAAAGTCGCCTTTATTCATGAGGATATGTGTATTGGCTGCACCAAGTGTATTCAAGCCTGCCCGGTTGATGCCATTGTTGGCGGCACCAAAGCACTGCATACCGTGATTAAAGATGAATGTACTGGCTGTGATTTGTGTGTCGCGCCGTGCCCAACGGACTGCATTGAAATGATTCCTGTAGAAAACACTACAGCGAACTGGAAGTGGCAACTGGACGCCATTCCTGTTGTTGATATTACCGATTCTGCCTCCGCGCAGAAAAGCGTGAATTAAGGACTGGTATGTTGTCATTAATCGAACAAATTAAATCAGGTACGCTGTGGCAGTTTCCTGGGGGAATTCACCCACCAGAGAATAAACAGCAGTCGCTGGGCAGTGAATTGGTTCGCGCCTCGTTGCCAACTGAAATTGTGCTGCCTCTCAAACAGCACATCGGCAAAGAAGGGACATTACTGGTTGATATCGGCGCGCACGTCTTAAAAGGTGAGCCGTTAACCAAGTACGACGTCACGTTCACGTTGCCCGTGCACGCGCCCACCTCAGGCACCATTACGGCGATTGAGCCTCGTACCACCGCCCACCCTTCCGGTTTGGCGGAGACCTGCATTGTCATTCAACCCGATGGCAAAGACACCTGGTATGACAAAGCCCCTTGGCCTGATTTCAGCCAACACTCTCCAGAAGCTCTGATTGAAAAGATCCGCCTAGCGGGGATTTCTGGTATGGGAGGCGCTGGCTTTCCTACCGCGAAAAAGATTCAATCAGGCCTCTCGCGTACCGAGATTTTGATCATCAATGCCGCTGAGTGTGAACCCTACATCACCGCCGATGACACCTTGATGCGAGAGTTTGCACAAGAGGTGATCACGGGCATCGAGATTGTCGAGCATATTCTCAAGCCAAAGCTGACCGTGATCGGCATTGAAGACAACAAACCTGAGGCGATTGCAGCCTTAGAAGCGGCAGCGCAAGACAAAAACCTGATCATTCGTGTCGTACCGACTAAGTACCCCTCGGGCGGCGAAAAGCAGCTCATCAAACTGCTGACTAACAAAGAAGTCCCCGCCGATGGCATCCCAGCGGACATTGGGATGATGGTACAAAACGTCGGATCGCTGTACGCCATCAAACGCGCCGTTGTGGATGGTGAACCTTTGATTGAGCGCATCGTTACGTTAACGGGCAATGCATTTCGTCAACCACGCAACGTCCTTGCGGCTTTGGGTACCCCAGTTCAAGCGCTGCTCGACGAGTTCGGCTATCAAGCAGATAAGCGCCTACCTCGATTGATCATGGGTGGGCCAATGATGGGCTTTACCTTGCCGCACGCCAATGTGCCCATCACAAAAACATCCAACTGTATTCTTGCCCCAACTCGCCGCGAGATCGCCCCTGCGGGTACGGAAATGGCGTGCATTCGCTGTGCTCAGTGCGCTGAGGTTTGCCCCGCGTCACTATTGCCTCAACAGTTGCAGTGGTATGCGAAATCGCAAGAGTATGAAAAATGTGAAGAGCTCAATCTAAAAGACTGCATTGAATGTGGCGCTTGTGCGTACGTCTGCCCTAGCGAGATCCCACTGGTGCAATATTATCGCCAGGCCAAAGCGGAGATACGCACGCGCAAAGAAGAAGCGCAAGCAGCAGAGCGTGCCAAACTCCGCTTTGAAGAGAAAAAAGCGCGTATGGAACGCGACAAAGCCGAACGTGAGAATCGCTTCAAAAAAGCCGCGGATGAACGTCGCAGCGAGATGAAAGCTAGTGGAGGAGATGACGCCATCGCCGCCGCCATCGCGCGTGTGAAAGCGCAAAAATCCACAAGCGAAGACAGCAAAACCAAGCCAGCGGTCGCCGCCGCGATTGCCAGAGCCAAAGCGAAACAAGAAGCGGCTAGAGAGCAAGCGACAAGCAGCAGCGACCAACCGGACAACACGGAAATGGCCAAGTTGCGAGAAGAGCGTAAACGTCAAGCCCGCGAGAAAAAAGCGCAGAAAGCGCAACAAGAAACCACTCAAAGTGATGAGCAAAGCGAAACAGACAAATCTTCCGCCGTCGCCGCTGCTGTGGCCAGAGCGAAAGCGCGCAAAGCCGCATTAGCAAGTAACAGTAGCGAAGAGACACCTGAAGAGCACAAGCCAGCAGAGGATCCAAAAAAAGCGGCAGTCGCGGCAGCGATTGCTCGCGCTAAAGCTCGTAAGGTGCAGCAAGAGAACGAAACGGGCTCCAGCAGCGAAGAGGCTCAAGCTAAGAATGAGCCTGCTGAGGATCCGAAAAAAGCCGCCGTCGCAGCAGCGGTTGCGCGCGCTAAAGCGCGTAAAGCGCAGCAAGAGAGCAACGCAGACTCCAGCAGCGAAGAGACTCAAGCTAAGAATGAGCCTGCTGAGGATCCGAAAAAAGCCGCCGTGGCGGCAGCGGTTGCGCGCGCCAAAGCGCGTAAGGCGCAGCAAGAGAGCGACGCAGACTCTAGCAGCGAAGAAACTCAAGCTAAGAATGAGCCTGCTGAGGATCCGAAAAAAGCCGCAGTCGCGGCAGCGATTGCTCGCGCAAAAGCTCGTAAAGCCGCCCAACAATCATCTAAACCTTCTGAGGAGAACAACTAGTGGCGTTCTTTATCGCAAGTTCCCCCCATGCTCACAGCCGTAAAAGCACGCCGGATTTGATGAAATGGGTCGCCGTCTGCGCCTTGCCCGGGCTTGCCGCTCAAATCTACTTTTTTGGTTGGGGCACTTTGATCCAACTGATTTTTGCCATTGCACTGGCACTGCTACTTGAAAGCGTGGTGATGCTGGTTCGTGGCCGCTCACCCATGTCGGCACTGCGTGATAACAGCGCCATCGTGACCGCTTGGTTGCTGGCTGTGGCCATTCCGCCTCTTTCCCCTTGGTGGATGATGGTGATTGGATTGGTGTTCGCCATCGTCATCGCAAAACACCTCTACGGCGGTATTGGACAAAACCTCTTTAACCCAGCAATGGTCGCCTACGTGGTGTTGCTCATCTCCTTCCCTGTCCAGATGACCAGTTGGATGGCGCCAAGCACACTGCAACCCGTCAGCACCTCCCTTGCCGATACCTTGTCGCTAATCTTTAGCGGTTACAGTCAAGAGGGGCTGTCGCTACAACAAATTCGCACCGGTATCGATGGCATCACTATGGCCACGCCACTCGATGCGTTTAAAACTGGCCTGCTTGCAGGAAATACCAGTGTGGAAGTGATGCGACAAGCGCAATTTAGCGGTTTAGGCGGCGTCGGTTGGGAATGGGTCAACTTGGCGTATTTGTTCGGTGGTTTGATGCTGATAAAACTGCGCATCATCAGTTGGCACATCCCTGTGAGTTTTCTCGCTAGCCTCGCTGCCATGAGCGGCATTTTTATGCTCATCATGCCAGGAGAGACCGCCTCACCCATCTTGCACCTCCTGTCTGGCGCAGCCATGATCTGCGCCTTTTTTATCGCAACCGATCCGGTGTCGGCGTCGACCACTGTCAAGGGACGCTTGGTATTTGGGGCCTTTATTGGCGCTATGGTCTTTATCATTCGAACGTGGGGCGGCTTCCCAGATGGCGTTGCCTTTGCGGTGCTACTGGGCAATATGTGTGTACCCATGATTGATTACTACACCAAACCCAAAACTTACGGTCACTGAGGGGTATCATGCTGAACGCTATACGTAACAACGGCGCAATCCTTGCCATCTTTGCCTGTGCTTCTACAGGCTTAGTTGCGCTGACTCACTACTTGACCGCCGATCAGATCCAGCGCCAGGAGCAAGCGCAGTTGCTCTCGGTACTCAATCAGGTCATCCCACATGATCTGCACGACAATGATCTCTACCAAGCCTGTACCTTGGTGACGGATCCGCTGCTTGGCACGGCTGAACCTATGCCAGTCTACCTCGCTTCCTTAAATGGCGAGCCTAGCGCCATGGCGATTGAAGCCATCGCGCCCGATGGCTATAACGGTTCCATCAAACTCATTATTGGCGTGAAACAAGACGGTACCGTCACCGGCACCCGAGTATTGAGCCATCAAGAGACCCCCGGACTCGGTGACAAAGTTGATTTACGTATCACAGATTGGATCCTCGGCTTTACCGGCAAAGTGCTGACTGCGGATAACCAGGCCAGTTGGAAAGTGCGCAAAGACGGCGGGCAATTTGATCAATTTACTGGGGCGACCATCACCCCAAGAGCGGTCGTCAAGGCGGTACGTAATACGTTAGAGTATGTCAACGACCATCGTGGTGACATTCAATCTCAACCGCTAAATTGCGGAGGTGCGCGTGACTGAACATCAAACACTGATTAAGAATGGTTTGTGGGACAACAACCCCGCACTGGTCCAACTACTTGGCCTATGCCCTTTACTGGCGGTCTCCTCTACCGTCACTAATGCGCTTGGCTTGGGGATTGCGACCCTGCTGGTTCTGGTTGGATCGAACGTGACCGTCTCTTTAGTACGCGACTATGTGCCAAAAGAGGTACGCATTCCGGTCTTTGTGATGATCATTGCCTCGTTAGTGACCTGCGTGCAGCTGCTGATGAACGCATACGCTTACGGTTTGTATTTGTCGCTAGGCATCTTTATCCCCCTTATCGTGACCAACTGCATCATCATCGGACGCGCTGAAGCGTTTGCCTCGAAAAACATACCACTTCTTGCCGCTCAAGACGGTTTTTGGATGGGCATGGGGATGCTGATTATTCTTGTCATTTTGGGAGCAATGCGTGAGATTCTTGGCAACGGTACCTTATTTGATGGTGCAGAGCTGCTGCTAGGGCAGTGGGCAACGGCGCTGCGAATTGAAGTGTTCCAATTTGACAGCAATTTCCTGCTGGCAATGCTGCCGCCAGGTGCCTTCATCGGCGTTGGGCTGCTGATTGCGATTAAAAACACCATCGATAGTCGACTGAGCGCGCGCAAAGAAAAAACCAAACCAACGATAGAAAGAGCGCGGGTGACCAGCTAATCAACACACGGGAAGTCAGCGAATAATGAACAAAGAGAAACGCATTCAAATTCTACAGAGGCTAAGAGATGACAATCCGCACCCGCAAACGGAGCTGAATTGGAACACGCCTTTCGAGCTGCTGATCGCGGTTCTCCTCTCGGCTCAAGCCACCGATGTCAGTGTCAACAAAGCCACTGACAAGCTCTACCCTGTTGCCAACACGCCACAAGCGATGTTTGATCTCGGTGTTGACGGCGTGAAAGAGTACATCAAAACCATTGGCTTATTTAACTCAAAAGCAGAAAACGTCATCAAAACCTGTCGTATTCTGCTCGACCAACATAACGGTGAGGTGCCTGAAAACCGTGAGGCACTCGAGGCACTACCTGGAGTGGGTCGCAAGACGGCGAATGTCGTCCTCAACACTGCCTTTGGTTGGCCAACGATTGCGGTCGACACGCACATTTTCCGCGTCTCCAATCGCACCAAATTCGCTATGGGCAAGAACGTTGACCAAGTAGAAGAGAAACTGCTTAAGGTGGTCCCCAAAGAATTCAAACTCGACGTACATCACTGGTTGATCCTTCATGGCCGCTACACCTGTTTGGCCCGTAAGCCAAGGTGTGGCAGTTGCTTGATTGAAGACCTGTGTGAATATAAAGAGAAAGTTTACCCCGACAACTAGGAGCTAGGCACATGTCAAACGGACGCATTCTACACACCATGCTACGCGTAGGTGATCTCGACAAATCTATTCAGTTCTACACTGACGTAATGGGCATGTCTCTGTTACGTAAAAACGAAAACACAGAATACCAATACACGTTGGCTTTCGTTGGCTATGGCGATGAGTCGCAAGGCGCGGTGATTGAGCTAACGTACAACTGGGGTACCGACAGTTACGATCTTGGCAACGCATTTGGCCATGTAGCAGTGGGTGTCGATGACATCTACGCTACTTGTGATGCGATCAAAGCCGCAGGCGGCAATGTGACCCGTGAGCCAGGCCCCGTAAAAGGTGGCACGACACACATCGCGTTTGTTGAAGATCCAGACGGTTACAAAATTGAGTTGATTCAAAACAAGCAAGCGACAGCTGGGCTTGAAGGCTAACAGTGCCAATCAATTCAACCTATGGGTAGCCTCGGCTGCCCATTTTTATTTGCTTTACATGATAATGATTATCACTTAATCTTATCCTTCTCATAGAGAGGAGAGACAAGCATGCAACTGGCAGAATGGGAAAAACACACACTGCTCGCAGACGTCGCGTTTAAGGACCAAGACCACTTACGCAGTATTCTGCATTATCAACAGGCATTAACACTGAGCGAACGACTGGGAGAACAGGTCGATGTCGATATCGAAGACCGACTGATGATCTCGGTGATTTCGTGCCACAACCTAGCGACCTTCTGGCGCTCGATGGGCGATGAAAAGTATGAACTGAAGTATTTACAGCTCGCTTCAGAGAAAGTGCTGACGCTGATCCCTCAATGCCCGAATTCAGACTGTGACGCCTTTGTCTCTTCGATCGGCTGCTGTAAAAAGGCGTTAGTGGAATTTATGAAACGCCACCCCAATCCGACCATCGCTCGCATGGTACAAGACATCGATACAGCGACCAATTGCAACTTAATCGCACAGTTTAAGCTGAATTGATCGGCTATCTTGATAACAACTTGGCTTCATGTTTTGCCTTAATACTGAAGTTATGCAGTCGATACAAAAACAGCGCCAAATTTTGGCGCTGTTTTTTTAGACTTGGGTACGACCGAGAGAAATCACTACGCGGCGGTTTTTATCTTTGCCAAGCGGTGATGCGTTGTCCGCCACCGGACGACGACGCCCATAACCTTGAACTTGAATCCTGTCTTCCGGTAAACCAAGCGAACGGAAGTAACGTTGCAGCACTTCAGCACGCTGCTCAGATAAACTTTGGCTGGCGGCTTTACTGTCTAACGAGTCGGTGTATGTCGATACCAACACCAAGTCGATATCTTGGTTGTGTTTAATGTACTCCGCAATTTGTGCAAGGCGTTTTTGCGAAGCTTTATTCAGCTCTACGCTAGAACGGTCATAATGCAAAATGGTGAAGGCGATATCTTCAAAGCTGTAAGGCAACAAGTTGGCAATACAGTCACTAAATACGTTGTAGGTGGGCTGAAAAAGCACCGACGACAACGCCACCTCTACCCGCTCGTCACGACTTTGCCACTCTTGATAGCTAAACGTGGGATAACGCCCCTTTTCAAGCTCACCCAAAATGCTCCACGCGGTTTGTCCACCAACGTAACCATCAAATTGCTGAAAAAACTGAATGCTCGACATGCGGCTAGCGCCATCGCCAGGTCGCCATGCTGGAGGCATCGACACTAAGCTAACGTCTCTTGTCTGCCCCATTGGCCGTTTCATCTTCAGCTCAAAGTCCAGATTGATCTTTTTACTGGCTTGGGAAGAAAACACCGCATCGCCGTAGTTTGGGATAGGATGAACCAACTTACATTCTAGCGGCGTATTGGCAACCATTTGCCAGGTTGACTGCATCGGCGTTGCCACATAGCGCTTCTCAAGCGCAAAGGCGTTCGCTTCAAAACCGGCAATGACTAGCCCTAAACAGGCAACGTAGAATTTGTTCATAGTATGCTTCATCTCTAATACTGCTGGGTGACTGGCGTTGCCGCTTGTCACTCTGTCTGCATGACTTTGGTGAGAATGATGCAAAAAGCTCGCCAACACTTTCATTCCCCAGCGTCGCCATCAAAGAGATTAACGGTTTTTCTTGTTGACAGAATCTGCAATAATGCTGCCCCTGTCACATAACAATAGACCAACATGAGTTCAGAAAACGAAGCATTGACGCTTAAAAAACGCTTTCGAGGCTATTTCCCAGTGGTGATCGACGTCGAGACCGCAGGATTTAACGCCCAAACCGATGCCCTCTTGGAAATCTGCGCGGTCACCTTACGTATGGATGAAAATGGCGACCTCCACCCTGCGTCAACGATTCACTTCCATGTTGAACCATTTGAAGGGGCGAACTTAGAAAAAGAAGCCCTAGAATTCAATGGGATTCGTGACCCATTTAGCCCGCTTCGCGGCGCAGTGACAGAAGCCGAAGCATTAAAAGAGATTTATAAGCTTGTTCGCCGCGAGCAAAAAGCGGCGGACTGTAGCCGAGCTATCATCGTTGCGCACAATGCCACTTTTGACCACAGTTTTGTCATGGCAGCAAGCGAACGTAGCAAGCTCAAACGCGTCCCATTTCACCCCTTCGCCACCTTTGATACTGCCGCATTAAGTGGTTTGGCCTACGGTCAAACTGTTCTGGCCAAAGCGTGTAAAACCGCAGGGATGGAATTTGACAACAAAGAAGCCCACTCTGCGCTCTACGACACGGAGAAAACCGCAGAGCTTTTCTGTGGCATCGTCAATAAATGGAAAGCCCTAGGCGGCTGGCCACTGAGCGACGACGCCGATTAATACTAAAAACATGTAAACACAATTATCGAGTAAGTTATGAACCCTGTTGTTATTTCCGTTTGCGTTATGCTAGCGCTTGCCCTAATGCGCGTGAACGTCGTGGTCGCGCTGACATTCAGTGCTATCATCGGCGGCCTCGTCTCTGGCATGAGTCTAAATGAGGCGGTTTCCGCGTTTGAAAGTGGTCTAGGTGGCGGCGCAACGATTGCACTGAGCTACGCGATGCTAGGTACGTTTGCCGTTGCGATTTCAAAATCCGGCATCACCGACCTTCTAGCAAGCAGCGTGATCAAACGTATTCATGGTAAAGAGAATGCCAATGCGTCACTTGGCCTTAAGTACGCCGTGCTGGTTGCCCTGATTCTAGTGACCATGTCATCGCAAAACGTCATTCCTGTCCATATCGCCTTCATCCCTATTCTTATTCCACCTTTGCTAGGCGTATTTGCAAAACTGAACCTTGACCGCCGCATGATTGCCTGTGTGCTGACTTTTGGCCTGGTCACGCCATACATGGTGTTGCCGATCGGTTTTGGTGGCATTTTCCTCAACAACATCTTACTGAAAAACTTGCACGACAACGGTCTTGAGTCTGTCACCGCAAGCCAAGTGCCGATGGCGATGCTGCTCCCTGCTGCGGGTATGGTGTTTGGTCTGATCACGGCTATTTTTGTCAGCTACCGTAAGCCTCGAATCTACAAAGAGACGGAGCTGACGCATGTGGAAGAGAACACCACCCAAGTGAACAAGAAGAACGTTCTGACTGCCGCATTGGGTATTATCGCGGCATTGACGGTTCAGCTCTCGACCGGTTCAATGATTGTCGGTGCCCTAGCTGGCTTTATGGTCTTTACCTTTGGTGGTGTGATTGCCTGGCGTGAAACTCAGGATGTCTTTACTAAGGGTGTGCACATGATGGCTATGATTGGCTTCATCATGATTGCAGCCGCAGGCTTTGCAGCGGTCATGAAGCAAACCGGTGGTGTTGAATCTTTGGTTGAAGCACTCTCTACCAGCATTGGTGACAACAAACCGCTCGCTGCGCTTCTGATGCTCATTGTTGGCCTATTAGTCACCATGGGTATCGGTTCTTCTTTCTCCACTATTCCTATTATCGCCACCATTTACGTTCCACTTGCTGCTGCGTTTGGTTTTTCACCACTGGCGACCGTTGCCCTTGTCGGTACGGCGGCAGCGCTTGGTGATGCAGGCTCTCCGGCCTCTGATTCGACCTTAGGCCCGACGTCTGGCCTGAATGCCGATGGGCAGCATGAGCACGTATGGGAAACGGTTGTCCCGACCTTTATCCACTACAACATCCCATTGATCGTCTTTGGCTGGATTGCCGCGATGACGCTCTAAACGCGTTGGTCTTTGGATAAATGAAAATCTAAAGACAATTAAGATCAAAAAAGCTGACTCTAGGTCAGCTTTTTTACGTTTGGATGATGCAGACAACACCTATTTGGCCTGTTTTTCTGCCACCGCCGCCAGCACTGGCGCCATATCTTTCAACAACTCTTCATTCACAGGGGCATCCGATGAATCGGTAATGTTGATGGACGTACGGTTCCCAAGATCGCCAAAGAGGAAGGTATAAGTTCCCGCTTTCAGCTCGGTCGGTTTCACTCCGATATCATCCCAAAACGCATCATCCGGTGAGGCATACTTGGCCTTGATGGTGCCTTGAGATTGGTTGCGCGCTTCGATGGTAAAGCCCATCTTAGGTAGCAATTCTGGCAAACGCTGCCATAGGACATCGTATGGAGTACGAGCGATGATAACCGGGAAACCACTGCGATCTCGGCCCATTGTAATAGGGATCTGTTTAACCAGCTCTTGCGCTTTACGCGTCGCTTCTTCACGCAAATCCAAATCATAGCGAGCGGTGACAAGATTGGTCATCAAAGCGTTGTAGCGAGATTTATTGGTCGCAGTAACAGGCATAGATTTACCGCCTTCGCGCCAATCGATAAGAGAAATTTTGAAGCCGTAGCGGTTGTTTGCCACAAGACGAGAGATATCGTAGCGAGAGCTGAGTTCCACATCTTCATCAGCAGAATTCCATGTCACCCAATCGGTTTCAATATGGTCTGCCGTTTGCTCTACGATACCGATGTTGCGCTCACTCAGCATGGTTTGCGCAGTTTGCCAAACGCGATCCAGTTCGTCTTCGCGTAGCAGCCATAATGTCGTTTCCCCTTCTTTGCGCTCTGCTCGCGCGCCAGGAATCAAGGCTAGGACCTGCTGGGGAGGGCGGATATCCACTTCACGACCAATTCCACCGCTAAACTCACCTTGAGGAATTTGGTAGTTGGGGTAAAACTGAGGCTCTGCGCCCGCCGGTAACGTCCACTCGGTTAAATCAGGGGCATTGAGATACTCAAAGTCGTCTTTGGCTTGGCGACGCTGCGTGGCGCTGCCTGAGCAGGCGCTTAAAACAAAAACAGCTAGTGAACTAACGACTAGCTGGTGAGACAATTTCATTGAAACTCCTAAGAAATCAAAGCCGAAGCTAAGCTTCGGCAGTTATCCTAAATCAGTAGATGCCCGCATCCGTCATGGCTTGCGATACAATCGGCTGCGCGTTGTCTGACAGCTCTGTCAGCGGCAATCTTAGGCTACCGTGGTCAATCAGACCCAACTTATGCGCCGCCCACTTGACCGGAATCGGGCTTGACTCCACAAATAGATTCTTGTGCAAAGGCATCAAACGTTGGTTGATGACTTCCGCTTCATCGTATTTGCCTTCGCTGGCTAAGCGGAACATGGTCGCCATATCCGCAGCCGCAATATTGTTGGTCACAGAAATCACACCTTGACCACCCATTTTGACGAAATCCAAACCCGTCGAGTCATCACCACTTAGTAAGATAAAATCTTCGCCACAAAGTTCACGATGAATCGCAATTCGACTCAAATCACCGGTCGCATCTTTTAATGCAACGATGTTGTCGATTTCAGAAAGGCGAGCAACCGTCTCAGGTTTAAGGTCTACCGCAGTACGACCCGGTACATTGTATAGGATCAGCGGCACTTCGCTGACGTCAGCGATCGCTTTGTAGTGCTGGTACAAACCTTCTTGTGTTGGCTTGTTGTAGTATGGTGTAACGCTCAGACAACCGGCGATACCCGTATTATTCAATAGGCGGCTAAAGGTGACTGACTCGTGGGTTGCGTTCGCGCCTGTGCCTGCTATAACAGGAATACGGCCATCCGCGAATTCCAGCGTCTTGAGTACAACCTTGACATGCTCTTCTATCGATAACGTCGATGATTCACCCGTCGTACCTACCGCAACAATACCGCTGCTGCCCGCAGCAATGTGGTATTCGACCAGTTTTTTCAGACTCGCGTAATCGACTTCGTCTTCTTGATTAAACGGTGTAATTAACGCGACGATACTTCCTGAAAACATGTCTATCTCCCTAATTTCGATACTTATCGCATGTTACTGTATGGGGATTGAAAAACACAAGCGGTTCGTCACGCTTAAATCACCTAAATCTGTGAATATTTATCATATGTTAGCGTTGGCGCAATTCTGGGTAAAATCTATCCCAACCTAGACCACTCCACAACCCGATTTGACTTAGGCTGCGCGCTTTCACTCTACAATGTGAAAACACTCAATTTAGGTGATTAGAAAACCTACAGATCCCGCAACTTTCTCCCTTTTAACTGTGCTAAGCTATCTCATTAACAAAGTTAACAATGACTGAAGTGACATTATGAACCAACATCTGGTGATTACCGCGGTAGGGACAGACCGCTCAGGCATCTGTAACCAAGTCGTTCACCATGTGACGCACTCGGGTTGCAACATTGTTGATAGTCGTATTGCGCTATTTGGTAGTGAATTCACGCTTATCATGCTGCTGTCGGGAAGCAACGCAGCCATCACTCGCGTCGAGACCACCTTGCCTTTACTTGGCCAGGAACATGATCTCATCACCATGATGAAACGTACTTCTCCTCACACTCTGTCAGACAATAGCTATATGGTCGAAGTCTTCATTGAGTCGGACGATAAACCGGGCTTAACGGAACAGTTCACCCAGTTCTTTGCCAGCAAAGAGATTGGCCTTTCTTCTCTTAGCGCCCAGACGATCAATAAAGATAAGATTCAAGCGCCGCAAGACCAGTTCCATATCGCTATTTCTGCTTCTGTCGACTCGGGTTGTAACCTGATGCAGTTACAAGAAGACTTCAACGCTTTATGTAAAGAGCTACAAGTTCGAGGCTCACTTAATTTTCTAAAAAATAGTCAGTAAGAAAGGAATACTTCATGAATACACTCAAAGCCGGCTCTCCTGCTCCTGCTTTTTCTCTTCTCGACCAAAACGGCGATACCGTGTCATTGTCCGATTTCGCTGGCAAGAAAGTGCTGTTCTACTTCTACCCTAAAGCGATGACGCCAGGCTGCACAGTTCAAGCACAAGGTCTGCGTGACGTGAAAACCGAGCTAGATAAGCACAACGTGGTGGTGTTGGGGGTAAGTATCGACCCAGTAAAACGACTCGGTAAATTCATCGAACGTGACGAGCTCAACTTCACCTTACTTTCCGATGAAGACCACGCTGTCGCCGAGCAGTTCGGTGTGTGGGGCGAAAAGAAATTTATGGGTAAAGTGTATGACGGTTTGCACCGCATTAGCTTCCTTATCAACGAAGACGGTGTGATTGAACACGTGTTCGACAAGTTCAAAACGAAAGACCATCACGAAGTGGTTCTGAACTACCTGAATGAGAAAGCCTAACGATTGCGTTTACCACCCACTCATCGCGCCTTACCGTGAAAAAGTTGGATAGAGAAAATTACAGAGACAAAAATGCCAGCAGAAATGCTGGCATTTTTACTATCAAAGGTAGGAACTACACAATGAACTTGTTGAGAATCGCGTCTTGCTCTCGCACGTTCTCAGTTTGAACCTGCATGGCAATACTGGCCTCTTCTGACGCGTTGGTCACCTGTGTAGAGAGATCTTTGATTTTCACTGTGTTGCTGTTGATCTCTTCTGCAACCAAGCTCTGCTGCTCAGCCGCCGACGCAATTTGCATATTCATATCCGAGATTCGCTGAATCGCATCACGAATACGTTGCAGTGCACCATCGGCCGCTTGCGCTTTGTCCACAGCGTCGACCGCGGTCGCTTTACTTTCGTTCATGGCGGCCGACACTGAGCTCGCGCCTGCTTGTAGCTGCTCAATCATGTTGCGAATTTCGGTCGTTGACTCTTGGGTTCTTTGCGCCAGAGTTCGAACTTCATCAGCTACAACCGCAAACCCACGTCCCGACTCACCCGCACGCGCAGCCTCAATCGCGGCGTTCAGTGCCAATAGGTTAGTTTGATCGGCAATGTCATTGATGACCTTCAAAATGGTCTCAATGTTAGCCGTCGCCGACTCAAGCCCTTGCACTTCTTCAACCGCTTGATCGATGCGAGCAGAAAGCATGTCGATCGAGGCTGTGGTGTCACTCACCACCGAGGTACCATCAAGCGTTGCTTCATCGGCCTCACGCGCGGCAGCTGCAGCACCTTGTGCATTGTTGGCCACTTCCGTCGCGGTGACCGCCATCTCGTTCATCGCAGTCGCCAACTGTTCAAGCTCTTGTAACTGACTACGCATTGCTTCGGCAGATTCGTGCGAGCCTTGAACCGTCATCTCTGTGCCGCGTAGGATCTCTGCACCGATCGCTTTCGATTGTTGAATCTGTTGCTGCAACGTTTCCGTGAACTGGTTAAAGCCATACGCAAGCTCGGCAAACTCTTTATCTGTGTTGGTATCAAGACGTTTGGTCAAATCCCCTTGCCCAGATGCCACATCTTGAATCGCCGCGTTGAGTGTACCTAGTGGGCGCATCAACACTTTGATGAGGAAGGTCAGGCCAAGAATACTCAACACCACACCGATAATCACGTAAATGATCGAGCTATTACGCATATCGCTGATGGCTTTAAACGCGACGCTTTCATCGACAATCGCGCCAATGTACCAGTTTTCACTGGGAACATGCGCCAATTTAATAAGGAAATCTTTACCGTCTTGCGTGATGCGCTGTTCACCCTCTTGAAGCGTTACTTCAGGCAGGTAGGTCGACAAGTTCTCGCCGTTAAAGTCCGAGTTAGGGTGCGCAATGGTCGTGCCATCACCTGAGATAATAAACAGGTAACCCGCATCATGAAGATTGGCTGTGTTGACCAAATCCGCCAAGCCACCCAGTTCCATGTCATAGAACATACCGGCGACCATTTTGCCGTTTTCTTTCACTGGCGTGCCGATCGAAATAATGACTTTCTTCGATGAGACATCCACGTATGGCGCAGTGACAATCAACGCTCCTTTGGCTTTCGCATCTTGATACCAAGGACGAACGCGAGGGTCATAACTCGAATCGGCTTCCCAACCATCGTCGTTTTCTACCAGAGACCCATCGGACTCATAACCATATCCCACAGCAAGAAAGCTCGATTTCAAATTGGGCTGCTCAAGGATTTCACTCACACGTGCTTTATTGAATGGGTCTAACTGCAACACTTCAGTCGACGAGCGGGCCAACGATTTTTTCGCTTCCATCTCGGACACCACCGTGTTTCTTACGCCGTTAACGATTTCGCTCAAGCTGACATCCACCAGCTCCTCGACTTCGTTTTTCACAATGGACAGTTGCTGGACGGACAACAGGGCGACCGTCACAAATAGCAGCGCGGACGATGCGGCGACAATCTTTTGATTAAATCTCATAACTTCCCTCGAAAAATGTATAGGTCGTTCGTATTATTGTAGTTATATCTATCGACTGTGCTGACGTTGACTTGAGTAAATTCTTATAGAAACGATAACTTGTAAACAAAAAGAGTGAATTTTTTCACTCAACCTTTCAATATTTCATCGCTCTATCAGGCAACTCCTACCTGACTGTATAAATCTAGCTGCATAAACCAGATAATTCAAAAGTACTAGTCGACTTTTTTGTCATCTAGCCCTTATGCAACCTCGCCTCGTCCACATTGGGTTTGTTCGGCACACCTCCCTTGGCAATATCGAGGTTTTATCGAATAAAATTCTGCCCTAATATGAATAGTGCATAAAAAATAACGCCGCTAGAGTTTTAACTCTAGCGGCGTTATTTCACCGACAACTGACGACTTACTAAGAAATAATATTCTCTTCTTCACTACTCGGAAGAGCACGCCATACCGCTTTAACCAAAGTGGCCAGAGGAATTGCGAAGAAGACCCCCCAAAAACCCCACAATCCGCCAAAGACTAAAACAGCAACGATGATCGCCACCGGATGTAAGTTGACCGCTTCAGAAAACAGAACCGGAACCAACACATTGCCATCTAACGCTTGGATTATGCCGTAAGCCAACAGCAGCCAGTAGAATTGTGGTGTGAATCCCCATTGGAACAATCCGACCATAGCCACTGGCAAGGTAACGGCAGCCGCGCCAATATAAGGAATGAGCACAGAAAGCCCGACAGACACCGCCAATAACACCGCGTAACGCAGATCCAAAATCGCAAACGTAATGTAGCTCACGCCACCCACAATCAGGATTTCCATCACTTTGCCGCGAATGTAGTTGGAGATCTGCTCATTCATCTCAAGCCACACTTTGTTGGCGAGACGACGATTTCTCGGCAGTACGCCACTGGCCATCTCTAGCATCTCTTGCTTATCTTTCAATAGGAAAAACACCAACAGTGGCACGAGAACCAAATACACAGCCAATGTGGCCAAGCTCACCAAAGACGCCAACGACCCTTTGACAACGCTTTCTCCCATTCCCAATACTTGATTTTTCGTGTTGCTCACCAGAGATTCGACGATCTGGAAATTCTCAAGTTCTGGATAGCGCTTAGGCAACTCAGCAATGACTTTTTGTAAACCGACATACATGGTGGGAATATCATTGATGAGGTTGCCGACCTGTTGCCAAATCGTTGGTACCAGACCAAATACAGCCACCAGCATAATGCTGATAAAGCCCAGAATCACCACCACCACCGATAAGGTGCGGGGCAGCCCAACTCGGGTCAACTGATTGACCGGCCATTCAAGTAAATAAGCCAACACGATCGCCACCAACAAAGGCGCAATCAAGTTGCCGAAAAAGTAGATAGTAATAAAACCAAAGAGCAGTATGGCCACTAGGCTCACGGCATGAGGATCAGAGAAGCGTCGCTTGTACCAGCGATTGATCATTTCAAGCATTTAACTGTTTTCCCTTGTGACATCTAGACAAAGAGTAACATGCAAAGCGAAGTGGCCTTCTTGGGGTTGGCAGTCATGTTGCCACCCTTTCGCCGTAACAAAACGCTGAATATCCTTCAACGATTGCGGGTCAGAGGTAAGAAGTGATGCTGAACTCTGCTCATGAAGCGATGTGAGGTAACGTTTGGCTAATAACAGCGCCATCGGGCACCGCTCCTGGCGCAGATCCAAAATATTGGGTTCCATTCTTCCGCTCGATGCATATTATATCGTGAAGTATTGTATAGTGTTTTTTTAAAAGAGACAGTGTAAATAGAGGCGGCTAGGCAAACTTTGACCGCTATTTGACTCTCCCTCAACCAACTAAGAGAATGACGGGTAACACAGGGAGACCACCGAGACATTGCACTCGAAACCAACCGCAAAACTCGGTGTCCAAGCAGTAAGTGCAGCTCAGCTTGCTGTCGAGACAATATCCACGGAGCATTTCAGGAAATTTATGCTTAAACGTACGCGTTCTATCGTTTGCTTGTGTGTAGCGACTGTTTTAGGGACATCTACCGCCAGCTTCGGCCCTGTTACACCGGTGTATGCCAACACACTAGACTTGCCCGACATTGGTACCGCCGCCAGCGGCACCTTGACGATTGCACAAGAGATGCAATACGGCGACGCCTACATGCGCATGTTGAGAAACGGCCAGCCTATCGTCAATGACCCTGTCCTCAACGAATATATCGACGCTTTAGGCCATCGATTGGTGGCGAATGCGGACGATGTGAAAACCCCCTTCACCTTTTTTATGATCCGCGACCGCAACATCAACGCCTTTGCCTTCTTCGGTGGTTATGTCGCGTTACACAGCGGATTATTTTTGCATGCACAGAGTGAAAGTGAACTCGCCTCCGTCGTGGCGCACGAAATAGCTCACGTCACGCAGCGTCATTTAGCGCGCAGTATGGAAGATCAAGCCAGACGTTCGCCTGCCACCATGGCAGCTCTCGCGGGTGCCCTTCTACTTGCAATTGCGGCGCCAGAGGCAGGAATTGCGGCCATTACGGCGACAACGGCAGGCAGCATGCAGGGCCAAATCAACTACACGCGTTCGAACGAAAAAGAAGCGGATCGCTTTGGCATCGCCACCCTGGCGAAAGCGGGATTTGACGTCAACGCCATGCCACGCTTTTTCAGTCGCTTAGCGGATGAGTACCGTTACGCGAGTACGCCACCGCCAATGCTGCTTACTCACCCTTTACCTGAAGATCGCATCACCGATAGCCGAGCTCGTGCGCAAAACTATCCGGCAAGACGGGTCGATTCGTCACTCGATTATCATTTGGCGCGTGCGCGTATCGTCGCCCGCTATGCGGGTATCAGTTCGAAAGCGGCACTCGATTGGTTTGAGCGCACCGAAGCAAAAGCAGAGCCCGAGATAAAACGCGCATTCCAATACGGTCGAGCACTGGTACAAATGGACAACAACCAACTCGACGAAGCGAGCAAAACCCTGCATGAACTCTACAAGCAGCAGCCGAACAATCATTTTTATCTCGATGCGATGAGCGATCTCTATATCGCGCAAAAAACACCCGAGAAAGCCAAAACGCTGTTAGAGCAAGCTCTGAAAGCAACGCCAAACAACCCCGTCCTGACCATCAACTACGCCAACGTCTTGATGCAAATGGATAAGAATCAAGACGCGTCCAAAGTCTTGCAGCGCTATACCCACGACAACCCAAATGATGTCAACGGATGGCACTTGCTCTCGGAAGCCAGCATTCACTTAGGGTACAGTGACGAAGATTTGGCCGCGCGTGCGGAGATTTTGGCGTTGAAAGCCAACTGGAACAAAGCGATTCAGTATTACACCCAAGCGAGCCAACTCGCTGACCTTGGCAGCCTAAAACAGGCGCGATACGATGCACGCATTGACCAACTCATGATTCAGCGTGATCGCTTTATGGCGCTGCAATAACACAAGATCTAACGATAACAATAATGGAGAAAGACTATGTCTGTCGTGATTTATCACAACCCTCGCTGCTCAAAAAGCCGTCAAACACTGGCGCTATTGGAAGAAAACGGTGTTGAGCCACACATCGTCAAATATCTTGAGCAAACCCCAAATGTCGATGAACTCAAGACGCTCTTTAGCCAACTCGGCTTCTCTGAAGTTCGTGACATGATGCGCACCAAAGAAGAGATTTACAAAGAGCTGCAACTGGCCGATGCCGACGATGAAACCCTGTTTCGCGCAATGGCGGAACATCCGAAGTTGATTGAGCGACCAATTGTTGTCAACAAAGGTCATGCCAAACATGGCCGACCACCAGAGCAGGTGCTTGAGCTACTATGAGCTGCCGCCTGATTGTCCTCTACTACAGTCGACACGGTGCAACCCGCTCTCTCGCACAGCAGATTGCGCGAGGCATTGAGTCGATTGACGGTTGTGAAGCGTTGCTTCGCACCGTCAACGAAATAGAGAGCGGCGATGATCCCCTCGATCCCATTATTACTCTGGACGAGTTGAAAAACTGCGCGGGGCTGGCGATGGGCAGCCCTGTATGGTTTGGCAATATGGCTGGCGCGTTAAAGCACTTTTGGGATAAAACGACACCATTATGGCTAGCGGGCGATCTGATTGATAAGCCCGCTTGTGTCTTCACCGCATCCTCATCCATGCACGGCGGCCAAGAAACCACCTTGCAGTCTATGATGTTGCCGCTACTGCACCACGGGATGTTGATTTTGGGGATTCCTTATTCTGAGCCAGCTCTGCATGCCACACGCTCTGGAGGCACGCCTTATGGCGCCAGTGCGGTCACGACACATCAACCACGCACCTTGTCGCAAGACGAAATAGCATTAGCTCAGCAAGTCGGCAAACGTCTGGCCCGCTGCGCACGTCAATTAAAGGAACTCTAACCATGCAAGAGATGCAAGCGACCACAAAACGATACCGTTTCATGGCGCTGCTTGGCAATCTGGCGCTGCTCGCTTGGATTGGACTGTGGCAATTATCGTTATCGCCTCACCCTCACCTCAACAGCACCACACTCGCGATTGCTTGGGCTATCCCACTGCTGCTGCCTATGCCCGGGATTTTGGCCGGCAAACCGTATACACACGCATGGGCAAACTTTGTTTTAATGCTCTACTTCCTGCACGCTTTGACCATCCTTTGGATTGACGACGGCGAACGTTATTTAGCACTGGTTGAACTGCTACTCACCAGTCTCGCGTTTGCTGGCAACATTCTTTATGCACGAGCACGGGGACAAGAGTTGGGCATGAAACTAAAAAGATTGTCCAAAGTGGAAAAAGAAGAGCGTGCTAAGTTCGGCGCTGAAGATAAGTCCGAGGGATAAGGTCACGTTGATGGTCACCCATCTAGCCAACTCACACTTATATTCCGGGTAAAAACGACAAAAGGGGCGGATCATCCAGCCCCTTTCTCATCTCAAATCTTGATGTGGTTTACTCTACTACCTCAATAGGTTCCATCTCCACACCTTCAGTCTCTGCCACAGCTTCGTTGGCAGAGACGTCACTGTCTGGCTGGATCAGTAGCGGCTCAGGTTGATACGGTTTACCTTGCCACTGGAAAAGCAGCACCGTTTCAGTCTGAATAAGCGGGGCTGAAGCCGCCAGCGAGCTCTCTGTCTCCACCAGAGTTGAATCGGCCGTCATCGTATCGCTAGGCTGATTGAGCTCATCGCTGCCTTGCACTGGCAACGTTGGCGTGAGCTCCCCTACCTCGGGTTCAGTTTGAATAAACTGAGTCTCCAGTTGCGTCACTTCGAGTGCAGAGACCTGCTGCTCAAACTCTTCAACACTGGCAAGCAAGTGGACATCAAAGGTCACCTGATTGCCTTGAATTTTGATGATGTCTAACGAGGCGACTGAGCTCAGTGCCTTGAGTTTATTCTCAAGTTGGAAAAAGCCCATCGCGTCATTGAGTTCAATAAAGCGTGCTTTCACGGACTCAGAAGACTCACTCGCCACCAGCACCGCACTCTTTTTCGCGTAGTAGTCGCTGATTTGGTTGATCATTTTATTCGCCGCATCTGCACCATTATTGGCGCCGCTAATCGGTGCTTGACGAGTCACCCCTATGGTCGCTGGCTTTTGATCGTATAACGTCCAACGTAGTGATTCGCCTTGCACTTTCACCACTAAGACAGCATCAACTGGGTAGCGCTGACTCGCTTGACCCACTGGCTGAATAAAGCCGCCCCACAAGTCTGAGACAGCCACTCCGGTAACGTCATCAAAATCGCCAACCGGTACCGTAACAGGCAAGCCTCGCTCTCGCGCTTGCTGCTGCAAGTTGACCAGTGTCTCAGAGCGAGAGTGCTCCCAGATGATGGTGCGATCGTAGGGCGTCTCTTCCACCATCCAGACTAAAACGTTCGCACGTGTTGCTGGCCAAAGCGGCAATTGCGCTTGACTGAGTAGAGAACGAATATGAGGGCCGCTAAACGACATGCGCAGTGAGGTCTCCTCACCGATTTTGCCGTAGCCGAGTTGAGAAACGTACTGAGCGCTCTGAGAGAGAGCCTTCTTGACAACTTCGTTATCCGCAGCTTGCGGATCGCCAGACGCGCGAATGATGACTTGCTTCATCCCTGCTTCACGAGCTCGGGTATCGGCGTTATTCTCGCTTTGATCGATGACGATTTCAGCTCGGTAAAGATCCACATTGGTCAAGGCCATCGCTGGCAAACCCATCAGTCCGAGCGCGAGTAAAGCTAAACGGCGCATACATTTCCTACATCTAATCAAATTCACAAACAGCGATGATAAGCAACTATCCGCTGCGGGGCAACTTTCCCGGTCGGTTGGCAGCAGCAAGCGCGATATGGCTAACACTCTCCTCGTAGCCACTCTCGGAGTGAAACAGCAACGCACGGATTAAAATAGCAAAGCACCGAGTAAACACAGTTCACCTGCCTATTCAAACGAGCAATATTTGATCAAGCTCAGATTGCAATCGTTTGCTTTAATGTTAAAATCTCGCGATTTTATTTTTAGTACCCATGCTCTATCGCTATGTACTAGACCGAAACTATCCGCTTTACAAAGGAATGACGACATGAAAAATGCCATTCAAGGCGCACAAATGCTGTTTGTTGCGTTTGGGGCCCTGGTTCTCGTCCCGCTGCTGACGGGACTCGACCCTAGCGTTGCCCTCTTCGGTGCTGGCCTTGGTACCTTACTCTTTCAATTAATGACTCGCCGCTCTGTTCCCATCTTCCTCGCCTCCTCCTTCGCTTTTATCGCCCCTATCCTTTACGGAGTACAAACCTGGGGTGTACCAGCCACTATGGGTGGTTTGATGGCCGCTGGCTTGGTGTATGTCGCACTGGGTGGTCTAATCAAACTTCGTGGGGTTGAGATTATCCATAAATTGCTGCCTCCCGTTGTGGTTGGGCCGGTCATTATGGTGATTGGTCTTGGATTGGCGCCCGTCGCCGTCAATATGGCACTGGGTAAAGGGGGCGATGGCACGCAACTGATTGATGGACAAGCGGCGCTAGTGATCTCTTCTGTTTCACTGCTCACCACGATTCTACTGAGTGTCTTTGCCAAAGGCTTCCTCAAGCTCACCCCTATTTTGGGGGGCATTGTGGTGGGATACTGCCTGAGCTTGGGCTACGGCATTGTCGATTTCACGCCCGTCAAAGAAGCGGCATGGTTTGCGCTACCAAACTTCACGGCGCCTGAATTTAACATTAACGCCATTCTATTTATGATTCCCGTTGCCATCGCGCCAGCGGTAGAGCACGTTGGGGACATGCTGGCCATTTCAAACGTCACCGGAAAAGATTACCTGAAAAAGCCCGGCCTTCATCGCACGATTGCGGGGGACGGGGTCGCGACGATGGCAGCATCACTGTTTGGTGCGCCACCCAACACCACCTACTCAGAGGTGACAGGTGCGGTCATGCTGACCAAAGCCTTCAATCCTGTGATCATGACCTACGCTGCGGTGACGGCTATTGTCCTTGCGTTGGTCGGCAAGCTTGGCGCTGCGCTGCAAACCATCCCTATGCCAGTGATGGGCGGTATCATGATTCTGTTGTTTGGCTCAATTGCGACCGTGGGATTGAACACCTTAATCAAAAATCACGTCGATTTGCACAAATCTCGTAACCTCGTCATCGTTGCCATTACCTTAGTCTTCGGTATTGGTGGTATGGCGTTTGGCATCGGTGAGTTCAGTCTCCAAGGCGTGAGCCTATGTGGTATCGTCGCGATTGTGCTCAATCTGGTTCTTCCAAAAGACCTGGGTGAAAACCACGTCGTCGACAACGCACAAATGGAAGAGGAAGAAGCGCGCTAATCCACGCTCACCCTTCACAAAGATTGGCAAACTGGCCTTGGGTCAGTTTTGCCAAATCTTGCGCCTCCAACTCGATTTCCAACCCTCGCTTACCTGCACTGACACAGATCGTGTCACGCTCCAACGCACTTTGATGGATAAACGTCGCCAATCGCTTCTTTTGCCCGAGCGGGCTGATTCCGCCCACAATATACCCTGTCACTGTTTGCGCAATAGCCGGATCAGCCATCTCTGCTTTTTTAGCCTTTGCCGCTTTTGCCGCCTGCTTCAAATTGAGTTTTTGGTTAACAGGTATCACAGCGACAGCGAGGTTTTTCGCCTCACCATTGAGTGAAAACAGTAGAGTTTTAAACACGCTATTGGGATCTTGCCCTAATGCTTGTGCGGCTTCGAGCCCGTAACTCTCGGCACGCGCGTCGTGCTGATACTGATGTATTTGATGAGGAATTTTGTGTTTTTTAGCAAGATTGATGGCTGGGGTCATACACACTCCGAGAATAAAAAAGCGCAGCTCTAGGCTGCGCATTCAGTTAATAAGATTTAGCTCGTTAGGTCAATTACTTGTAGACCATCTCACCTGCTGGTGCGTATTGGTTTACATCTACTGGGCTGTTCGCCTCTAGGTAGTCTTTGAGCACTTCTGCATCAACGAAGCCCGTATTGACGTGACCTGGGTGGTCCGTCAGCTTAGGATAGCCATCGCCCCCTGCAGCATTGTAGCTTGGTACTGTGAAGCGGTAAGTGCCGTCAAGACGCAGCTGTTTACCACCGATAAACACGTTTGACACTTCACCGTTTTCCACCGTCATTGAAATGCCAGCAAACTGAGCGTAAGCGCCAGAGTCCACTGGCTTGGTCGCTACAACGTTGAGGTAATCCAACACTTCTTGGCCAGACATATCGGTGTAGGTCAAAATGTTGGCAAACGGCTGAACCGTTAGCACGTCTTTGTAGGTCACGTCACCGCCTTCAATCGAGTCACGCACGCCACCTGAGTTCATCACAGCAAAATCCGCTTTGGCACGTTGCATGTGCGAGGTCGCGATCAAACGGCCTAAGTTGGTCTGTTGGAAACGAACCACATTGCGATCCCCTTCCAGCTTGCCATTGGTCTCTGCGATCTTCACATTCAACTGAGCTTGACCTTGCTCTTGGTAAGGACGCAAAAACTCGAGCAGTTCGCTGTCTTCGGCAATCTCGTCTTCGATAAAGACGCGTTTTGATTCGCCATCCACTTTGACTTTTTTCTTCAAGTTGACCGGAATCAGGTCGTAGCTCACCATCTGCAGTTCACCGTTACGGAACTCATAGTCCGCGCGACCGACGTATTTGCCCCATTCGTGCGCTTGGACGATGTAAGTGCCGTTTTGCATGTCCGGTTTACACTCATCCGATGGCGCGAAGTTTTTCTTCACGACATTTGGCGCTTCCATACAGACTGGCTCTTGGGAGTGACCACCCACAATCATATCCAGAGAACCTTCATCTAGGTAACGAGCCAAAGCCACATCACCCGGTGCGTTCACGCCACGCTTACCATCTTCGTAGTGGCCCATGTGAGTCACAGCGAAAATCAGATCTGGCTTTTCTGTTTCTTGTAGCTCAGCGATCAGCTTCTTCGCTTCTTCTTTCGGGTCGCGGAAATCGATGCCGCCAATAAACTCTGGGTTACCGATTTTCGCCGTATCTTCGGTGGTTAAACCGATGACGGCAATCTTAATACCTTGCTTATTGAACATCTGGTATGCCTGGAACATACGCTCGCCCGTTGCTTTGTCGTAGATGTTAGCGGACAGCATTGGAAAGTTGGCCCACTCTTTTTGCTTGAACAACACCTCAAGTGGGTTATCAAACTCGTGGTTACCGAGCGCCATCGCATCATAGCCGATTTTGCTCATGCCTTTGAAATCGGGTTCCGCGTCTTGCAAGTCAGATTCTGGCACGCCAGTGTTGATGTCACCACCAGACAACAGCAGCACACTGCCGCCTTGTGCAGTGATATCAGCACGCAACTCATCGATCAGAGTTTTACGTGCGGCCATCCCATACTCGCCGTATTTGTTCTGCCAAAAACGACCGTGGTGGTCATTGGTGTGAAGGACGGTGAGCTTGTACGTTGTGTCTGCTTCCCACTCGTGCTGCGGTGCGGTGGCACAGCCAGCCAGAGTTGCCAGAATTGCTGCGCTTATAGCGCTTTTTACGATCAGGCGTTGCTTCATTGTCATACCTTTTGAACTTGGGGGTTTCCACTGCTGAAATTACTGTGCTCTCAACGAGTTAAACGGAGTCAAAAAACGGCTCTGAGAACAGTAAAACTTGAACTAGTTTAAATTAAGGGTTTTTGCGCAACAGTCTGTTTTCATATTTATGATGTATAGATCACTTTATTTCGCTTGAAAGGATGAAACAAACCACAGAGTTTTCATTGGCCGCATCAAGCGATCACAGGCAAACGTTTAGCTTATTGATGGTCTCCCAAGCTTGATTTTGCGACAGAGAGCGTTTAACCAACAGTTTTGCACCCATTGTCCAACGTTCACCGCCCATAAACGAAAAAAGCCAGCAAATGCTGGCTTAATCGATGTTTTTCGCGACGGACTATTTAATATCGATCGGCGCAAAACCCTTAATCAAATCATCAAGGGCTTTCATTTGCGCCAAGAAAGGCTCCAGTTTATCTAGCGGCAGTGCAGAAGGACCGTCGCAACGCGCCTTATCTGGATCAGGGTGAGCCTCGATAAACAAACCGGCGATACCGGTTGCAAGGCCGGCTTTCGCAAGCTCGACCGTTTGCTCACGACGACCACCAGATGCCGCGCCAGACGGGTCACGCATCTGTAATGAATGGGTCACATCGAAAATAATCGGGCTACCGTTGGAGGCTTTTTTCATAACGCCAAAGCCCAACATATCCACCACCAAGTTGTCGTAGCCATGGCAAGAGCCACGCTCACACAAAATCACCTGCTCATTGCCACACTCAGCAAATTTCTCGACGATATTGCCCACTTGACCTGGACT
This sequence comes from Vibrio sp. R10-SG3-ISO3, assembly GCF_059834225.1. Lineage (NCBI taxonomy): Bacteria > Pseudomonadati > Pseudomonadota > Gammaproteobacteria > Vibrionales > Vibrionaceae > Vibrio > Vibrio sp. R10-SG3-ISO3. The sequence continues at coordinate 42,278 of NZ_JCBDHE010000017.1, read as the reverse complement.
CATGAATTGCGGTTTCTTGACATTGATGACAGCGCCCGTTTTCGCCATCGCTTGCACGAGATCGGTTTGACGCGCAAGAAACGCAGGCAACTGAATAACATCAACCACATCGGCAACAGGCTGAGCTTGCGCTTCGGTGTGGACATCCGTGATAATTTTTACGCCAAATGTCTCTTTGAGCTCTTGGAAAATCTTCATGCCCTCTTCTAGACCTGGCCCACGGTAAGAGTGTACCGAGCTGCGGTTGGCCTTATCGAAAGAGGCTTTAAATACGTAAGGAATACCAAGTTTGTCAGTGACCTTCACGTAGTGCTCACAAATTTGCATCGCAAGATCGCGCGACTCGAGCACATTCATGCCAGCAAATAGGGTAAACGGCTTGTCGTTGGCAACGGGGATATCGCCAACCTGAACGATTTTCTGTTCCATTTTGTTCTCTCTTTATTTAGTCACTGCGCTTAACAACCACAGTGGTTTGTGTGCGTTGGCGGCAAACACCGCCTAGCGCTAGTGTAAAGTGACGCGCGTATCGCTCATCGCGTTGACTTGGCTCTTGAGCAGTTCAGACGCCGGGTCATCAGGGCATTGGTCAATAAAATACTGATAATCATTGAGTGCAATTTGATGACAATCAAGCTGCTGATAGATAAAACCACGGTCGCGGATTTCATAAGGGTCATCCGGGACAAACGTCAGCGCCAAGTCGGTACATTTTAACGCTAAAGTGTAGCGCTCTTCACGCAGCAGCGCCGATTTAATCAATGCTAGCCAGCGACCAATCACGGTTGGATTGTCCGCTTCTTTAAGGTGTTCAGATTTGAGTGTCGCCAACGGACCGCTGTGCCCTATCAACCAAGCGCCCAACGTGTGCTCACACACGTACTCGCCATTAAAAGGATTGATGTAACGCGCCGGCTCACCGAACCACTCCAGTTTGAGCAAAAACTGGGTAGGAAACGTGACGGCCTTAAGAGGAAAGTCCAGTTGACGGCCAAGATAAAGCAGCAGCGAGCCTAAACTCACCGGAATCCCCTTGCGCCGCTTTAGCACTTTATCGACAAAGGCATTAGCGGAGTCGAAGTAGGCATCTTGATCACCGCGAAATCCCCACTCATGGTAGAAAAGTCGCAACAACGCATCAAAACGTTGCTTCTCATCATACTCGTGGCTTAGCGCCAGCTCAGCCTCTTTGACCAAACGAAGTAATTCTGCCTCTGCCCACGCCACTTGAGTGTCTGAATTGATGGCTTTATTCAATGCCAAAGCGCCTTCTACCAGCTCCATTGCATCAAAATCTTCGTCAAATAACTCCAGCATATCTCGCCTAACCACCTGTTTTGTTGTCTATCTTAGTGTTTTTCTCGTTCTGATGTTGATTAACCAAAAAACATCGGCGTTTTGGTGATGGCGACTTTGCCCGCCATCGCCAGCCACCCGAGTGCGCCAAAAAAGGAGAACGTGCGCAGCAGTTTGTTTCGGCCCAGTTTCAAGGCGAAAAAACCAAGGGCAATGTACGCCAGCACGCAGGTTAACTTTTCTGTTAACCATGGGGCCGCTGGTGTGAACGGAATGAAGCGCGTGATGACAATCAGATAAATACCTGACAACAGCAAGAAGGTGTCATTAATGTGAGGAAACACTTTGAGAAACTTGTTCTCGAGTAGCTTTGAGTTGGCCATCATCAGTGCAAATCGTACCGAAAGCAGCGTGGCGCTGATGGCAATGGTCAATAGGTGAAAATGCTTTAATCCTTCGTACATGTTCTCTTCTCTATTTTTTTTCTCTATGAGTCAGCAACGTGGCAACCTATGGTTACTCGATCGTTGCCGCCGTAATCCTTGAGGGTGTTGATTTGGCGATAGCCACTGGCTTGCAGAATCTCTCGCACTGCCTTACCTTGTTCAAACCCATGCTCAAACATCAACCAGCCATTCGGCAGCAAATAGTCGCGTGCCGCACTCGCGATCCATTTGATGTCTGCGAGGCCTTCATCCTCAGCCACTAGCGCACTCAAAGGCTCAAACCGCACATCACCTTGCGTCAAATGTGGGTCACTCTCTTCGATATAAGGAGGATTAGACACAATCAAAGCAAACTGCGTACCAGCTTCAATAGGTTCGAACCAACTGCCCGCTAAGAACGCAGCATTGGTGATGCCAAGACGCTCTGCGTTGCGGGTGGCTAAGTCGCGTGCGTCATCCTTTAGGTCAACCCCGATAACCTTACGCTGAGGGCACTCACTGGCTAGCGCCAAGGCAATGGCGCCCGTTCCTGTGCCCAAATCCAGAATCGACCCTTCAATGTCTGGCACTTTATCGAGCGCAATTTCGACTAAACGCTCAGTATCAGGCCTTGGGATCAAGGTCGATGGCGAGACCAGTAGCGGCAGAGACCAAAACTCTCGTTCACCCAAAATATACGCCACAGGCTCTCCCGCGCAGCGGCGCACTAATAGCGCATCTAAAGCGGCAAGCTGCGCGTCGTCGAGTGTTTTTTCTGGCCAAGTGAACAAAAAGGAACGCGGTTTCTCCAACGCGTGGCAAAGCAGTACCGCCGCATCAAGCGCTGGCGACTCACTGCCGCTTTGCTCAAGTTGCTGCGTCGCTCTCGCAAGCGCTTGTTCCACCGTGGTGATCGTCATATCAAGCTCATCTCCATTCCGTAGTAACGGAATGCCATTAATGATTTTCAGCTAACGCGGCTAACTGATCCGCTTGGTGCTCTTGGATCACTGGGTCAACCAAGCTCACCAAATCCCCTTCCATCACTTCGTTCAAACGGTAAATGGTCAGGTTAATACGGTGATCAGAAACGCGGCCTTGTGGATAGTTGTAGGTACGAATGCGATCGCTTCGATCCCCTGAACCCAACAGGTTGCGACGAGTGTCTGACACTTCAGCCGCACGTTTTGCCTCTTCCGCTTGAATGATGCGCGCCGCCAACACCGCCATCGCTTTCGCTTTGTTTTTGTGTTGAGAACGCTCGTCCTGACACTCGACTACCGTGCCTGTTGGTAAGTGAGTAATACGAATCGCCGAGTCCGTGGTGTTAACGTGCTGACCACCAGCACCTGACGCTCGGAAGGTATCAATTTTCAGATCTGCCGCTTTGATTTCAGGAATCTCCGCTTCTGGAATTTCCGCCATCACCGCGACGGTACATGCTGAGGTATGCACACGCCCTTGCGACTCGGTTGCCGGTACGCGCTGCACGCGATGACCGCCTGACTCAAATTTCAAGATGCCATAAGCGCCTTCACCGCTCACTTTAGCAATCATCTCTTTGTAACCACCATGCTCGGCTTCACTGGCAGACATCACTTCGATGCGCCAGCCTTTCTTTTCAGCAAATTTGCTGTACATACGGAACAGGTCACCGGCAAAAATGCCCGCTTCATCACCGCCCGCACCGGCACGAATCTCGAGGAAGCAGTTGCGATCGTCATTCGGATCTTTTGGCAGCAGTAGAATCTGCAGCTCCGCTTCCAGACGCTCAATCGCGCCTTTGGCCGCTGAGATCTCTTCTTGCGCCATTTCACGCATCTCTTCGTCGTCTTCATTGGCCATATCTTGCGCCGCGACTAAGTCTTCTTGAGCTTGTTGGTAAGCCTGGAAACACTGAGTGACTTCTTCAAGTTGCGAGTACTCTTTCGACAGAGCACGGAATTTATCTTGGTTACCGATCACATCCGGATCGCCAAGTAAGTGTTGAACTTCTTCGTAACGTTCAACCAGTGTTTCTAGCTTAGTTAGAATCGAGGGTTTCATACTGTATTTCTCAAGATAGGGTAAGTGGGCACAATCAATAATGTACGGGTACGGCAAAGTGACTCCGCTAGTTATCGTCTAGGCCTAAACTTTGTCTAATGATAGCAAGCTTTGCAGGCTCGCCCTGCTCCGCAGCACTTTGCATGGCGCGCGTCGGAGCATGAATCAATCGGTTGGTCAATTTGTTGCTGAGTTCATGGAGCAGTTTTTCAGGATCGGCACCGGTTGCCAGTGCTTGTAAGCTTTTCGCCAACAACTCTTCACGAATGGCGTTCGCGCTGCGGCGATAATCGCGGATGCTATCTACCGCCTGCAACGAGCGCAGTGAAGACATAAACGCCGCGCTCTCTTCGCTAACAATCGCTTCGGCTTGAATGGCTTCCACTTTGCGCTGCTCGATGTTGCTGTCTATGATCGACTGCAAATCATCGACGGTGTAAAGGTACACATCGCTCAAATCGCCGACCTGAGATTCAACATCACGCGGTACGGCGATATCAACAAACAACATAGGACGGTGACGTCTTGCCTTAATGGCACTTTCCACCATGCCTTTGCCGATAATCGGTAGCGGGCTAGCCGTCGAGCTGATCACGATGTCAGCTCGGCCAAGATGCTCTGGAATCTCCGGCAAACTGATGATCTCAGCGCCAAACTCGCGCGCCAGTGGCAAGGCCCGCTCTCGGGTGCGGTTAGCCACGATCATCTTTTTGCAGCCATTGGCAGAGAGGTGTTTAGCGACCAGTTCGATCGTCTCGCCAGCGCCCACTAACAGCACGGTGGAGGCTTCAAGCGATTCAAAAATGTGCTTCGCCAACGTACAAGCGGCGTAGGCAACCGAGACCGCTTGGCCGCCGATGTCCGTTTCTGTGCGTACGCGCTTGGCAACGGAAAAGGTCTTTTGGAACAGCTTCTCCATCGCACTGTCCACCGAGCGGTGTTCACGCGAATCGGCATACGCTTGTTTCACCTGACCTAGAATTTGCGGCTCGCCCAAAACAAGCGAGTCTAACCCGCACGAAACACGCATCAGATGCTTGATAGCGGCCTGCTCTTCGTGGATGTATAAACTGGGCTTTAACTCTTCAGGGCTGACCTGATGAAACTGAGATAACCACTCAATAAGCTTGCTTTTACCGGAGGGTTTGACATCGCAGTAGACTTCCGTTCGATTACAGGTAGAGACAATCACGCTGCCATTGACGGCGGCATTGTCGCTCAGTTGCTTGAGTGCTTCAGGCAGCTTTTCCGGTCCAAAGGCAACTTTTTCACGAAGTTCCACTGAGGCCGTGTTGTGATTGATACCTATAGCAAGCAAAGACATGTATTCGAAGGTTCTCTGAATCAGGCAGTTAACAAATGAGGACGGAATTTTACTTTATGCCCCAAGTTAATGAAAGGGCATTGAGGATATGTTTTCATGAGTTCGTGATATCAATGATATAGTGATGCCCATGGCAGCAGAAGAAACGGACAAATTATCAGCAATGACGCTCTATTTGCGACCCCTAATCCTTGCGCTTATGACGCTTGTGTTACTTAATGGCTGTGCGACGATGGAAAGCACCACCAACGTGCAGTGGCAAACTCACCAACAACAGCTTGCGGCCATCGAGCAATACCGAGCCAATGGCAAGCTGGGCTATATCGCCCCAGACCAAAGACAATCACTCAATTTCCAGTGGCATCATGCCAGTGAATCGAACCGCCTAAGGTTGACCACCTTTCTCGGCCAAACCGTGTTACTGCTAGAAGACACGCCCACCATGGCCAAAGTGGAGACCATGGATGAGCAAACTTTTCAAGCGCCGAGTGCTCAAACTCTGATTGAACACTTAACGGGTCTGTCGATTCCCGTTGATTATCTCCATGACTGGCTATTGGGCCGCCCTACGCAAGCCGACGATTACACACTCAACCCGACCAACACGCTCGCTACCTTAACCAAAACGGTCAGCGGCCAAACCTGGCAGTTGGAATATCAACGGTATCAAGATGTGCTCGTCGCTGGGCTACCCACACCGTTACCACAACGCATTGCCCTTCGCCAAGGTGACACGACCATCAACATCATTATTTCGACCTGGACACTGAACTGATGATCACCCAAACCACCACATGGCCCTCACCGGCCAAACTGAATCTCTTTCTCTACATCACAGGCCGACGAGCCAATGGCTACCATGAACTGCAGACGCTGTTTCAATTCCTTGATTATGGCGATGAGCTAACCATCACCGCCAATCACAGTGGAAACATTACGCTCTCACCTGCTATCGAAGGCGTTGCGCTAGAGGACAATTTGATCTGGAAAGCGGCAATGGCACTGAAAAGTGCGAGTCAATGTCCACTCGGCGCTCATATTGAACTCAACAAAATTTTACCTATGGGCGGTGGCATTGGCGGCGGTTCCTCTAACGCCGCAACAACGCTTGTCGCGCTCAATCACTTATGGCAAACCAAACTGAGCGACGATGCGCTCGCCGAGATTGGACTGGCTCTAGGAGCAGATGTCCCGGTGTTCACCCGAGGTTTTGCCGCCTTTGCTGAGGGTGTGGGTGAGCAGCTGACGCCGGCATCGCCACAGGAAAAGTGGTACTTAGTTATCAAACCCTCAGTGAGCATTGCGACGGTGGATATATTCACCCATCCAGATTTGTGCAGAAATTCACCAAAGCGAGCGCTGACAACCCTTCTCGCCGATCCTTACGGAAACGATTGCGAAAAAATTGTTCGAATGCTTTACCCAAAGGTTGATAAGCAACTTTCATGGCTGCTACAATATGCGCCGTCAAGATTGACCGGGACTGGATCGTGCATTTTTGCCGAATTTTCGAGCAAAAATGCGGCACAATCTGTCTTCGAAAAATTACCTGACGCCGTCTCGGCTTTTGTAGCCCAAGGGAAAAACATTTCGCCTTTACACGAGACTTTGGCTAAGTATCGCTTAGCCCACACACAATCTATCTAAAACTGGACGCAACCCTGAGGTTTCCACCGTGCCTGATATGAAGCTATTTGCTGGTAACGCTACACCTGAACTAGCCCAACGTATTGCTGATCGTCTATACATCTCCCTTGGTGACGCAACTGTTTCTCGTTTTTCTGATGGCGAAGTCGCTGTACAAATCAACGAAAACGTTCGTGGTAGCGATGTTTTCATCATCCAATCTACCTGCGCACCGACCAACGACAACCTAATGGAACTTGTAGTGATGATTGACGCAATGCGCCGCGCTTCAGCGGGCCGTATTACTGCAGTTATCCCTTATTTTGGTTACGCTCGCCAAGACCGTCGCGTACGTTCTGCTCGCGTGCCAATTACGGCAAAAGTTGTTGCTGACTTCCTGTCCAACGTCGGTGTTGACCGCGTTCTAACTATCGACCTACATGCAGAGCAAATCCAAGGCTTCTTCGATGTTCCTGTTGATAATATCTTCGGTACACCTGTACTGCTTGAAGACATGCAGGCTCGCGGCCTAGAGAACCCTGTCGTGGTTTCTCCAGACCTTGGCGGTGTTGTTCGCGCTCGCGCAACAGCAAAAGCACTGGGTGATATCGATATTGCTATCGTTGACAAGCGTCGTCCGCGTGCCAACGTCTCTGAAGTGATGAACCTGATCGGTGATGTAGAAGGTCGCGACTGCGTGATCGTCGATGACATGATCGATACAGGCGGCACACTGTGTAAAGCAGCAGAAGCGCTAAAAGAGCGCGGCGCGAAACGTGTCTTTGCTTACGCGACACACGCCGTTTTCTCTGGTAACGCAGCACAAAACATTGGTAACTCAGTGCTAGACCAAGTGATCGTTACTGACTCGATCACGCTACCTAAAGAAATGGAAGCGACCGGTAAAGTGACCTGCCTAAGCCTATCTCGCATGCTGGCTGAAGCGATTCGCCGCATCAGCAATGAAGAGTCTATCTCGGCGATGTTCAACTAATATCGCGCCTTGCTCCGATGTAAAAACACCCTACGGGGTGTTTTTTTATTGCGGCGATAAAATTGTGCTATCATACTGCGCTTTTTGAGATTGCAAGAGAGATCCTAACCTTGACTCAACCGATCAAACTTCTTGTCGGCCTAGCCAATCCTGGGCCTGAATACGCCAAAACTCGCCATAATGCAGGCGCATGGGTGGTAGAAGAACTCGCACGTATCCACACGGTCACCTTGAAGAACGAACCGAAATTCTTCGGTATGACCGGGCGCATACTGATCAATGGTCAAGATCTCCGCCTGCTGATCCCCACCACTTTTATGAATCTCTCCGGCAAAGCGGTCGCCGCTATGGCAAAGTTTTACCAAATTAAACCGGAAGAGATCATGGTGGCACACGATGAGCTCGACTTGCCACCTGGTGTAGCCAAGTTTAAAAAAGGCGGTGGACACGGTGGACACAACGGCCTGCGTGACACCATTAGCAAGCTTGGCAATAACAAAGATTTCTATCGCCTCAGGATTGGCATTGGTCACCCTGGGCACAAAGACAAAGTCGCTGGCTTTGTCCTTGGCAAAGCACCAGCAAAAGAGCAAGAACTGCTCGATGCAGCCGCCGATGAATCGGTCCGCTGTTTAGACATCCTTTTAAAAGATGGCTTAGCGAAAGCTCAAAACCGTCTACACACGTTCAAAGCTGAATAAGGTTACTATCATGGGTTTTAAATGTGGCATCGTTGGTCTCCCTAACGTAGGTAAATCAACTCTGTTTAACGCACTGACTAAAGCGGGTATTGAAGCAGCCAACTTCCCGTTCTGTACCATTGAACCAAACACAGGTGTGGTACCTGTGCCTGATCTTCGTCTCGATGCACTGGCAAAGATCGTTAACCCACAAAGAATACTTCCAACCACGATGGAGTTTGTTGATATCGCAGGCTTGGTTGCAGGCGCGTCTCGCGGTGAAGGTCTAGGAAATAAATTCCTTGCCAATATCCGTGAAACCGATGCCATTGGCCATGTGGTTCGCTGTTTTGAAAATGAAAACATCGTTCACGTTGCGGGTAAAGTGTCTCCAATCGAAGATATCGAAGTCATTAACCTTGAACTGGCGATGGCGGACTTAGACTCATGTGAGCGCGCCATTCAACGTAACGCTAAAAAAGCCAAAGGCGGCGACAAAGACGCGAAATTCGAATTGACCGTCCTAGAGAAGCTACTCCCTGTACTGACCGAAGGTGGCATGGCGCGTACCGTTGAGTTGTCGAAAGAAGAGTTGGATGCCATTGGTTACCTCAACTTCCTAACGCTCAAGCCAACCATGTACATTGCGAACGTCAACGAGGACGGTTTTGAAGACAACCCGTACTTGGATGCGGTACGTGAGTACGCAGAAAAAGAAAACAACGTGGTTGTGGCCGTCTGCGCTGCAATCGAATCTGAGCTTTCTGAGCTAGACGATGAAGATCGTGAAGAGTTTTTGGCGGATATGGGCATTGAAGAGCCAGGTCTAAACCGCGTTATCCGCTCTGGTTACGAGCTCTTGACCCTACACACCTACTTCACCGCAGGTGTCAAAGAGGTACGTGCTTGGACTATCCCTGTCGGTGCAACCGCCCCACAAGCAGCAGGTAAAATCCACACGGATTTTGAAAAAGGCTTTATCCGCGCAGAAGTTGTCGGCTATGACGACTACATCCAGTTCAACGGTGAAAGCGGTGCAAAAGAGGCCGGTAAGTGGCGTCTAGAAGGTAAAGACTACATCGTCAAAGATGGTGACGTTATCCACTTCCGCTTTAACGTATAAAATTGCGCAAGTGATTGACTTAAAAAGCCAGCAACTCTGCTGGCTTTTTTGTTTTCTCCCCCAGCGAGCCTAAGTTAAGTAAAGAGATTGACGCCAAAATGTTACCTGTTTTTGCCTGTTTACACGCCTCTTTGTTTAAAAAGGAATCGAACAGCTGGTTTATCCGGATTTATTCAAAAAAACTATTGACGCCTCTGCCTCAACTTCGCATAATGCGCGCCGTTCCCGACAATAAGGCATATCGTTTTTAAACGAAGCCGAAAGGGACACAGAGTGGCTACGTAGCTCAGCTGGTTAGAGCACATCACTCATAATGATGGGGTCACAGGTTCGAATCCCGTCGTAGCCACCATACATTTTTGTTTCTAGTGATGATACATGACTGGAAACCTCTAGAGCTAACTCTAGACAGAATAATGCGGAAGTGGCGGAATTGGTAGACGCACCAGATTTAGGTTCTGGCGCCGCAAGGTGTGAGAGTTCAAGTCTCTCCTTCCGCACCATTATTCGATAGCATCGCTATCATCTGCAGGTCTATCGCCAAGCGGTAAGGCAGCGGCTTTTGATGCCGCCATTCCCTGGTTCGAATCCAGGTAGACCTGCCATTTTTACATAGCTGAGCCTTTTATTACAAAGGGCTTGTCTATCAGAGCGTGAGGGTTTATATTGTCTCGCTCACGAGTGGCTACGTAGCTCAGCTGGTTAGAGCACATCACTCATAATGATGGGGTCACAGGTTCGAATCCCGTCGTAGCCACCATTAAATTAACACCACTGATTTTTACCAATTGATCGGTTGTGTACAGAGTTCAAGACGCGGAAGTGGCGGAATTGGTAGACGCACCAGATTTAGGTTCTGGCGCCGCAAGGTGTGAGAGTTCAAGTCTCTCCTTCCGCACCATCTTGGTAAATAACTCTGAATTTGATTATGCGGAAATGGCGGAATTGGTAGACGCACCAGATTTAGGTTCTGGCGCCGCAAGGTGTGAGAGTTCAAGTCTCTCTTTCCGCACCATTATTCAGATTCATAAGAATCTTGTAGGGCTATCGCCAAGCGGTAAGGCAGCGGCTTTTGATGCCGCCATTCCCTGGTTCGAATCCAGGTAGCCCTGCCATATTTTGTTTTTAGTCTCGCCAGACTGAAAACCGCTGAACTTACTCCTTGTTTGATAAGTTGAGCACTATGATTCGCGGAAGTGGCGGAATTGGTAGACGCACCAGATTTAGGTTCTGGCGCCGCAAGGTGTGAGAGTTCAAGTCTCTCCTTCCGCACCATCATTCGATAGCATCGCTATCACCTGCAGGTCTATCGCCAAGCGGTAAGGCAGCGGCTTTTGATGCCGCCATTCCCTGGTTCGAATCCAGGTAGACCTGCCATTATTTCTTGTGATGAGTTTTCTCATTACAAGCGTCTAGAAAGACCTTCTAGGCACCATTAAGTATGCGGAAGTGGCGGAATTGGTAGACGCACCAGATTTAGGTTCTGGCGCCGCAAGGTGTGAGAGTTCAAGTCTCTCCTTCCGCACCATACTTAATTCAGGTTTGGCTACGTAGCTCAGCTGGTTAGAGCACATCACTCATAATGATGGGGTCACAGGTTCGAATCCCGTCGTAGCCACCATTACAATTCATAGCTGATTTTTACCCATAGTTCGGTTATGATATAAACAAAGCGGAAGTGGCGGAATTGGTAGACGCACCAGATTTAGGTTCTGGCGCCGCAAGGTGTGAGAGTTCAAGTCTCTCCTTCCGCACCATTATTTGATAGCATCGCTATCACCCTGCAGGTCTATCGCCAAGTGGTAAGGCAGCGGCTTTTGATGCCGCCATTCCCTGGTTCGAATCCAGGTAGACCTGCCATATTAAAACCCAGCCTTTGGCTGGGTTTTCTCGTTTCAGCCCAGTTGCCTTTTTCGCATCTCTTCTGCACAAAAAAATCCAGCCCTTGGGCTGGATTTAACATTAAGTCATGACTTTTTAGATGCTAGAAATCACTTTCTTAGCCTAAAAGCCCCAACGCTGAGTTGGGCGCTTGCTTTGCCTGAGCAAGTACAGAGCTTGACGCTTGAGACAAGATCTGAGACTTAGTCAATGCGGTGGTTTCTTTGGCGAAGTCCGTATCTTTGATGCGGCTCTTCGACGCGTTAACATTCTCATTGATGTTGTCTAAGTTATTGATCGCGTGATTGAATCGGTTTTGGAATGCACCCAATTCCGCTCGGTGACTATCAACAAACTTAAGCGCAGCATCGACGATGGCAACAGACTCTTGAGCGCCACCGACGGTGCGAACGTCAATGGTATCCACGGTGACCGCTTTAGCTGGGCCAATGCTCAGTTCACCGGCTAGACTGCCTCCAAAGGTCGCCGTGCCTTCTACTGTGTTGTTATCGGTGAACAACTGAAGTTGACCATCTTCGTTAACCGACGCTTTCACCATGTCCGTTTGACCGTTGATGTAAGTCGCAAGCTGCTCAATATCATCCCCCTCTTTTGCGGTGATGGTGATGTCTTGCACGCCGCCAAACTTATCCGTGACGTTGATGGTCAAGTCATTGGCCCCCGCTTGCACTGCCCAGTCTTTATCTTGACCGTTGGCTGCAACGTAGCTGTTACCGCCCATCAGAGCATTGTCGCTGCGCATGTTGTTCATCGTCAACATAACCGCTTCACCATTGTCCGCACCGATCTGGAACGATTTGGTGGCGAACGTACCGTTAAGTAGCTTGTTGCCACCAAACGAGGTGGTCTCAGCGATACGATTCAATTCATCGTTCAACGCGGTGATCTCTTCTTGAATCGCCACACGCTCAGACTTAGAGTTCGAGCCGTTCGCCGATTGTAGCGAGAGGTCACGCATACGTTGCAGGATGTTGGTGGTTTCATTCATCGCGCCTTCCGCTGTTTGCGCCATCGAAATGCCGTCGTTCGCATTTCGTACCGCGACGTCTAGGCCACGACTTTGGACATTCAAACGGTTCGAGATTTGCAGACCTGCTGCATCATCTTTCGCACTATTGATTTTGAAACCAGACGACAATTTTTCCATTGATGCTTGCTGCGCTGATGTTGCTGAGTTCAAGTAGCGCTGAGCTGTCATTGCCGAAACGTTGGTATTTACATTAACCGCCATAATGGTGTCTCCTATTGATTTCCGTAGAGCGGAGGTCCAAAGGTTTCCGACGTCTCGGTAAACCAATTAGTTCTCTCAAAGTATCCTTATAGCGACGCCAACTTGATTATCTTTAGAGCATTTTGATAAATCCTCCTCGTTGCATAGCAAAAATCGATAGAATTTGAGCAAGCTCAGAGTTCGAGAAAATATCATTAAAGTTTTGTAACTATTGACCGATCGGGTGCACTTAAGACATCAGTGCGAAAGAAATGAGATTGATTGAAGAAAGAGAAATCTGGAGATAAAAGAAAAGCCCCTTTTCCTTTGAGAGAACCGGGGCTATAGAGGTCACCAGTGCCTTTGGAGATCGAGAGAAATGATTCCGGGCTGGTAACCAAGACACAGGTAAAGCGGTTAAGCAGAGCAGGTTTGAGAGAGAACTCTGCTTATCCAATCACCCATGTTTGCCTGAATGCCTTCAAAAGCCCCACGTCTGGGTCTGCGCTAATGAAGATATTCGCAACTACTGCAATAGTGACATCGCAGAGTTTGGCAACTGTTTTGCTTGAGCAAGAATCGATGTCCCCGCCTGCTGCAGAATTTGTGCTTTGGTCATTGCCGTCGTCTCTTTGGCAAAATCCGTATCGCGGATTCGGCTGTTTGACGCTTCAACGTTTTCTTGGATGTTGGCCAAGTTATTGATACTGTGGCTGAGTCGGTTCTGCTTCGCACCTAGATCGGCACGCTGAGAATCTACGTAGCGTAGCGCCGCATCCAAGATGCCGACCGCGTTTTGCGCGCCACCCACAGTATTTACATCAATACTTTGTACTGTTGTCTGAACACCAGGACCACCGTTGAGGCCAATCTCGGTCGCTAAGCCACCAGAGATATTCATATTGCCTTCCAAGTTAGGCTCAGCGGCAAAGATTTGCAGTCTGCCATCTTGATCGACCGACGCTTTCAGTTTGTCGGTTTGACCGTTGATGTACGTCGCTAGCTCTTCGATGTCATCCCCTTCTTTCGCGAGGATATCGAGCGTCACCGCTTCGCCATCTTTGGTGGTGAATTCAAATTTTAGATCTCGTGCGCTGGCAGGTACGCCCCAGTCTTTGTCTTTACCCTTCTCGGCATCAGAGATGAACGACTGGCCTCCCATGCGAAAATCATCGGCACGAATGCTAGTCAATCCCATAATAATTGCTTCACCCGAGCTGGCACCGATCTGGAATGACGCCTCACCAAATGATCCGTTGAGCAACTTACGACCACCAAAAGAGGTCGTTTCTGCGATACGGTTAAGCTCATCTTGCAGTGCGGACACTTCTTCGTTCAGGGCTTGACGCTCTGAGGCGGAGTTGGTGCCGTTCGCAGATTGTAGCGATAGATCACGCATACGTTGCAGAATCGAGGTCGACTCGTTCATCGCCCCCTCTGCGGTTTGTGCAATCGAGATACCGTCGTTGGCGTTACGCATCGCGACATCTAAACCACGAGACTGAGCGGTTAGACGGTTTGAAATTTGCAGACCTGCTGCATCGTCTTTCGCACTGTTGATTTTTTGTCCTGAAGATAGGCGTTCCATCGACGTATTCAAATCGCCAGTCGCTTTATTCAGGTAACGCTGAGCGGTCATTGCTGACACGTTAGTGTTGACTGTAATGGTCATAGTTTGCTCTCCTAGTGAGTCGCAAGTTCTTGCGAAGCGGCCAGCTTAATCTCATTTGGAAGCACTGACCGTGTATGACTTGCTAAGCAGGCGGTAGCCGGCTTAAAAATTTTTACTCTGATTTTACTAATTCAAGTTGTATGCCAACTTAACAAAAAATAGCCAAATCAATTTATTTAAACTAACTATCAATATGTTAGATACATCAATCCCATCGAACTGCGCTTAGTCACTCTGAACTTGCTAGTGAGTGGCACTCGATCATTGCCGCTCAGTGGCAAGGTTTGCCGATACACGGACTGCCGGGTTTTGCTCGGCGCTTAAGGCGTAGCACATAAGGCATGGAGCGAACCCATAGGTTATCTTCATCTTGTGTCAGACAACTCAATCACCGAGAGTGTTAAGCATCAACTTTGGCGATAAAGATCCATTTAGAGATAGTTAAACAGAGTTAAGTCTTTTGTTTTTCCGAACGCTTGCTGCGAAGCCTGCAACGCACGCGTATTTTCGTTAAACTCGATGATCGCTTCCGAGTAATCCAAATCTTCAAAGTTGCTTTTCGATTTGGCGAGCGTCATCTTAAAATCTTCATGTTGCTCTTCTTGAATATCGAGCGTGCTCAACCTTGCCCCCACATCCGTGCGCGCTTTATTGAGATGAATAAACGCCGAATGGAATTCTTGAGTCATTCGATGCAAACGTGCGGTATTGGACGTATCTGACACAGACCCTTGTGACAAGGCCATGGCTTCCTGAAAGGTATCGAAAATGCTGTAGCTTTTGCGCGGCTCAAGCGTGATTTCATCGCCCTTCTCGATTTGGCCTTTTACCTGGATCGTCAACTCCTCGTACTTGATCCCTTTCGCCGGATCAAAGGTATCGGCCTGAACCACACTGCCGTCGCGCTCGAGTTGATAGCCATATTTGCCACCCGGCATATCAACAAACGTGATCTTATAGCTCGAGTCATCATCAGGATTAAAGTTGGTCGCGCGCTCAAGCAGCAATTCAGAGGTATCACCCAGGTTGTAGTCCGGCGAGTAATCACCGAAGGGGTTATCTATTTCCATAAACAGCTTGCTACCTGGATCATTGATCGGCATTTCAAGCGTGTTGGAAATTTTCATCTTGCGTTGGTAGTCATCGCCTGCATACACCACAGCGCCATCTTTATCCCGAAAGAAGGGTTGGTTTTTCGGCTTAGTCCCGGCAAAAATATAGTTGCCCGATTCATCTTGAACGTTCACCAAGTTAAGGAAATTATTGCTGATTTCCTCAAGCTCTCTACGCTTCGCGATGCGGTCTTCAGGGGACAGCGCACCGTTGATCATTTCCATCACGGTTCGTTTTGCTTCATCGGCGTACTCTTCCGCATTGGAAATAATCACTTCGTGGTGCTCAAGGCGATTACGCGTCAGCACGATGGCATCGGTGTATTGGCGCAATTGCTCTTTCTGCTGACCGATATTCTGGATGTAATGCGTAGCCAAGGGATCATCACTGGCGCGCATCAACTTCTTACCTGAAGCGAGCTGCGCTTGGTTATGATGGACTTTTGCTTCTTGACGACGCAGATCGTTTTGCACCGACTGATAATTATGGAAGCTGGAAATACGGTTGATCATTTACGCCCCCTATCGCAATGCCAAAATCGTGTTAAAGGTGTCGTTTGCCGCTTGCATGATGCGTGAAGACGCCATGTACGCTTGCTGAAACTTCATCATGTTGGCGGCTTCCTCATCCAAGTTCACTCCGGAGATAGACGCCACACGCTCTTGTGCCGCCTCTTTCTCTAACCTTGAAACATCGGTTAAACGTGATGCGGTAGACATCTGTAACCCGACGTTGGTGTTGAGGTTGTGATAGATATCGAGAATGGTCGACTCACCATCATTGAGTTTTTTCTCGGTTTGGATGTTTTGCATTTTGAGCAAGTTGCCGTTGTCCCCCTCGGAAGGGACAAGGTTTGCCGTAAATTTATCGTTCGGCAATGCCCCATCGGTCAGTTCAAAAATCGTACCTTGAACCTCGACAGGACCAAACGGTGGGTAATCTTGGGGCGGCAAGAGAATTTTGCCTTTTGTGTCCGTGACGGCAAACTGCTTCCCATCCGGCGATACCACCACTTCAAACTCGCGTAAATCCCCTACTTCTTCGATATTGAATTTCGCTTTACCTTGCGCGAAAGTGGTCGAAGCTTCATAACTCTGCGCGGCGATCGCGGTCGGAGCATTGGTGGCCATTTTCATTTGCGCAGCGCCACTGCGGGTCGGACGAATCAACACGCGTTCGCCCTGTGCTAAATCTTGATTGATTTCAATACGTAAGCCATCAATTTGCAGTGCATTACCTACTTGAGGTATGGCAAACTGCTCACCGGATGGGCGAGTAATGATGTAATCACCGTCGTGATACTGGAGCGAATACTCGCCACCTTCAAGCCGAGTGGTGTCTTCAATATACACGGCTAAGTCCGCATTAGAATTTGAGGCTGTCACCACACGTGACTTGGCTATGATGTCTGAATTGACATCAGTAAAAATCAGCCCACCAATTTCCCCCCTAAGATCAAGACCTTGAGATTGCAATCTATTCACTTCATAAGAAAACGACGTGGCGAGTTTGCCAAGCTCATCCATCAGTTGTGGGATCTTGTCATCACGCATCGTGAGCATAGCGCCCATTTTGCCATCAATATCTTTGGTGGTAATCGCTTTGATGCCTTTACCCTCAATCATGGCTAAACGGCGCTGATGAACATCTGGGTAACCATCGATCATGGTTAAGCGACTCGCTTCCGTTCCTGACACTAAGGTATGCCCGTTACCGATATGGATGTTGAACCCTTCCGCATTCTTGCGCGGAGTCACGGTCACTTTGGTGTACTCAGACAGCTCTGCCACCAGCTTTTCGTGTTGGTCCATTAAATCGTTGTGCGGCCCAGGCGTTCTCATCATCAAACGATGCAAATCACGTATTTCAAGCGCCAGTTGATTCATTCGCTCGACACCGAGATCGAGTTTTTTGTTGGTCACATCCGACTGACGGCGAATGGTCTCATGGAAATCATTGAGGTTTTGGGTGATCAAATTGGCTTTTTCGAGCACCACTTTACGTGCCCCGACATCATTAGGGCTGTCGGCAAGCGACTTCACCGCATCAAACCACTCATTGAGATTTTCTGGGATTTTTTTCGAGGCAACTGAGGAGAGCATGTTCGACAGCATTTCTAAGTTCGCTTCATCGTCGACTTTGTGCGCGTAATTGGTGGTCGAGACATTGAGTTCATTAACGGCAAATTGATCCCATGAGCGGCGAACTTTTTCCACATGCACGCCCATACCGTAGGTTTCCCCGCCATATTGACGCGGCATGTTTGTGCCTTGTATCACCGACTGACGGCTATAACCCTCGGTATTCACGTTCGAGATGTTGTGCCCTGTGGTGTTCAATTGTCTCTGAGCCGTCAGTACGCTTTGCGAACCAAGATTCAGAAGATCAGACGCCATATTGCCCCCAAGAAACCTTTATTTATCAGTGTTTACTGATTGCCTATGGACTTAAATAGCAATATGTGTGCCAGGGTTAGTTTTCGAGAGTGTATGGGATAAGATTGATTGGATTAGGGGTGGTGGGTGGTGGGTGGTGATAGGGTCTGCTGAGAGACCCTACCGGTCAAGCCATTACATGCTATCAATACGTCGTTTGACACTCAGCACTTTATCCGCGTAATCGGGGTCTGTGGCATAACCGGCATCATGAATGCCGCGAATAAACGCCTCATCATCGCCATTGTGCTTGAGCGCTGTGGTATAGCGAGGGTTTTGATTGAGGAAGCGCACATAGTCGTTAAAACTCTCTTCAAAGTTAGCGTAAGAACGAAATGCTGCTCGCTCTTGTACTGGCACCCCCTGATGATATTCAAGAGTTTGAGTGGACATCTTATTGCCTGCCCAGCTGCGGTCTGCTTTGATATTGAAGAGGTTGTTACTGCTACCACGCGAACTGTTGATGACTTTTTGGCCCCAGCCGGTTTCGAGCGCCGCTTGAGCAAGTAGCAATGATGAGTCCACGCCGAGTGCCTGAGCGGCCTTTTCCGCATAAGGCGACATCGACGCTACAAACGATTCTGGAGAGTCGAATGTATTCGCTTGCTCCTCTCCAGTAGCACGGATTTCAGCAGGGGCATTGGCACGCTCTTCACGAATACGAGAGACTTTGTCCATCATGGCTTCAAAATCAGGGTTGCGGTTGTTCGCCGTTTCATTGTCCACTTGGCCTGTGGAAAGCTGTGCCACAATCATGTCGGCTAGGCCGAGTGAGCCAGAGGCACTCAATTCACTCGCCATCTGATCATCCATCATCTGACGATAGAACTGTTGGTTCTGGCTGTCCATCAAGCCGGATTCAAAGGTTGAATTGGCATCACGCATCGATTTGAACAGCATAGAGGTAAAAATCGCTTCAAACTGTTTGGCGGCGGCGTTGAGCGCTTCTTGCTCTGCCCCTTCCTCACCATTGACCGCTTTACGGCGCAGTGAGTCTAGGTTGGCGATATCATGAATAAAACCGATGTCATTTCCGTTATTGATCATATCGCCCCCGTTAAATGATGATCAGCTGACCTTCAATCGCGCCCGCTTGTTTCAGCGCTTGCAAGATTGCCATCAGATCAGACGGTGCCGCGCCGACTTCATTCACTGCACGAACCAGATCGTCTAGAGTTAATCCAGGCTCAAACTTAAACATCTTGCCTTGTTCTTCGGTGACTTCGATATCGCTGTCGGGGACGACAACCGTCTCACCACCACCAAACGCATTCGGTTGACTCACGTTGAGATTTTCTTTGATTGCCACTGTCATGCCACCATGAGTCACGGCAGCCGGCTTCAAGCGCACGTGCTGGCCGACAACGATAGTTCCTGTACGTGAGTTAACAATGATCTTCGCTGCACCATCGGCGGGGTTAAATTCGAGGTTTTCAATCGCTGATAAGAAGGCCACACGCTGAGTGACATCGCGAGGCGCACGCACTTTCACCGATGTGGCATCCACCGCTGAGGCCATCTGAGGACCCAGGAAGTTGTTAACGGCATCCGCCATACGCTGAGCAGTGGTGAAATCAGATTCAAGCAAGTTAAACGTGATGTAATCACCGCGACTAAACGGCGATGGGATTTCTCGCTCAACGATGGCTCCGCTAGAAATCATACCTGCTGTCGGGTTGTTGCCGACAATTTTAGAGCCATCGGCGCCAGTCGCACTAAAGCCACTCACCACCAAATTGCCTTGCGCCACCGCATACACTTGCCCATCTAGACCTTTGAGCATGGTCTGCATCAGTGTACCGCCACGCAAGCTTTTCGCCGAGCCTATTGAGGAAACGGTGACATCAACCGTCTGACCTTGCTTAGAAAAAGGCGGTAACTCAGCCGTCACAATCACAGCGGCAACGTTTTTGGTCTTTGGCTTAGTGCCGGGCGGCAATTGAATGCCAAAGTTTTGCAGCATGGCGTTAAAGCTTTGATCGGTAAAGGGTGTCGATTCTCCTGTGCCCGGCAAACCTGTGACCAACCCGTAACCGACAAGTTGGTTACTACGAACACCGGCAATTTGAGCCACGTCTTTAATACGCGCAGCCTGAGCTTGTGTTACAACAAGCAGCGAGCTAATTAGGAAGACAAACAACGTTTTCATGGGGACACCTTATTCTCTAACGCAATGCCAAAACATCGACATCAAACGGGATTAAAGAGCGACATTAAAAAATCGTGCCAAGAATCCAGGCTCTTGCATATCTTGTTGCGTTCCCGTACCAGAGTACTGGATTCGGGCATTCGAAATACGCGTTGACGCAATGGTATTGTCGTAGTCGATGTCATCCGGACGGATGGTGCCGCTTAAGCGGATGTATTCGTCCCCCGTGTTGAGGGTCAACCACTTTTCACCGCGAATCACCAAATTTCCGTTCGCCAGAACTTCAATCACTTCGACCGAAATCGAGCCTGAAATGCTGTTACTTTGGTTCGCCGCCGCGCTGCCACTGAACGAATTATCATTACTTAAGTTATACGAAAAGTTGTAGTCGCCAATGGTCAGCTGTTGACCACCCACTTCCAGCGGGTCCATCGACGCATCATTATTTTTTGACAGATCAGCGTCTGAGCTTTTCGCCGCTTTGGTACTTTCATCCAAAGTGACGGTGATGATGTCACCGATGCCTCTCGGTTTAGAGTCGTCGTACAAACTGACGGTCATTTTACCGGTATTAAACAACGAACCGGTTGCCGCCGCGTAGTGCTCCGGCTCATGCTTAGGATGAATGGGGGCCCAAGCAGGATCGCCAGCGACAGGGTCGGTGCGTCCTCGCAGAGTATCTACAATCCCAGAGCTATCATCGGAAGATTTATCTCCTTCTACAGCATCAACGGTAGTTGTACCTTGAACCACATCCGGTGTCTCGATTGGCATATCCAGCATGGTACAGCCTGAGAGCAGTGCTATCAGTGTTACACTAATGACTCGCATCATCACAATCCCCTTACTCATTCAGTTATAGCTGTTGGTTTACGAAGCTCATCATCTTATCGACGGCAGAGATAACTTTTGAGTTCATTTCATACACGCGCTGCGCTTCAATCATGTTGACTAGCTCTTCCGTCACGTTCACGTTTGAGGTCTCTAGCATCGATTGACGCACTTCACCAAACCCGTCAAAACCCGGTACGCCTTCTTGAGGGTCACCACTGGCACCGGTTGGCAAGTAGAGATTTTGACCAATAGGCTCAAGACCACCAGGGTTGATAAAATCAACCGTAGTAATTTGCCCCAGAACTTGGTTATCTTGCTGACCTCGCACACGCACAGAGACTTCCCCATCCGTACCAACAGTAATGCTGATGGCGTCGTCTGGAATCGTGATTTCAGGCTCTAAGGAATACCCCGAACCAGACGTGACAATCACACCTTCACTGTTGACGGTGAACTGACCATTGCGCGTGTAACCGATGTTGCCATCCGGCATCAATATTTGGAAAAAACCGTCGCCTTCGATCATCATATCGAGGCTGTTGTTGGTCGTTTGCGTATTCCCTTGGGTATGCACTTTCTGCGTTGCCACGACCTTAGAACCCGCGCCGAGCATTAAACCACTTGGCAATTCGGTATTTTGCGAAGATTGACCACCCGGCTGGTTGATATTTTGATAGAACAAATCTTCAAACACAGGACGGCTTTTCTTAAAACCCACCGTCGAGGCGTTAGCCAAGTTGTTGGAAATGGTCGAAATATTGGTTTGCTGAGCATCTAAGCCCGTCTTACTTACCCATAATGCCGGTTGCATAATTCTCTCCTAGAAACGGTCTTAGCTCATACGAAGCAGAGAATCAGACGCTTTGTCCATGTCTTCTGCTGTGCTCATCATCTTGACCTGCATTTCGAATTGTCGTTGAAGATCAATCAAGCTGGTCATCTCACCGATGGCATTCACGTTGCTGCCCTCTAACGCGCCTTTGAGCAGTTTTACGCCGGCATCCGCCTCGTAAGCTGCATTGGGATCTTTGGCGCGGAAGAGGCCATTGACATCTTTGTACAGTGATTGGTTGTCGTTGCGTGTCAGTTTGATGCGATCAACGATTTCGATCGCATCCGCTGGGGCGCCTTGTGGCACAACAGAAATCGTCCCATCAGTACCGATTTCCACTTTGCTCAACGGAATCGGTAGGGTGATCGGTGCGCCTGTCTCGCCCAAAACCAAGTTGCCATTACCATTGGTAAGCAAGCCATTGACGTCAATGTTGAGGTTACCGTTTCGAGTCAGGCCTTCTTTGCCCGTCTTGTCCATAACGGCAATCCAACCTTGGCCTTCAATAGTGACATCGAGATCTCGCCCAGTGGTAATCACACTGCCTTGCTGAAAATTATGACCTGGTCGCTCTGTCATGCTAAATACGCGGCTTGGCAAACCGTCGCCGTATGCTTGCATTGAGCGGGCTTGCGCCAAATCAGCACGGAACCCCGTGGTACTGACGTTTGCCAAGTTATTCGCTCTTAGCTGCATCGCTTGCATATTTTGCTTTGCTCCGCTCATAGCGAGAAACAGTGCACGATCCATAATTTGCTCCAACAATCACAATTTAGATCATTTAAAGCAATTGGCGTGCCAATAAAAATAAGTAAATGTTATCAATCAGTTGCAAAGAGAAATGGCAATATAGAATAAGATTGGAGCGGCAATTGCCGCTAGAGGCAACAATAGCAAACCAACGATTGCCGTTAGTTTGCTATTCAGAAGATTGCGTGTGATTCGATTAACGAATCTGAAGGATATTTTGTTGAGTTTGGTTGTGCACTTCAAGTGAACGTGAGTTCGCTTGGAAGTTGCGCTGGGCTGAAATCAGATCCACCAGCTCTTGAGTCATATCAATATTGGACTGTTCAAGCACACCGCTATTGATTGTACCAAATGAGCCTTTGTTCGATTCACCCCACACTTTGGCGCCAGAGTTTTGAGTGGAATCCCATTGAGTTCCCCCCTTCTTATCTAGGCCTTGTTCATTGGCTACTCGAACCAACGCCACACGTCCCAAGGTGATATTCTCACCGTTAGAGTATGTGCCAAGGACACTACCGTTTTCATCAAAGTCAACCTTAGTCAAGAAGCCAGTAGTTGCGCCATCTTCGTCAAACTTGGTCAATTCAAACGGAGCCGCAAACTGAGTGGCACTATCAAGGCCAAACGACAATGTTTGGTTGATGTCTGCACCGTTCAAGTCAATCGGGTTAGCACCCGCCCCCAAAGGTTCGGAGACGATATTCTGCCCATTGTTTAAACTGGCTAGCGTACCATCATTATTGAAACGCATAGTGTGACCGACATGCCCCGTAGGACTCGTTGCATCACCACCAACGATGTTCAGTGGCTTCTCACCAGCACTGTCCGTCACCGTGTAGTATGTCTGCCACGTATTCGCCTGATTTTGATCTTTTAGATAGTAGGTCGTCAGTTTGTACGACTGGCCCATCGAATCATAAATCGTCGAGGACGTTGAGCGGTTGTACGTCTCGGGATCGGAATAATCAAACAAGGTTGGGTCCTTCAAATCCCCACCCGCAGGTAAGTTCACCCCTACTTCAATGTTTGCTGTTTGCTTTGGCTTACCAAACTCTTTTGGAATGTTAAGTGGCGAAGGCTCATAAGAGAGAACATCACCGGTATCTGGATTGACTTGGTAACCGAGTAAGAACTCGTCATTAGCGGTCACCATGTAGTTGTTTTTATCCAAATGAAACGCGCCGTTACGAGTCAGTTCATTGGATGTTGGGGTTAATCTGTCTTTTGCGACGGCAAAGAACCCCGTACCAGATACACGCAAATCCATCGGGTTATTGGTATAAATACTGGAACCTTCATGGAACTGCTGAGCAACCTGTGCTGCCTGCACGCCTTGCCCTGGCGTTGTTTTCGCATGGGTAAAGAGTGAATTTGAGTACACATCGCCAAACTCTGCACGCGACTCTTTAAAGCCGAACGTGTTTGCGTTCGCAATGTTGTTACTGGTAGTGTTCAGATCTAACTGAGCTGCGGATAACCCGCTAAGTGCAACATATGACATTCCAAAATCTCCTATCTAGCTAGCGTCGTTTATCACTAACACGTTACGCTTTGCCAACTTCTAGTACTTCAGCAAGTCGAACTGGCGACTCGAAGCCAGCCAGATTGAGTAGTACGTTACCATCGCCTTTACCTAAGAGAACACTATTGACGTTTGCATAGGTTGATACCTCAAACTCTTTCGATTCTCCATCCAGCAAACCCGCGGCTCTCACCTTGTATTTGCCAGCCGGCAATGGATTACCGTTTTGATCCTTGCCGTCCCATTCGACTCGGTTGTCGCCCGCAGGCTTAGCACCAGCATCGAAGGTTCGAACAAGTTGGCCCATTTGGTCTTCAATACGCACCATCATGTTGTCTACGGATTGCGGAAGCTTGACCATCGCAGCCATGCTGCCAGTGTCCTTCTTCACACCCGAAGCACCAGGGACTAATACATCACGTCCTACTAATGATGAGGCTTGAAGCGCTTGGTTCGACGTCATAGAGGTATTGAGCGTTTCGAACTGAGTGTTCATTTTGCCAATCCCGTCTACCGTCGCAAATGACGCCATTTGCGCAATCATCTGGTCATTACTGACCGGCTTAAACGGATCTTGCTGAGCAAGCTGCTTCGTGAGTAGTGATAAGAAGTCTTCTTGTTTAAGATCTTGCTTACCTGTGGTCTCATTAGGCTTATTCTTGTCTTGAAGCTGTTTAAGCTGGTCGATATAGGACAAGCCGTTTTGACCAACATTATTTATGCCATCGGCCATACGTTACCTCCTATCCTTATTGACCCATCTGCAGCGTACGCAGCAGCATTTGTTTGCTTGCATCTGCCACTTGAACATTCGTTTGGTATGAACGAGAAGCAGAAATCATGTTGGCCATTTCTTCCATCACATTGACGTTAGGTTTGTAAATATACCCTTCATCATTGGCAAGTGGGTGGTCAGGGTTGTACTCCGCGGTGAGCGGTTTATCACTTTCAACGATGCCCATTACCTTCACTGGCACCATATGGTCGCGGCCATACTTTGCCTTACTTAACTCAGCACCAAATACTGCATGGCGAGCCTTATAGGTATCTTTCGCAGAGCTTGAGATACTGTCCGCATTCGCCAAGTTGCTCGAGGTGGTATTTAGACGAACAGATTCAGCGCTCATCGCAGAACCAGTGACATTGAAAACGTTAAATAAGCTCATCTATTAATCCCCTTTGATTGCCTTGGTTAAGTTCTTGAACTTACTGCCTAGGAAGTCCAGTGACGCTTGGTGTCTAATTTGGTTTTGCATAAACAAGTTACGCTCTAAATCCACATCCACCGTGTTGCCGTCACCCGTGTCAGGTTGGGTTGGAAGACGATACATGACTTCCCCTGTCACCTGAGTAGAGGCAGGAATATGCCGACCATCCGTACGGCTAAGACTAATGCTTGCCCCCGACGTTGCCGCCTGTAATGCCTTTTGAAAGTCCATCCCTTTCGATTTATACCCAGGCGTATTGGCTTGCGCGATGTTGGTGGAAATCACCTCAGCATTGCGCTCACGTACACCCACCGTATGTTGGTGGATACCTAGTGCATTGTCGAAAGAAATAGCCATGTTGACCTCTACTCAAAGAACTGACCGATACTATTAAATGATTTAGCAATTAGCGTACCAACTTTTAGGATTGCCATTGTTTAGCCATTTAATCGAGTGTACTAGACACTCACGTTTTGTTTAGCAATTACCGAGCCAATTTCCGGTCAGTTGGGAACCCGTCTTTGTCGATGTCATCATTGCTACACATAGGCATTGTTGCTACGGATAGGTATTCACAGTATGGCAGAAAAAAAAATCCCAGCCACAAGGCTGGGATTTGAGTGAGAGTGAGAAAACTACTTGAGCTTGTAAATAATGCCTGGGTTGCAACGTACCATCTCAAAACGGTCGGTCAGCCCAGTGAGTGACTCCGATGCTCCAAGCAACAAATAACCACCGGGGTTAAGACTATTGGCCATCTGGTTGAGCACTTTCGATTTCATATCCGGCGAGAAATAGATCAACACGTTACGACAAAATATAATGTCAAATTTACCCAATAACGCATAGCTTTCCATTAAGTTCTGTGGTCGAAAATTCACCAAACGCTTCACGTTGTCTTTCACTTTCATTCGGCCATCTCCGGCATCTTCAAAGAAGGTACGACGACGCTCGGGTGAGAGACCTCGCCCTAGCGCAAGGTTGTCATAGATACCCGCTCGACACATATCCAACATGCTAGATGAGATGTCCGTTGCCGTAATGGCGACACTCGGTAGCAAGCCTGGTTTGCGTTGCTGTGTCTCCAACACTGTCATTGCCATTGAGTAGGGTTCTTGACCCGACGAGCTAGCCGCTGACCATATTTTGATTGGGCGCTTATTCGCGGCCACTTCGGGCAGAAGCTTGTCGGCCAATACTGTAAATGGGTAACCATCACGAAACCATAAGGTTTCGTTGGTCGTCATCGCATCTACAGCGGCAACACGCAGCTCACGGTTTCTCCCAGTGACGACATCTCTCAACAGGTCAGACAAAGAGACCAACTTAAACTTGGTCACCAGCGGACTCAAGCGGCTCCGAACGAGGTACTGCTTGCTATCCCCAAGCACAATGCCACATTGCGCTTCGAGGAAACGGCTGAAATCACGATATTCTTGATCGCTTATTGTTATGGCTGTCATTCAGTTCTCTTTAGTTAGTCAGCGCAGATTTCACTGCATTACCTAGCTCATCAGGATTGAATTTCGCAATAAATGAGTTGGCGCCTACCCGCTCAACCATCGCTTGGTTAAAGACACCACTGAGTGATGAGTGAAGGATAACGTACAAATTTTTCAAATCGGCATTGCGGCGAATTTCGGCCGTTAATGTGTATCCATCCATCTCTGGCATTTCGATGTCTGAGATCACCAAGGAAATCTGGTCATAAATACTGCCTTCCGCGGCCATTTCCACCAGCTTTTCGTACGCTTCTTTCCCATCTTTAACCGCAATGACCTCAAAGCCAATTGAAGTAATCGCTCTTTCTACCTGCTTACGTGCCACAGTGGAGTCGTCGGCAATGAGAATTCGGCGAACGATCTGTTTTTCTGTCTCTGCTTGGGCGATTTCCTCACCGATGGATGCATCCATGGTTTCATCAACCGGCGCGATTTCTGCAAGGATTTTCTCTACGTCGAGGATTTCTACCAACTCGTTATCGATGTTGGTGACCGCAGTGAGGTAGTTTGCTTTACCTGCGCCATCTGGCGGCGGCAAGATCGCTTCCCAATGCATGTTGATGATGCGCTCGACAGAGGTGACCAAAAACGCTTGAATAGAGCGGTTGAACTCGGCAATGACAACGAAAGCTTTTTCTACATCTGTGGTCGGACGTCCACCGATGGCTAAACTTAAATCAATGACAGAAACCGTGTGGCCACGAATGTGGGCGACTCCTTTCACCAAACGGTGCAGATTTGGCATAGAAGTAAGCTTAGGACATTGGAGCACCTCTTTTACTTTAAATACGTTTATTCCATAACGCTGACGCCCCATCAGGCGGAAGGTAAGGAGTTCCAATCGGTTTTGACCGACGAGTTGCGTACGCTGATTCACAGAATCAAGAATACCGGTCATAAGCTCATCTCCATCTAAAACTTTCGTGTAAAAAAATGATAGTCTACTACAAGCTAAGAAATTCTAGGAAACAGAATGAAGAACCTAAAATCACAGTTTTGTTCAATTTCCACTAGTTGTTCTTTCACTAAGTGTAGAGCTTTATTTAAAAGAGTTTATACGTCTATCGGTGTTTTGTGTATTTTCTTTAGCTTTTCAGTCAATTCCGCTACCGAAGCTCAGATATTTGCCATACAAAATGCCGCTCAAGAGTACATTCTAGCCAATGTCGAATGGCCGACAGGTGGTACTTTGGAGGCAGACGCCGCCTCCATCGATAGTCGTATTTTTGCCACAGATTGCCCCGAGCCGCTCTTGGCATCCTCTAGCTCCACCAACCCAATAGCCAGTAATATTACCGTCCAAATCGAGTGTGAAGCGGATAACTGGCGAGTCTATGTGCCCGTTCGCCTGACGAGAACCGGTCCACAAGTCACTCTATTGAGCCCAATTTCCCGTGGGCAAATCATTGCAGCGCACGACATTACAATCAGCATGGTCGATTTGCAACGCTTCAGACGGCAAGGTTTTTCCTCGCTCGATGCGGTCATTGGCGCCAAAGCAAAAAAAAACATGAACGCGGGTGACGTAGTCGAAAACCGTGATATTTGCGTGGTGTGCCGCAATGAAACCGTCACCATTCGCGCCGTACAGTCTGGTATGACCATCACCACCAAAGGCGTGGCTTTGACAGATGGATCTCATGGTGAGCAGATAAGAGTGAAAAATAGTAAATCCAACCGTATAATTGAAGGCAGAGTAACAGGCATTTCAGAAGTCACGGTTATTTTTTAACTTTGGTTGAAAAAGCACTAAAGTTATTCGCCCTGTAGTCGATAGTGACAGTACAGGTCATCCTCTAATTAAAAGGCTCAAACATGGCAGGTATTGATAACATTCGTGCAGGGCAGACGTTAACCACGTCCACTCGTAGCCCCTCGCGCAGTGAAACGAACGCAACATCCAATACAAGTGACTCTCCGAGCAAGTCGGGTGTAGCGCAAGATTCGGTGTCCCTCAGCACACAAGGTAAAGCGGTGGGCGAGATGCATAATCAAATGGCAAGTCAACCCAGCTTTGACAAAGCAAAAGTGGCGGCAATCAAAGAAGCGATTGCAAACGGCTCTTATTCCGTGGATCCGGAAAAGCTGGCTGACAACATGATGAAATTCGAAAAAGAGCTTGGTGGTTTTTAACCACTGAATTTGGAACTGAAGAAACAATACCACCATGGCAGCGTTAAAAGGGCTTGTAGAATTCCAATTGCAAAGCGCAACCGAATTGTCGGCACTGTTAGAGCAAGAAAAAGTGGCGATAGCCAGTCGCGTCTCTAAAGATATCGAACAGGTTGCGAAAGCGAAGGTCGATCTGATCTCTAAGCTTCAACAAACCGATCAACGCATTCAGAAACACCCCGATGTTGAGACGCTGACGAGCGATCCAGAGTTGAGCCCTCTGGTCGACAAGATCCGCAGCATCATCTCTGATTGCCAGCAGGCCAATGCCGTTAACGGTGAAGCATTGCAACGTGCTCAATTGAGCTTCAATAAACTCAACAATCTCATGAAACAGTCCCAGGGTAAGCTTGGTATGACGTACACTGCCGAAGGGCAAACCAGTAACGTCACCACCCTTGGCACTAATATTAAAGCCTAAAGTCGCTATAGCGTTACATTGTTAGGATGATATAAAAACGGCGCTCATAAGAGCGCCGTTTTTATATCGGAAATCAGAGAAAATATGTGCCTAGAATAACGTTTGCTGGCGTTTTTCTGGAACTTGCTGCACTTCCCCGTAGTCTCGCAACTGATTCATTTTTTTGACATCAAGTCGAAGTTCCGTGACGTAACTGTCACCGACTTTATAACTACGGACTACTTCAGCACCACGAATGACCCCATCTACGGCTCCCGATGTCAGCTCTGTCCCTAAGCGTTGATCTTTTAAATCTGCTCTGGCACTCACTCTCAAACCATACACCTGTTCGGCGAGCTCTCGGTAAGCGTCAATTTTAGAGGCTCGCATCGCCCGAACTTGCTTCTCTTCTTCATTGTTGCCTTTTTGCTCACTTATGCTTGCGTAACCAACAGCCGTGAGCCAATCTTCAGGCCGCATATTTTGAATCGGCTGACAGCCCACCATAATGAGAGCAACTATCAGTAGTATCACTTTTTTCATCATGTCTCCCTACTATGGTCGCAAAATAACAGTGTATGGCTGAGTCATCGTTGGGTCAGAACGAATCAACACTCCATCTTGAGTCCGGATACTATTCAATGTATCCAAATCGCGACCAATTCGGTCAGCCGGTAAGAAACCCTGAGCGGTGGCGACAACAACTCTAGACTGCATCCCCACAACTCGCGCATTCACGATCACCCCCCCTTCTTGGCGAAGCATGGTGCCCGTTAACACATACTGGATATCTTGCTCCTGAGCAAGATCCTTCCAATCGCGGCTAAACGCAAAATCACCCGAATGTGTGAC
Source organism: Vibrio sp. R10-SG3-ISO3 (assembly GCF_059834225.1). Classification (NCBI taxonomy): domain Bacteria; kingdom Pseudomonadati; phylum Pseudomonadota; class Gammaproteobacteria; order Vibrionales; family Vibrionaceae; genus Vibrio; species Vibrio sp. R10-SG3-ISO3. The sequence goes on along the minus strand of NZ_JCBDHE010000017.1, from coordinate 12,211 downwards.
CTGAATCGATCCCGTCGTTTTGAAATCAACAACTTTAAAACCGCGGCGTTGAAACTGATGGATGAACCCCTCTGACACTGAATTTCCAAGCCAGTTCGTCGCATCCATGTTTTGCAAGTCGACAAAAGAGGTCACGGCGATGGGCGTTCGTGCTGATACACTCGTGTTTGAAATCATCAAGTCTTCTGTCATGCTCTCAACAAAAAAGTCAAGAGTGTGACGCGGACTTTCCATCAACATAAATTGTGAACCACGGTAAGCTTCTTTACCGTTGTATATTGGGGCGTAAGCACAAGCCGTCAGCATGACGACTGGTACAAGCAATAACCATTTTTTCATTCTCTTATCTCCGATAACCCTAGGCATTCTTCGTTCCGACAGTTTTTAGTTGAAAAAGTGGAACGCTCTTTGCTTTTCTAATTGTGCAATCATTTAGAATCACAATGCCTAAATCAGCTAAGATTAACTAAGCAAAAAACGAACCAAGTTGGTAATCGAACATGAAAAAAACACTTCTGACCGTTATCTCTGGCTTGTATCTTAGCCTCTTCTCCTCGATCGCGAATGCAGGCTGGTATGAGGTCACCGGCGTCGCTACCGTGGTGTCATCAGAAGAGGTGGCAAGAATACATGCGTTAGAAGATGCGCTTTATAAAGCAGTCAGCTTTTCTGGCGCTGACATCGGCAGCATTAGTAACTTGCGTCCCTTCTTGGAGACATCGCAAAAAGAGTATCAATTTACTAACAGTGAAGTGCGTTACATCTTGATTGAGGAGCAGAGAGTACGCAGTGGCACCATGTACTTACGTGCGCGTATTGACATCTATCCATCGGCAACAGGTTGCCACGTGAGTCAATACAAGAAGACCCTCTTAGTGGGCAATATAGATTTAGCTTCCCCCCAGCAAGCTGTCATGGGGCAAATCTATAGTGTCGGGGACGACTTCGCCCAAGTCATCAACCGCCAACTCGACAATGAATCGGCAAGTTTTGTATCGGTAGGCACCACAGATTTTGAAATCAACAAAGATTACCCAGAAAGATTAAAAATGATCGCGCAAGATACTGGCGCGCAGTACATCATTGGCGGCGTTATCAACGACTTGACAGCGACCATTGAACAAAAATTGCTGCAAGACGACATCATCAACCGACAGTTCTCACTCGAGATGACAGTGTACGACGGCAAAACGGGTAATGAGATTTACCACCGAAACTATCGTGAAGTGGCAAAATGGCCGTTCCCTAAAACCAGCCAAGTGGACACTAAGAGCGCGCGTTTTTGGGCGTCGACCTACGGCAGTATGATGTTGCGCGTAAGCCGAAACATCATGTTGGATCTTGAATCTGAAATCTCTTGTAAAATCACCTTACCTGAAGTAGTCGCCAAGTGGGGCAACACCATCACCATGGATCTCGGTCGTGTACATGGCGTCGTCGAAGGCGACAAGTTGCAGCTATGGCATACAGGTTCTTTCATCGACCAACGTGGGTTACCACGCAATAAAGTCACAGAAACGGACATCACACTGACGGTATCTCGTGTGTATGAAAACGAAGCAGAGCTTACCATTGACCAACCCGAGCTACTGGGCAGCATTCAAATTGGCGATGTGATGCACAAACTGCTCTAGCGATGTTCAAAAGTAAATCAGATCATAGTGTTACCCCTTAACAACAGCATAATTTGGGGTATCATACCCCTGAGCTCCCGTGGCACAGCTGGATAGCGCGGCCCCCTCCTAAGGGGCAGGTCACAGGTTCGAATCCTGTCGGGAGCGCCAATATTCAAGAGCGGGTATCCACTCGCTCTTTTGCTTTCATTGTGAGCCTCTGCGCAATTACTTTTACTCTCTATTTTCCCTTGCGGCGAATCTCTTCTAAACTAGTAATTAACAGAGTTGTAGATAACCGCACAATGACAAAAAGCAACCTCATTACCAATACAGGTCATCGTTTTATTTCAAAAGCGAAAACCGCCTACAAAATTCATATCCATACGCCGGATGATAAGGTGTTGCACCGTTCGGTTGGTTATGTTCGTATCGGTGAAAAAAAAGGGCTGCAAAAAGCGATTCGCCTGAGAAATGAGCTGGGTAGCGAAATGTGGGGCAAATTCTGGCGTCGCCTCCTCAAAGACCCCTATCTGATCACGCGTCTCCCCCACTCACTGGAACCTAAAATTATTTATAAACCTCGACCCACAAAACACGATCCGGAGGCGAGAGACGAATGCTATATCGCCGCATGGAGAAACTACGATGACAATGGCCGTTTAATCTATAAAAGTGTCGTCTGTTCTATCAAAAAGCATGGTCGCTTGGGTGCCTACACCAAAACCAAAAAAGCCCTATTGGAAGCCAATAAGGATAATCTGGAAATACTCGAGTTCATGGGCCGCTTAACGAGTATCGCTCTCAAATAATCAAACTACGTTCTCAAGCCATAACGTAAAAAGCCTTGGCAGATGCCAAGGCTTTAGTATCAACATAGTGATCAACTTACTCTTCGTATTCAAACTCAGGAACGTTGATTTCGACGCGACGGTTCTTTTGACGACCTTCGCTGGTCTCATTTGACGCGATAGGGCTAGATTCACCTTTGCCCTCTGCAGTGATGCGCGAAGCATCGATGCCTTCATTTTCAAGCAAGCCGGCGATCGCTTGGGCACGCTTCTCTGACAACGTCTGATTGTACGCCGCTGAACCTGTGGAGTCCGTGTGACCTGTAATGGTAACGGTAGATTGCGGATACTGCTTCATCATGGCAACAAGTTTGTCGAGCATCGCGACACTTTCTGACTTTAGCTCAGCGCTGTTCACTTCGAAGATACCGGCATCAACCAACTGGGCGGTAAATTTCTTGGTTGCAGGCTCGGCGACCACTTCTTGCACCGGCTCTGCCGCCATCACCTCGGCGACGGGCTCTTCCGTTGTCATCGGCTGCTCACTCGCACCGAAACGGTAAACGAAATTCATCGTAGCAGAGTTCACGGCTGCACGAGCTGAGTTGTTATTTACGTCAGTCAAGCGCTGATATTCAATACGCACACCAGTGGACTTGCTCGCATTGAGCTCGACACCCACTGCACCTAGGAATGAGGCATCATTCTCACTTCCATAATCGACAAAAGCACCGCCCACTTTACCGTAAAGTGAGATCACATCGGTCAGAGGTACACTGAGTTTCGGCGCAAGGGTAAACGCGCTGGCGGACTCGTCAGCAATACCATCAGCGGTGTATTTACCGAGATAGTCATAACCGGCTTCTAGGCCAAGCCAGTCCACAAATTGGTAACCCGCGAACACACCACCAGTGATGGCATCATCATCACAATCTGCGGTCATATCACACGCATCATTTAACCAAGATTTACCGACTTTACCCCCTAAGTACACATCAGCGAATGAAGGCGCTGAAGAGAAAGCGAGAGCACTTGCTACAACCACTGCTACTGTTTTTATTTTCATTTATTTTCTCCTTAATGCGCGGTCCGTTGACCACCACTTCCATTGGAAGACACCCTTTCAGAATATGTGAAGAATGACCAAATGTCTTGTCTCAAAGGTTAAAATAGCGTGAAAAATTATATTGATAAGTCAGTAATTAGTTAGGCAAAGAGAATAAAAAATAATGAACACCCTTCAGATGAAAAAAAAGCCGCAGGGATTAACCACTGCGGCTAGTGTCTGGATCTACTTAACGCGCGATTTACGCGTTCGCTTCACGCTCAGTAATAAAAGCAAGTGCCAATTCAATACGAGCGACAACGCGTTCTTTACCGATAAGCGCCATCACGGCATCCACTGATGGTGATTGACCACCGCCAGTCACAGCGACGCGCAGCGGCATACCAATTTTACCCATGCCGATCTCAAGCTCTTCACACACAGTCGCAATGATCGCTTGCTTGATGTTGTCGGTTGTCCACTCTGTCAGGGCTTTGGCTTTCTCTAGAGCAAGTTGCAGAGGCTCTTTGGCAACGCCACGAAGGTGCTTCTTCGCCGCCCCGGCTTCAAACTCCGAAAAGTCTTCGTAGAAGTATCGAATTTGCTCAGCCAGTTCCACTAATGTGTGACAACGCTCACCGACCAGTTGAATCACATCTGTGATCGTAGGGCCATTTGAGATATCGAGTTTTTGGTTATCCAAATGCCATTGAAGATGCGTTGCAACGTACGCTGGATCGGAGGTTTTGATGTAGTGGTTGTTCAACCAAAGCAATTTATCTGTGTTAAACGCAGAAGCTGACTTAGAAATCGCCTTCAAGGAGAAATGTTCAATCATCTCTTCGCGTGAGAAGATCTCTTGATCGCCATGAGACCAGCCCAAACGCACTAGGTAGTTATTGAGTGCATTCGGCAGATAACCTTCATCACGATATTGCATCACAGAGACCGCACCGTGGCGTTTTGACAGCTTCGCACCGTCATCACCCAAAATCATGGCACAGTGGGCAAACGTTGGCACGGGTGCACCTAGCGCTTTGTAAATATTGATTTGACGAGGCGTGTTGTTGATATGGTCTTCACCGCGAACAACGTGAGTGATGCCCATGTCCCAATCGTCGACAACAACCACAAAGTTGTAGGTTGGCGCGCCATCCGTACGACGGATAATCAGATCATCCAACTGATCGTTGCCAATTTCGATGCGGCCGCGAATTTGGTCGTCAAACACTACGCTGCCCTCTTTCGGGTTGCGGAAACGAATCACACACGGATCACCCTCTTTTGCTGCCGCGTTGGCAGCGATAATTTTCGGGTGGTTAGCGTCGTAGCGCGGCATCTGCTTTGCTTCTTCTTGTTCTGCGCGAATTTCGTCAAGCAGCTCTTTCGGTGCGTAACATTTGTACGCTTTGTCTTCAGCCAGCAGTTTGTCGACCATTTCATTGTAACGATCAAAACGCTTGGATTGGTAGTACGGGCCCTCATCCCACTCAAGTCCCATCCATTGCATGCCTTCAAGAATCGCATCGACAGCTTCTTGTGAATTACGCTCAAGGTCGGTGTCTTCAATACGAAGTACAAATTCACCGCCTTGGCTTTTTGCGTAGAGCCAAGAATAAAGAGCAGTACGAGCGCCACCCACATGGAGGTAGCCTGTCGGGCTTGGAGCAAAACGAGTTTTAACCGTCATGTAAAATACCTTGATTGTCTGAATGACTGCGCCGCCTTCCGTTTGCGAGGAGTGTGACGCCAAAATTGCGCGTTATTTTAGCACCGATATGTAAATCTACAATCCGTGGTTAAGGTGTTTTACTGCCCAAGAGAGAAACTCTTGGCGTTCTGAAGCAGGAAGCGTGAGAAAATCATGTTGCAACCGCGATGTACGTGTCGATTCCTCCTTATCCGTCAAACTCGGCGTCGCTTCTAGAACAACGTCGGATGGCGCTGGAGACGTAGCAGCTGTCGCAGTTGATTTTAATGTTGAGGTGCGCAGCTGCGCTTTACCATCACCAAGTTCGTTGTAGCTTGCTAACATTTCATCGTAGTTTTTGGTCAGAGAAAAACTCTGGTCGTAGATTTCATCCGATTGATACGGCAAAGGCTGGCCATTGACGTGTAAATGGACACTCGGTGCCCGTTTATACCGCTCTACCCCTCTTTGATCGCGGATAACAAAGGGTTCTGCAATGGTCACCGCTTGATCGTGCGCCTCAAATGTGACCACTAGAGGTAAGCCATTAAACTTCTGTTTACCTCCGTTGGTGTCAATCATCCCACTGACTCGCACTAACAGTTGATTGGTGCCGTTGGGCAGTTGCCATTCACCCGGTTTAACATGAACAATGGTATCGGTTGAGTTGAGCGCTAATACCTCCACTCGCCCCTCGGTCGTCAATTGCACGTTGGCCCACAGTGACTGACAGACAAACAAACTCAGCAGCGTTAATGATCTCATCACGATCTTTCCCTATTTTTATAATGGCAAATACATAGCAGTGGCAAAAAGTACAAAAACGACAAAAGGCGGACAGAGCCCGCCTTGCCTTTCTTGCTCTATATTAGAATACCCATTCGGTACCGATACGAATCATCAAATCGTCATCAAACGCTGCGTCGTCTTGTTGTGTTAAACGAACGAAGGTGTAGACAGAGTTAAATGAGTAACCGAATTCACCACTGATAGAGGTAGAATCCAGATCCTTATCTTTTCGGCCATCTTGCTTACCGGTTTGATCCGCGTAGCCGACACGAATATTGGCATTGCCAAAGTAGTAGTTCGCTTGAATGGAGTAAGCGTCGATTTCACGCTCTTTGTAGCCGTAGCCGCCACCATTGTTGGTCGAGTCGTAAGAGCCAGATTTGTACGCCCCCAAGAGGTTGAAGTTGTCGAGTGGACGAAGCTCAAAACCGACAAAGTACGCATCAGTATCACCAATTGATGCTGCAACTCCTGGTTTCCATGAAGGCTGACCATTTGGATCTGGGTTGTTCGTATCCCAAATGCCTGATTCACCACCTTCAAACGTTGTTCCTTCGGCAGTTTCAAACGCCGCATGTAGAGTCAATATATCGATTGGCGTCACAGAGATAGAACCACCAAAGAAGTTCGAATCTTCGTGATTTTCGCTACCGTTACCACCGGCCAAGCTAAATTTCACCATCTCACCAAACACTGGCGAATCGTAGCGGAACATTTGGCTCTTACGGTCAAAGTGGTAACGCTCACCGCTTCGCCATGCGCGGTCGAATGTGCGGCCTAAGTTTGATGCTGAGTATGGCCAGTCCACCAATTCATACATAGGTGTCAACATACGACCAAAACGCACGGAGCCCCAATCATCGCCGCGTAGGCCAACGAAGGTATCACGGTTGCCGAGCTTAGCGCCGTCATCCAGAACCCAACCCGATTCCACTTGAGCAAATGCCGTGACGCTGTCCGTCATCACTTTCGCAGCGCGAAAACCAACACGCGTTTCATTCTCTAGTGCCCAGCCTGCATCCGGCCCTGCATCATTCGATGCGCCGTAATCCACCGCTGAAATGGAGACCACACCATACACTTCAACATTGGCATCATTTGGGTCACCTAACATGTAAGCGTGTGCAGCGCCCGCAGTCAGAGTCGCCGCAGCAACTGCTGCGCTAAGAAACGTTTTTTTAAAGTGAGACATAAGATTAACCCCTATATAGTCATTTTTTGAATTTTTCTCTTGCCTCACCACCGCGCTGATGAATTCACAGTGGTGAGGACTCTTTATGGACGGGCTCATCTTGGCAAGCTTTTTTCGTCTTAAAAAACAAACCAAATTATTTTTCGACTCACTTCAAATTTGTCATTGAGAGAGTATCTAAACCAACGATATTTCAATGGGTTAATAAAAACCTAAAGCGATAAAAACGGCAATTTTGAGCTTTTTCTCCCTGCAAAGCGGTGAGATTGTTAACGCCGTCAAAGCCTATTTGCGTTTATTTAGCTCACTTTATATTTGTAGTAAAAAAAGGGTGAGCACGATCTCACTTGATGCAAGTCACTGATTTTGTTCGATACGTTGATTTCAACGAATTTGACGTCATTCGGGCTCCAATGCTTGACCTTTCCCCTGAGGGAAGGTTTATGCTTATCGAACTCACATCGAATGACAGTGAAAGGCCGTCGCTATGTACAGGTTTGATATTCCATTACAGGGTTTGAGTTGCATGGGCTGCGCACGCAAAGTAGAGCGAGCACTGATAGAGCATCATGCGCTCACCGTCCTCGACGTATCGAAAAAACACATTGAAGTCGAAAGTCACGCCCCGTATGACGAACTGGCGAAAACGGTGGCGTCTTTAGGCTATCAATCAGGAACAAGCTATGTGTTTTCACTCTCGGGGCTAAACTGTGGCCGATGCGTGGCTAAGTTGCGAACAGCGCTCGAATCCCATCCGTCTATCGGTGATGTCGATATCTCCACTACCAAGCTCACCGTGATCGGTCTACTCACAGCAGACGAGATCATCGCCCTAGTACAAGAAACGGGTTACTACGCAGTGCCGATTGAAGACTCCCCGCTCATATCAGAGGACACCGTCAGTGAAGAACCTATCAAGGAGAGTGGCGATGAACCGCAGAGCACCTCGCAAAGAGATAGTAATGAGCACCACCTCTATTTCGCTATTTCAGGGATGACGTGCGCCAGTTGCGTCAGCTCAGTGGAAAAAGCCTTACTCTCCGTCGAGGGCGTGAACAGAGTCAGCGTTAACCTAGCCGAGCAAACCGCCTCAGTATTCAGCAAACGAGAAAGCGCACAGATACTGGCTGATCTTGTAGAAGCGAGCCAGAGCGCGGGTTATCAAGCCACACATATCGCCGATCCTAACACCCAGCAGGACGAGCAAGCGGCAAATTTGGCAAAGCAGCAAGCGCAGCACAAGCGTAGCGCACTGGCCGGTTTAATCGTCGGGGCGCCGCTCATGCTATGGGGCGTTCTCGGTGGCAGTATGATGATCCAAAACCGCGGCGACCAATGGGCGTGGGGCGTTGTTGGCTTGATCTGTTTTGCGCTACTGGCGAGTGCAGGAAGAGGATTTTTTGTTAACGCTATCGCGGCACTGCGCCATAAACGAGCGACCATGGACACCTTAGTCGCTCTGGGCACTGGCGCTGCCTGGCTCTTTTCGATGCTTGTGGTTGTCATGCCACAGTGGTTCCCTGTTGCCTCAAGACACGTCTACTTTGAAGCCAGTGCCATGATTATCGGCCTGATTTCGCTCGGCCACTATATTGAAGCGAAAGCGAAAGCCAAGACTACCCAATCGCTTAAAGCACTGATCAATTTGCAAAGTAACGACGCGCTGTTGGTCGACGAGCAAGGTGAACGAACCATCCCTATCGACCAGATCACCCCAGGTATGATGCTGCGCGTCATGCCTGGGGCTCAGTTCGCGGTCGATGGCGTTGTCACTGACGGGGAGTCCTATGTCGATGAGTCAATGCTTACCGGTGAGCCGATCCCAGTCTTCAAACGCAGCGGTGACACCGTACATGCCGGTACCTTGAACCAAGATGGTAGCTTGCTGTATCAAGCCACCAGCGTAGGCAGTGACACCATGCTGGCAAAAATCATCAAATTAGTCAGAGACGCGCAAAGCAGTAAACCGCAGATTGCCAAACTGGCCGATCAGATTTCATCCGTTTTTGTGCCTATCGTCGTCGCGATTGCTCTGATTGCGGCCGCGGTCTGGTTCTTTGTTGGCCCTGAGCCCAAAGCCAGCTATATGCTGGTCACGGTGACCACAGTATTAATTATCGCCTGTCCATGTGCGCTTGGCCTTGCGACGCCACTGTCTGTGACTGTTGGGATTGGTAAAGCAGCGGAGCTAGGGATCTTAATTAAAGATGCGAATGTGTTGCAGTCGGCCAGTCGCATCGATACGGTCGTCTTTGATAAAACGGGCACCTTGACGCAAGGTAAACCTGAAGTGCAGTTTCACGCCCGCTACCATATCGATGACGAGACGCTTTTAGGTCTCAGCGCAGGTATCGAACGTCACTCGGAACACCCATTGGCAAAAGCCATCGTGCACTACGCCCAAGCGTCACACATCACACCGCTGCCTATCACACACTTCACTAACCTACGCGGACAAGGGGTGACCGGACACTATCAAAAGCTATCTCTAAGTGCTGTCTCTCTCAACTATGCCAAGGCAAAAGGCTGGGATCATAGCCTCGCCGACGCAGACATCAAACGGGCGGCTGACCAGGCTTACACGCCAATCATTATTGCTTTGGATGAGCAGGTTGTCGGTGTGATGGCGATCGCCGATGGCATTAAACCTGATTCCGCGCGAACGATAACCACTTTAAAAAATATGGGGATTACCCCTGTGCTGCTGACTGGAGACAACGCCCATGTCGCCAACGCCATCGCAAAGCAGCTCGGTATTGATGACGTCATCGCCGAAGTGCTGCCAGATCAAAAAGCGCAGCATATTGAGTCACTGAAAGTGCGCGGTCAACGTGTCGCCATGGTCGGTGATGGCGTCAACGATGCACCCGCGCTCGCCTTAGCAGACATCGGTATTGCAATGGGCAGTGGCAGTGATGTGGCAATTGAAAGCGCGCAAATGACGTTACTTAACGCCTCGCCGATGGCGGTGGTGCAGGCCATCGAGCTCTCTAAAGCCACTCTCAAAAACATGAAACAGAACTTATTTGGTGCTTTCATCTATAACTCACTGGGCATTCCCGTCGCCGCTGGCGTGTTATACCCACTCTTTGGTTTCTTGCTCAGCCCAGTCATTGCTGGCGCAGCGATGGCTTTATCGTCGATTACTGTTGTCAGCAACGCCAATCGACTTCGACTTTTTAAAACCTCAACTCAGCTTGGAGATCGCTCATGAACAGATTGCTGAAAACCTCAATGTTGACCGCCCTACTCACTATAGCGCCGCAGGTACTGGCAGCCGATGTGGTCAACCATAAATCGCCGTACTGTGGCTGTTGTAGCGAGTGGACTAAACACATGGAGCAGGCAGGGTTCACCGTCAAAGAAGTACTGCATGACAACATGAACCCAATTAAAGAACAGCTAGGTATTAGCTCGCAGCTTGCCTCTTGCCATACCGCAGAAATCGACGGTTATGTATTTGAAGGCCACATCCCCGCCAGTGACATTCAAGCGTTTCTCGCCAATCCTCCCAAAGGGGCAAAAGGATTAGCGATGCCAGGCATGCCGATGGGCTCACCCGGTATGGAATATGGAGAGAAAAGCGACGCCTATTCAGTGTATGCGTTCAATGAGCAAGGGCAGGTATTTGAATACCGTCATTATGAAGCGAAAGAGTAAAAAGTGAGTCAGTCACCATCAAGGGGCTGACATGAGGTGTAAAAAAGCCAGTCAAGAACACATCGGGCTCTTGGCTGGCTTAACATCGCCTCTCATTATTCTCCTTGAACTAAGGCTGCCATCATCTCGATATGCAGCTCATCATCATTGAGGCAAGGAATAAAATTAAACTGCTCTCCCCCATGCTCTTCATACAACTCACGACACTGCTCGGAAATCTCCTCTAAGGTCTCCAAACAATCGGCAGAAAAGGCAGGGGTCATAATATCGAGCTTTTTGATGCCAGCGCTCGGCAACTGTTCAATGGTTTTGTCCGTATAGGGCTGAAGCCACTCTTCTCGACCAAAGCGCGACTGGAACGTGGTGCCAATTTGTTCACTGGTTAATCCCAGCGCCTTACCCAAAAGCTCAGTGGTTCGCAAACAGTGCTGTGGATAGATGTCACCATTATCGGCGTAGCGTTTAGGGATGCCATGATACGAACAGAGCAAGTAATCCCCACGCCCATGTTGGCGCCAAGAGGCTTCAACACTGGCCGCCAGCGCTTTGATATACAGAGGATGATCGTGATAGTCGCGCAGCATTCGATAATTGGGTAACACGGGCATCGTTTTAAAGGCTTTCGCTAAGCCATCGTTGACCGCGCCAGTGGTGGTGCCGGAATACTGAGGGTAAAGAGGCAGCACAATGATCTCTTCGACGCCTTGTACAAGCAGTGCCTCAACGCCAGATTGCAGACTAGGATTGCCATAAGTCATGCCAAGCTCCACTGGCATCGATAAAAAATCAGCCAGACGCGCCGCTTGGCGCTTAGAGTACACCATCAGCGGCGACCCTTCTTCCATCCAAACGCTTTGATATAACTTGGCGACTTTGGGCGAGCGAATGGGCAATATCACACCATGTAAAATAGGGCACCACAGCCAGCGGCTCATGTCGACGACTCGATGATCATGAAGGAACTGACTTAGAAAGCGCTTCACGGCTGGTGCGGTGGGTTCATCGGGTGTGCCCAAGTTCACCAATAGCACACCTTGTTGTTTTTTATTCTGCATAGAGTCCGCCGATCCTGTGTTGAATCCAGTCTTAATTGTCTGAAAGATACGTTGCCTAGCCGCGTTAAGTTCAAGAGAAATATAAAAAAAGCGACCTGATTAGGTCGCTTCACTATAACAAATTTCACAAAAGTGATGATAATAGGTATTGCCTATTATGCTAATGCCTTCTCGATATCAGCGCTCACTTCCGCCACTTGCTTAGTACCATCGAATTTCAAGTACTTAGTGTTACCTGCTGCCGCTTCTTTACCGTAGTATTCGATCAGTGGCGCAGTTTGATCGTGGTAGACACCTAAGCGAGCGCGAACGGTCTCTTCTTTGTCGTCATCACGAACCACAAGGTCTTCACCCGTCACGTCATCTTTACCTTCCA